>DASZQT010000329.1:0-7874 GCA_035549515.1 Pseudolabrys sp. | reverse complement strand
CCTCGCCGACGAGGCGATGGTGGCGCGAGTCTATGATGGAATCCCGCTGTGGGCCTCGATCCACATCGCCGGCGGCTTCGCGGCCGGCGAGGTCGCGGACACCGACAAGCACGCGCTGATGGCGCAGCTCGACGGCAATCTGGTCTCCTGTTTCTTGTGCTGCCGCGCGGCGGTGAACGGCATGCTCAAGGGCGGACAGGGTGGCCGCATCGTCAATGTCGCGGCCCGCCCGGCCCTCGAATGGCGCTCGGGCGCGGGAATGGGCGCTTACACGATTGCGAAAACAGGCGTCGCGGCGCTCACGGTCGCGCTCGCCGAGGAAGTCGCCAAGGACGGCATTCTGGTCAATGCCGTGGCGCCCTCGATCATGGATACGCCGGCCAATCGCGCCGCCATGCCGAAAGCGAATTTCGACGCCTGGCCCAAGGTCGAGGAAGTGACGGAAACGATTCTGTTTCTGGCCTCGCCCGACAATCGCGTGACGCGCGGGGCCATCGTGCCGGTGTATGGGAAGTCGTAGCCGCTTCCCCTCTCCCCGCATAGCGGGGAGAGGGTGGCCGAGCGAAGCGAGGCCGGGTGAGGGACGAATTCTAAGTCTCCGACGCACCAAGTCCATACGCGATAGTCTGAAGAACCCCATCCTTGTTCTTCATCACGTCGGAATTCCAAAATCTCAGAACTGTGTAGCCACTGGCCTTGAGGATCGCATCACGCCTTTGATCATTTGCATTTTCCGAATGCTGACCGCCGTCAACTTCAATGATTAGCATTCGGTCGCGACAGACAAAGTCGACGATAAACGGCCCAATTGCCTCTTGCCGCACGAATTTGAATCCACAAAGCCGCCGATCCCGCAGCGCATACCATAAAGCCTTTTCGGCTTCGGTTGATCGCCGACGCAGACCACGTTCCAACCTGACGCTCTTCTGGTCGGGCCCCCGCACGATTTGCCCCTCACCCGTCTCGCAGCCTGCGGCTGCGAGACACCCTCTCCCCGTAAGAACGGGGAGAGGGAAAATCACCGCGTCGCCGGCACCAGTTCCATCGGGGCGCGCAGCAGGCGCTGCACGCCGCTCGCGGCGACCACGGTGCGCTGCTCGGCATAGGCCTCGTGGTTCTTCTCGATCTCGTCGAGATCGTACTGGTAGTTCACCATCAGCCCGTGCGCCTGCGCCATCGCCCGGTCGGACGTATCGCCGAGCCAGTTGATGCGTTCGAGCCGCGCGCCATTGCCGAGGTGGAAGCGCGCGACGGGATCGACCGGCGTGCCGCGTCCGTTGCGCGCGCGCAGGAAATACCAGGCGGCGGCGCGCAGCAGCGGATCCTTCACGCGCTCGACCATCTCGGCATCAAAGCGCCAGCCCGGATCGTCGAGCGCGCTCAGCACCGCCTTGTCCGCGGCCGAGAGCGCGGGCGAAGCGGGCTCGGCGCGCTCGCGCGTGAGCCAGCCGGCAAAGCCCGGCACCGGCGAGAGCGTGACGAAGGTCGCGAGCTTGGGCAATTCGCGGCTGATTTCCTCGACCACCTGTTTGATCAGGAAATTGCCGAACGACACGCCGGCGAGCCCGCGCTGGCAGTTCGAGATCGAATAGAACACCGCCGTGCGCATCTTGTCCGGCTCGATCGTTTCGCGCTCGGGACTGAGGATCGGCGCGATCGCGCCCGGGATGTCGCGCGTGAGCGCGACCTCGACAAAGATCAGCGGATCGTCGACCAGCGCCGGATGAAAGAAGGCGTAGCAGCGCCGGTCGGGCCGGTCGATGCGCCGGCGCAATTCGTCCCAATCGCGAATCTCGTGCACCGCTTCGTAGCGGATGATCTTTTCCAGCACATTGGCCGGCGTCGACCAGTCGATATGGCGCAAGACCAAAAAGCCGCGGTTGAACCAGGACGAGAACAGATGCACGAAATCGGCATCGACCGCCCCGAGATCGTCGACGCGGCGTTCGAGCGCGTCCATCAATTGCTCGCGCATGCGCACCAGCGCCTTGGTGCCGCCGGGGGCGAGATTGAGCCGGCGGAACAGTTCCTGCCGCCGCGGCTCGGAGGCGGCGTGCACGTCGGCCGCGGTGTGGTCGGATGGATTGGCCTGCCAAGCTGTAATCGCCGCTTGCAGGCGCGCCGGATCGGTACCGAAGCGATGGCTGAGCGCCTCGAAAAAGGCGATGCGCGGGCCGGTGGTCAATTCGCCATAGCGCCCGAGGATCTCGCGCGCCAGCGCCACGCCGGAGGCTTCGCCGCGCCCCGACAGCAGGTCCTCGCACAGTTCGAGCAGGCTTTCGGAGCGGGTTGCATCGGCGCCGCGCCGCTCGCGCGCGCGATCGATCAGCGCGCGCCCACGGTCCGAAATCGTCTGCAACAGCTCGCCGAAAAACGAGGTGTTCATGCCCGCTACCCCGCGGCCGCAGTGCGATGCGACCGAACGGGGCCACGGCGGTCGGCCGCTATTTGCCGGGGCCCATCAAGGTGTTCGGCAGCCAGGTGGCGATCTCGGGAAAGAAGCACAAGATCACGATCGCCAACATCATACATATGACGTAGGGCAATGTCCCCCACATCACTTTTGTGACAGGTACGTCGGGCGCGATCGCGTTGACGATGTAGATATTCAACCCGACCGGCGGGTGGATCAGCCCGATCTCCATATTGATGGTCAGGATCACGCCGAACCACACCGGATCGAACCCGGCCGCCGTAATGATGGGCAGCAGGATGGGCGAGGTCATCAGGATGATCGCGGCCGGTGGGATGAAAAAGCCGGAAACCAACAGGAAAATATTGATCAGGAACATCAGCACCCATTTGTTGGCGTGCAGGTCCGCGATGCCCTGCGCCAGTGTCTGGGTGAGGTAGAGCGAAGTCAGCATGTAGCCGAACAGCACCGCGGCGGCGATGATGGTCAGGATCATCACCGACTCGCGCATGGTATCGCGCAGGATGTGCCAGATCTGCGCGGGCCGCCACAGCCGGTAAATCACGACTGCCAGGATGAGGCAGAGCGCGGCGCCCACGCCGGCCGCTTCCGACGGCGTCGCCACCCCGCCATAGAGCGTGTACATCACGCCAAACACGATCAGCAGGAACGGCGCGATCTTAGGCACCGACGAGAACTTCTCTTTCCACGTGTAACGGAAGCCGGCTTCGTGCGAGCGGAAGCCGCTCTTCCAGATTTTGTAGACCGTCCAGGCGATGAACATGGCGGTGAGCATCAGGCCCGGCATCACGCCCGCGATGAACAGGCGGCCGATCGAGGTCTCGGTCGCGATGCCGTACAAGATGAAGGTAACCGACGGCGGGATGAGGATGCCGAGCGTGCCGCCGGCGCAGATCGAGCCGGTCGCGACTTCGTCCGGGTAGCCGCGCCGGCGCATCTCCGGAATGCCCATGCGCCCGATCGCCGCGCAGCAGGCCGGCGAGGAGCCAGTGAGCGCGGCGAAGATCGCGCAGGCACCGAGGTTCGACACCACCAACCCGCCCGGCAGTCGGTAGAGCCAGCGGTCGAGCGCTTCGTACAAGTCCTTGCCGGCGGGCGAGGAGCCGATGGCCGCGCCCATCATGACGAACATCGGGATCGCAACGAGGGTGAAGTCGTCGAGGCCCGACCAGAACGTCTCGGCCACCACATGCAGGCTGTCGAAACCCTGGAAAATCACCAGGAATGCCACCGCGATGGCGCCCAGGCCGAAGGCGACCGGAATGCCGGACAGCAGCATCAGCAGGGTAATGACGAGAACGATGGCGCCTTCGGTGGTCGGGCTCATGACGCGTCCCCCAGCGCCTCTCTGGCCTGCGCGCGCAAGAGCTCCTCGGCGTCTTCCGCCGGCTTGATGCCGAAGGGCGGCGTGCGCCCGGTCGCCACGCACAGAAAATCCGCGATGTATTGCAGCACCAGCAGGCCGAGCCCGATCGGCATCGACAGGTAAGGAAACCAAAGCCGCGCGCGCCAGACCGTGTTCGATTTCCAGCCCTCGGCATAGGACTGATACCAATATTGCGTGCAGAGCACGAACAGCACCACGCAGAACGACAGCGCGAACAGCGCCGTGATCAGCGCCAGCCAGTAGCGCGTGCGCGGACCGATATGCAGCGGCAGGATTTCTACGTTCACATGGCCGCGCGTCATCAGCACATAGGGGCTGCCGATGAAGGTCGCGCCGACGATGGCGTAGGTGACGACGTCGATCTGCCAGATCGTCGTCAGGTTCAGGATATAGCGCTCGACCACGATGTCGCAGATGACAAGCACCGCGAGGCCGATGAGTAGCGCCGCCACCACGCCCGTCACGCGTGACAGGAAATTAACGGCCCCGATATAGGCGTCCATGATTCTTTCCCAGTCATTCCGGGGCACGGCCGCAAACCGCGAACCCGGAATCCTTAACCTCAGCGCTGTGGCGTATGGATTCCGGGCCCGCCGCCGTAGCGCGTCGAAGACGCGCGGAAACGCGCTTATGGCGGCGTCCTGGAATGACGATTGATGAGCTGAGTTCCCCGTCAAACTCGAACGGCCGGCGAGCAGAGCCCGCCGGCCGGCCGTCGCGATGGTCTTACTTGACCGCCAATGCCTCGTCGATCAGCTTCTGGCCGTTCGGCACGTCCTTGGCGAAGCGGGCATAGGAGCTTTTCTTGGCGACCTCGAGCCAAGCCTCATAATCGGCATCGCTCAGCGTCACCACCTTGTCCTTGTGGTCTTCGAAGGCCTTGATCGCGGCCTTGTTCACCGCGTCGGCCTTGCCCTCATAATAGGCCTGCGCCTTCTTGCCGGCGGCGATCACCGCGTCCTGCTGCTGCTTGTTGAGCTTGGCGAAGCTCTTCTTCGACATCAGCACCGGCTCGTACATGAACCAAAGCGCGTTATCGCCCGGCGCGGTCAGGCAGTCGGCGACTTCATAGAGACGCATCGACTGGAAGGTGCCGAGGCTGGTGTCGGTGGCGTGGACGACGCCGCTCTGGAACGCATTGTAAATTTCGTTCGAGGGCGGGCTGACGATCGAGGCGCCGGCCGCTTCCCACATCGCCGCGAAGGTCGGACCGGCGGCGCGGAACTTCAAGCCCTTGAGGTCATTCGGATGCACCAGGCACTTGCCCTTGGCCGCCATGCCGCCGGCGAACCAGGCATCCGACAGCACCATCACGCCGTGCTTCTCGATCTCGGCGCGAATGTCTTTCATGAATTGCGAATTGTTGATGCGCTTGGCGCGTTCCTGGCTGCGGATCAGGCCGGGCATCAGCGTGGCGCTGAAGGCCGGAACCTTGCCGCTGGCGTAGTCGAGCGGGAACAGCGTGATGTCGAGCTGGCCGTTGACCATGGCGTTCCACTGGTCGTTCGGCTTGAACAGCGAGGCGCCCGGATAAACCTGAATGTTGAGGCCGACATTGGCGGCGCCGACATCCTTGGCAATCATCTGCACCATGTCGTCACGGACGTCGCCCTTGCCGCCCGGGAATTGGTGCGAGGCCTTCATCGTCATCTGCGCCTGGGCGGACGCCGACAGCACGATGGCCGCGACAGCGCCGGCGAGAACAGTCGATAGCTTCCTCATTTCGCGTTCCTCCATTGGCTTTTCTGACAGCGAAATTTTCGCCGTTCTTGAACGACGGCCGGCACGACCGCCGAAATCCGAATTCCGTGGCCCCCGCTGGACATTAGCGACCGGAGCGGTCCGACGCCATAGCCCAATGGGCGATGACGCCGCAACCCCATGCCGACAATGGTCTATTCACGCTCTGGTCAGCGCCGGGGCTTGGTTTTATAACCCGGCGGCCGTTTCCGTTCCTATGCTGCTGGGGAGTTCCACCGATATGCCGAAGCCGTTGGCGGGTGTCCGCGTCCTCGAACTTGCCCGCATCCTGGCGGGCCCCTGGGCAGGGCAAATGCTGGCCGATCTCGGCGCCGACGTGATCAAGGTCGAGCGCAAGGGCGCCGGCGACGACACCCGCGCCTGGGGACCTCCTTTCGTCGAAGGAGTCGACGGCAAGCCGATCGGTTCGGCCTATTTTCATGCCGCCAACCGCGGCAAGCGCTCGATCGAGCTCGACTTCGAAAGCGACGAGGGCCGCCGGCTGGTGCGCAAGCTGGCCGCGCGTTCGGATGTGCTGATCGAGAACTTCAAGGTCGGCGGGCTCGCCAAGTTCGGACTCGATTATGCGAGCCTGAAGGACGAATGTCCGCGCCTGATCTATTGCTCGGTCACCGGCTTCGGCCAGGACGGACCCTATGCCAAGCGCGCCGGCTACGACTTGATGGCGCAAGGCATGGCGGGCGTGATGGACTTAACCGGCACGCCCGATGGCGAGCCGACCCGCATCGGCATTCCGATGTCGGACATTTTCACCGGCTGCTATTCGGTGGTCGGCATTCTGGCCGCGCTGCACGAGCGCGAGACGACCGGCAAGGGCTGCTTCATCGACACCGCGCTGGTCGATTCGACCGTCGGCGTTTTGTCGAACCAGGCGCTCAATTATCTGGTGTCGGGCAAGGTGCCGAAGCGCATCGGCAATGCGCACGCCAATATCGTGCCCTATCAGGTGTTCCCCGTGGCCGACGGCTACGCCATCGTCGCCACCGGCAACGACGGGCAATATGTGAAATTCTGCAATGTGCTGGGCGCGCCCGAACTCGCGCAGGACCCGGAATACAAAAACAATATCGGCCGCCTGAAGCACCGCGAGGAACTGATCGGCAAATTGTCGGCGCTGACATCCAAGATGAAGCGTGACGAATTGCTCGAGAAGCTCGAAGCGCAAGGGGTGCCGGCCGGACCGATCAACGATGTCGAGCAGGTGTTCGAGGACCCGCAAGTGGTCCACCGCGGCATGAAGCTCACGCTGCCGAGCGCGGCCGCCAAAGGCGGCAGCATTCCGGGCGTGCGCACGCCCATCGTCATGGACGGCTGGAAGGCGGCGAGCGAACATCCGGCCCCACTGCTCGGCGAGCATACAGCGGAGATTTTGAAGGAGATTGGGGAAGGGTGAGTTTGAACGCCTTTCAGCCCGCTTGATCGGTCATTGCGAGCCCGAGCGAAGCGCGGGCGAAGCAATCCAGAAGTCAAATGCTCAAGACTGGATTGCTTCGTCGCCCTTACAGGGCTCCTCGCAATGACGACCCTGATTCCATCGCAGAGGGACGCGCTCTAGCTGACCGCGGTCGGCGCTAGCGCCTCGATGTCGGTGGCGACGTCGATGATGGCCGGCCGCTTGGCGGCGAGCGCGCGCGCCAGCGCCGGCGCGAGATCGGCGGCGCGTTCGACGCGGATGCCGAGCGCGCCGATGTCCTCCGCGATCTTGGCGAAGTTCATCGGCCGGTAGGTCCACAATTCGCGCGAGCGGTTGTCGGTCCCGCCGCCATAGACGCGGTCGAAACCGCGCTTACTCTGGTTGCCGCCGCCATTGTTGTTGACCACCGTGACCGAGGCGATGTTCCAGCGCACCGCGGTCTCGATCTCGCCGATGTGATACCAGAAGCCGGCATCGCCGGTGAACACCACTACCGGGCGCTCGGGGCAGGCGGCTTTCGCGCCGATGCCGGCCGGAAAGGCCCAGCCGAGATGGCCGGCGCTGCGCATATAGCTTTGCGTCGGAACGCGCAGGTCGTACAGCCCACCCATCCACATGCCGGCATGGCCGGTGTCGACCACGACGATGGCATCCTCGGGCATGTGCCGGGTGAGTTCGCCGCAGATGCGCGCCGGATGGATCGGCACCTGATCGGATTCCAGCATCGGGGTGTATTTCGCGTACCATTCGGCGCGCAGGCCGGCGATTTCCTTGATCCACTCCGCGCGCCGGCTGACGCTTGCCCGATCCGCCCGCGCCAGCATCGCCGACAGCACCGCCTTGGCGTCGCCCAGCACGCTCGCCTGCAAGGGATAATT
>DASZQT010000328.1:0-13694 GCA_035549515.1 Pseudolabrys sp. | reverse complement strand
CGAGCGCGAGGGCGAAGCGGCGGCTTTTCATGAATGTCCTCGGGTTGGAGCAAAATCAGGCGCCGGCCGGGCGCGCGAATTTCTTCTTCAGGCGCGCCGCCACCGAGGCCGGCACGAAGGCGGAGACGTCGCCGCCCATGCCGGCGATCTGACGCACCAATGTGGCGGTGATCGGGCGCACCATCGGCGAGGCCGGCAGGAATACCGTCAGCACCTCGGGCGCCATGGTCTCGTTCATGCCCGCCATCTGCATCTCGTAATCGAGGTCGGTGCCGTCGCGCAGGCCCCGGATCAGCATGTCGGCCTTCAGCCGGCGCGCCGCCTCAATCACCAGATCGTCGAAGGTGATGCAGGCGAGCTCGCAATCGGCCGCGCGGACGAGCGGGCCGCAGGTCTCTTCCAGCATCGCGAGCCGTTCCTCGGCCGAGAACAGCGGCGCCTTGCCCGGATGCACGCCAATCGCCAGCACCAGCCGGTCGGCGAGTCGGGCGGCGTGGCGCACCACGTCGATATGTCCGTTGGTGACGGGGTCGAACGACCCGGCATAAAGGGCGATCCGCATGGCGCCTCGTCTAGCCCGGCCCTTTGCGCCCCGCAAGACCGCTTCGCCGCCTCCGCGCCAAAGGGGGCTTACCGAACCGACGGCGCAGCGGTAGTCTCGGAGCCAGGGACAAACAAGATCCCGTGCAGGAGGAGACATGCGCCGTATCGTCATTGCGGCCGTGGCGTTGTTTTGCGCCGCGGCGCCCGCCGTTACACCCGCCTTTGCCGACGATTATCCGAGCCGTCCTATCCGCGTGATCGTGCCGACGCCGCCCGGCGGCCCGGTCGACACCATGGCACGGCTGTTGACGAATGCGCTGCCGGCCGAACTGGGCCAGAACGTCATCGTCGAAAACAAGCCCGGTGCCGGCAACATCATCGGATCCAAGGCGGCGGCCGAGGCCGAGCCGGACGGCTATACCCTGCACGTCACCTCGGTGAGCGGGCTGGTGCTCAGCCCCATGCTTCATGCCAAGGCCGGTTACGATGCATCGAGCTTCGCGCCGATTGCGCTGGTCACCGAAACGCCGCAGGTGCTGGTTGTCGATCCGAAACTGCCGGTCAAATCGGTGGCCGAGCTCGTCGCCTATGCCAAGGCCCATCCCGGCAAGCTCAACTATTCCACCGGCGGCATCGGTACCCTGCCGCACCTCACGGCCGAACTGTTCAAGAGCATCACCGGCACCAATATCGTGCACGTCCCCTACAAGGGTGGACACCTGGCGCTGAATGCGGTGATGGCGGGTGAAACTCAATTGACGTTCGACACCCTCGGCACCTCGCTGCCGCTGGTGCGCGCCGGCAAGGTGCGCGCGCTCGCGATCGGCGCCAAGACGCGCGCGGCCGGCATGCCGGACGTCCCCACCATGGCCGAGCAAGGCTATCCGCAGCTCACCAGCGGCGCCTGGACCGCCCTGCTCGCGCCGAAAGGCACGCCTGCGCCCATCCTCGCCAAGCTCAACGCAGCGACCAACAAGGCGCTGAAATCGGCGGCGGTGCAAGGCACGCTCGATAAGCTCGGCGCCACCGGGCTTGGCGGGACGCCGCAGGAGCTTGCCGATTACATCAAGTCGGAACGGGCCAAGTGGGGACCGATCGTGCAGAACCTGCACCTGAACGGCGACTGAGGCGACGCGAGCCTCAGCCCGGGCGGCGCGCGAGCGACAGCCAGATGCCGCCGCCGATCAGGGCGAAGGCCGACAGCCGCCCGAGCAGCTTGTTGTGCTTGGGCTTCAAGAACCAGGCGCGGCCGAGGCCGGCGGCCACGGCCCAGCCGGCATCGAGGATGCCGCCGAGCGTGACCGAGCAGACGCACATCACCAGGAGCTGCCGCTCGACCGGCAGCGTCGGATCGATGAACTGCGGCAGGAACGCCGTGAAGAAGGCGATCGTTTTGGGGTTGGTCAGGGCGACGATGAAGCCGCGCCGGGCATGCACATGGCCGGCCGGCGCCACCGCCAAAGCCGCGCTGCCGGCATGCCGCCAGGCCTGGATGCCGAGCCAGATCAGATAGGCCGCGCCCACCCAGCGCAGCGCGTCAAAGACTTCCGCCGATGTCTTCAGAATCCACCCGAGCCCGAAGGCAATGAGCGCCACCAGCACCGCATTGCCGGAGCTGGCACCAGCCACCGTCAACAGCGCCGCGCGCGTGCCCTGCCGCGCCGCCGTGGTCACGATCAATGTGACGATCGGCCCGGGGGTGAGGAACAGCACCACGGTGATGAGCAGAAAAGCGGTGAAGAGCTGGTAGTTCATGGCTTCGTCCGGCTGTCTCTCGCCTTGTCGTCACCGGGCTTGTCCCGGTGACCCTCGCTTAGGATGGCACGGCGCCCGCCTAGGCGCGATGGCCGGGACAAGCCCGGCCATGACAACCATCGATCCTCTACTCCCCCTCTTCCTCCGACAACAGCCGCTCGACCGACACCACGCGTTCGTCGTCGGCGGTGTCGAGCACGATCACGCCTTGCGTCGAGCGCCCGGCGATGCGGATGCCTGCGACCGGCGTGCGGATCAGCTTGCCCGCGTCGGTGACCAGCATGATCTGGTCACCTTCCTCGATCGGGAACGAGCCGACGATGCGGCCGGTCTTCTTGGTCAGCGACATCGCGACAATGCCTTTGCCGCCGCGGCCGGTGGTGCGGTACTCGAACGACGATGAGCGCTTGCCGAAACCGCGCTCGGAGATGGTGAGCACGAATTGCTCGGCCGCCGAGAGTTCGACATAGCGCTGCTCGCCGAGTTCGATGGCGCCGGTCGCGCCATTCTCGCCGTTCTCGTGCGCTTCTTCCGCCTCGGGCGCCGCCTGCTCTTCCTCGGCGGTGCCGCGCCGGATGGCGCTGGCGCGCTTGAGATAAGCCGCGCGTTCCTCCGCTGTTACCTCGAGATGGCGCAGGATCGAGAGCGAGATCACCTTGTCGTCCTTCTCGAGCGCGATGCCGCGTACGCCCATCGAGGTGCGGCCGGTGAACACGCGCACTTCCGGCACCGGGAAGCGGATGCACTGGCCACCGGCCGAGGTGAGCAGCACGTCGTCCTTCTCGGTGCAGATCTGTACGTCGACGATGGCTTCGCCCTCCGCGAGCTTCATCGCGATAATGCCGGAGCGGCGCACCTCGACGAAGTCGGAGAGCTTGTTGCGGCGGACCGTGCCCTTGGTGGTCGCGAACATCACGTCGAGATCGGCCCAGGTCGCTTCGTCCTCGGGCAGCGGCATGATGGTGGTGATGGTCTCGCCCGGATCGAGCGGCAGGATGTTGATGAGCGCCTTGCCGCGCGCCTGCGGCGCCGCCAGCGGCAGCCGCCACACTTTCTCTTTGTAGACCTGTCCGCGTGAGGAGAAGAACAACACCGGCGCATGCGTGGAGGCCACGAACAGGCGCGAGACGAAATCCTCCTCGCGCGTCTGCATGCCGGAACGGCCCTTGCCGCCGCGGCGCTGCGCGCGGTAGGTCGAGAGCGGCACGCGCTTGATGTAACCCAGGTGCGAGACGGTGATGACCATGTCCTCGCGCTGGATCAGGTCCTCGTCCTCGACCTCGGCCTCCTGCTCGACGATCTCGGTGCGGCGCGGCGTGGCGAACTGCTGCCTCACCTCAGCCATCTCGGCCTTGATGATCGACTGGATGCGCGCGCGCGAGCGCAGGATGTCGAGATAGTCGGCGATCTCGGCGGCGAGCTTGTCGAGCTCGTCCTTGATTTCGTCGCGGCCGAGCGCGGTGAGGCGTTGCAGGCGCAAATCGAGGATCGCCTTGGCCTGCTCGGCCGACAGCCGGATGGTGCCATCCTCCGATACACGATGACGCGGATCGTCGATCAGCGTCACCATGGCGAGCATGTCCTTGGCCGGCCAGTCGCGCGCCATCAAGGCTTCGCGCGCCTCGTTGGCGTCGCGCGAGGCGCGGATCAGCCGGATCACTTCGTCGATATTGGCGACCGCGATGGCGAGACCGACCAGCACATGGGCGCGGTCGCGCGCCTTGCCGAGCAGGAACTTGGTGCGCCGCTGCACGACTTCCTCGCGGAAGGCGATGAAGGCGGAAAGCATGTCGCGCAGCGTCATCACCAGCGGCCGGCCGCCGTCGAGCGCCACCATATTGGCGCCGAACGAGGTCTGCAGCGGGGTGAAGCGGTAGAGCTGGTTCAAGACCACGTCGCGTTCGGCGTCGCGCTTGAGCTCGATCACCACGCGATAGCCATCGCGGTCGGACTCGTCGCGCAGGTCGGAGATGCCGTCGATCTTCTTGTCGCGCACCAGTTCGGCGATGCGCTCGACCATGTTGGCCTTGTTCACCTGATAGGGAATCTCGCTGACGACGATGGCCTCGCGTTCCTTGCGGATGGTCTCGAAGGCGACCTTGCCGCGCATCACGATGGAGCCGCGTCCGGTCGTGTAGGCGCTGCGGATACCGGCGCGGCCGAGAATAATGCCGCCCGTCGGGAAATCCGGGCCCGGCACGATATTGATGAGGTCGTCGAGCGAGATCGCCGGATCGTCGATCAGCGCGGTGCAGGCGTCGATCACCTCGCCCAAATTATGCGGCGGGATATTGGTCGCCATGCCGACAGCGATGCCGCCGGCACCATTGACCAGGAGATTGGGAAAACGGGCCGGCAACACCGCCGGCTCTTGCTCGTTGCCGTCGTAGTTCGGCTGGAAATCGACCGTGTCCTGGTCGATGTCTTCGAGCAGCGCCATCGCCGCCTTGTCGAGGCGGCACTCGGTGTAACGCATGGCCGCCGGCGGATCGCCGTCGACCGAGCCGAAATTGCCCTGCCCGTCGATCAGCATCAGGCGCATGGAGAAATCCTGCGCCATGCGCACCAGCGCGTCGTAGATCGCCTGGTCGCCGTGCGGGTGATATTTACCCATCACGTCGCCGACCACGCGCGCCGATTTGACGTATTTCTTGTCGGGCGTATGGCCCTGCTCGTGCATCGAATAGAGGATGCGCCGATGCACCGGCTTCAAGCCGTCGCGCACATCGGGCAATGCGCGCGACACGATCACGCTCATGGCGTAATCGAGATAGCTGCGCTTCATCTCTTCGGTAATCGAGACAGGACGCACGTCGGAGGGGTTGTCGCCCCCCGATTTCGGAGTTTCGTTGTCGGCCAAAGAACGGTTCCTGGAACGCTGGAGTCGTGACTGATTTTTGTAGCCGATTCACCGGCGTTTTGCCACCGGGACCGGCCGGATTTAGGTAGTGATTATTGGCGTATTTTCAATATCTTATACCACAGCCGCGGCACACTGGCGGGCGCGGTTGGCTAAGCCCGCTGCTTCCCCAATTTTACCGACGCCAAAGCCCGCCGGAGGCGGCGCCCCGAACCCAAGCCACCGGCACCTCAGGCGGCGGCGGTTTTGCGCAGCCTTAGCGGGGCGAAATGATAGCCGCTCTCCCGGCCTTCGAACTGCGCCGGCCGGCCATAAGCCGGGCTCGCCGCCACCGGCAAATCGGCGTCAAATCCGGCGCCGCCGACGACGAAGGTGTGGAACTCGCCGTTCTCGCCACAGATGTCGACGCCCTCCGGCAGCGCCGCGACGAAGGAGCGATCGAAAAAGCGGCCGCAAAAGCCGGCGTCGAGACAACGGTCGGCCGTCGTCACCACGATGGCCTTGAGGCCGCGGGCAAACATCTCGGCCACCAGCGCCGCCCGCTCTTGCTGCCATAGCGGCAGCACCGCCTTGAGGCCGGCGGCGGCGCACACCCGCTCCTCGAAAGCGCGGTGCGCGGCAATGTCGATATCGCCGAACACCACGTCGGTGACGCCGCGCGCGGCAAGCCCGCGCAGCGCGGCGATGAGGGCGTCTTCGTAACCGGTCCAAGGCGCGGACGCCGAGACAGGCTCGAGCGCGAGCGCGCGCAATTGCAGCGCCATCAGCTCGGGCGGCACCGCATGCGAGCGCGACCGCTCGCCGCTTTCGTCGAACATCGTCAGCGCGTGGCGCACGTCGTGGCCGGCCGCCCGCGCCCGCTGCAGCGCCAGCCAGCCGTCCTTGCCGCCGCTCCAGGAGATCGCCGTCATCATCGCTTTTGCGCCCGTGCCTCTGGATCGCCGCTTTCTAGCCGAACCGGCTGCGACGCGCCATCCGCGAACGGCGATAAGCGGAGCGCTGCCATTTTGCGCAACCCGCACGACCCGCTATCCTGGCCGCATGCCGCTTGAATTCCTCATCGCCGCCTTCGTCACGCTCCTGGTGGTGGTCGACCCGGTCGGCCTGGTGCCGAGCTTTCTCGGCATCACCGTCGGCCTGCCGGAACAGGCGCGCCGGACCGTGGCGCTGCGCGCCGCCCTGATCGCGGGCGCAATCCTGGCCGGCAGCGCGCTGATTGGCGACTGGCTCTTGCGCACGCTCTCGATCACTTTGCCCGCCTTCCGTATCGCCGGCGGGCTGCTGCTGTTCTCGATCGCCTCGGAAATGGTACTGGGCGTGCGCACCAACCGGCAGTCGCGCGAGGCCGAGGAAGCGGTCGAGGAGCGCGTGCGCAACATCGCCGCCTTCCCGCTCGCGATCCCGCTGACGGCGGGCCCAGGCGCGATCACCGCAACCGTCCTGCTCGCCGGCCGCAGCGCCGGCAGTCCCCTGCTGCTGGCGTCCCTGCTCGGCGTCATCGTGGTGGTGCTGGCGATCTGTTACGCGGTGTTCCTGCTGTCGGTGCCGATCGCGCGGCTCCTGGGCAATACCGGCAGCAACGTATTGTCCCGCCTGCTCGGCGTGCTGCTCGCGGCGCTGGCGGTGCAATATGTGATCGACGGGGTGCGCGCGGCGCTGGCGGGCTGACGCCGCGGCCACGCTCACGGGCCGAACACCACGGCATGCATGATGCGGCCCGGCACCAGCGTGAACAGGCCGGCAATGACCAGTCCGCCGACATAAATGCCGATCATCGTCGCCCGGTGCGCCCGCACATTGTGCCGGTGCGCGCGCCAGACCCCGATTGGCAGCATGACCAGCGTGAAGATCGCCAGCAGATGAATGGGACTCCACGGGCCCCAAATCCGGAGCTGGTGGATCGAGAAGGCGCTGAGGCTGACCACGAGCATGAGCGCGACCCAGAGCCAGCCGATGCTCCGGTGCGCAACGGTGCCCTTCGGCAAGGCAAACTGCGCGACGCCGAGCACGAGTGCGGCCATCGCCGCGAAAGCGTGCCACTGGATGGCCGGGGTCGCATGCAACAAGGGAGCAAGCGTCATGGCGCGTCCCTTCGGCTAGCCCTTCTTCTCGCGTGCCGCCTTGAAGCCGGAGACGAAGCGCGCCAGCGTGTTCGAGGTGACGCCGCGCGGCAGCATGACCTCGATCAGCGAGAATTGTCCGCGCCGCGCGACCGCGGCCTCGAGCGCGGCGACGAGTTCGCGTCGCGTCGTCACGCGCTCGCCATGGCCGCCGATGGAGCGGGCGATGTCGGCGAAATGCCAGTCGTCGAGATTGTTGAATCCGGACTCCGGCTGGAACGCCCGCAGCATTTCCCAACTGCAATTGTTGAACAGCACCACGATCGGATCGAGCCCGTAGCGCCGGCAATTGCCGAGCTCCCAGCCGGTCATCTGGAAAGCGCCGTCGCCGACCAGGATGAGCGGCCGCCGTCCCGTTGCCGCGGCTACCCCGATGCCGGCCGGCACGCCGAATCCCATGCCGGCATAATAGCCGGGCGCCGCCAGCGCCGAGTTCTCGATCTCCATGGCGGTGAACAGGCAATCGCCGATATCGGCCGTCATCGGCATCGGCCCGTGACGGTCGAACAGATCGTTGATGGCGCAAGCGATGTCGGAGGGCGCAATCGCGCCGCCGTCGGCGGCAAGATGGCGCGGATATACAACGGGCGCGCGCGCGAGCGTCTTGCGCCCTGCCCGTTTCGGGGCGCGCGCGATCAAGGCATCGATCAGCGCATCGAGCGGCATGTCGGGATAAACGTGATGGCCGATGCGCACCTCGCGATCGAGGGCCAATATGGTGCGGCGCGCATCGAGCACGCGTTGCGAAAGCGCAAAGTTGGTGTCGGAGACAATGACGCCGAGCAGGAGCAGCGCGTCGGCGTCCTCCACCAGCCGGGTGATGCCGGCTTCGCCGGCCGCGCCCAGATACGTTCCGATGGTCACGTCGGATGCGTCTTCCAGAAGCCCGCGCCCCATGAAGGTGGTCACGACCGGCAGCTTCAGCCTGCGCGCCAGCTCCGCGACACGGTCCTCGACGCCGTAACGGCGGATCTCGACATCGACGATGATGGCGGGCGACTTTGCCGCCGAGAGCCGCGCCAGAATTTCATCGGCGCATTCCGCCAAGGCTTCTTCGTCGGCGGCAAGCCGCGGCAGCACCGGCACCTCGGCGCACGGGCTAGCCACCATGTCGCGCGGAAATTCGATATAGACCGGCAGCGAGCGCTCGCGCGCATTGCGCAGCACACGCGCGATCTCGGCCGGCGCGGTGGCCGGATCGGTGAGCACCGCCTGATCGCAGGTCACCTCCTTGAACACCGCGAGCTGGGTGTCGACCGTGCGCGCCTGATGGTGCAGGCTGAAGCCGCTCATGCGCTCGCGCGCGCCCGGCGCGCCGGCGATCAGCACCACCGGCGAGCGCTCGGCATAGGCGCCGGCGATCGCATTGACGGTGTTGAAGGCGCCCGCGCCATAGGTCACCACGGCCACCCCGAGCCCGCTGTGATAGCGCGCTGCTGCGTCGGCCGCGAAGCCGACCGCCGGCTCATGGCTGAGCGTGAAGTGCGGCAGGATGTTGCTTTCTTCGATCACCTTGAAGAAAGGCAGCACGAAATCGCCCGGAATGCCGAAGATTTCGCGGGCGCCGTGATCCTTCAAACCTTGCAGCAAGGCGCTCGCGAGCGTCGGCATGCGGAGATTGCCTTATACGGCCGGTGATGCGCCGATCCGATCTCCCGGCCGCCGGTGCGATCAGAACGGAATCTCGTCGTCCATGTCGTCGCGCTTGCCGGCGCCCGCCATGGCGGGCCGGCGCGCCGCGGTGGGTCCCGGCGAGCCGAAATCACCGCCGCTGCCGCCACCGTAGTCGGCGCCCGCGCCGCCGCCGGCGCGGTCGAGCATGGTGAGCTGCGAATTGAAGCCCTGCAGCACGACCTCGGTCGAATAGCGGTCCTGGCCGTCCTTGTCCTGCCACTTGCGCGTCTGCAGCGCGCCTTCGAGATAAACCTTGGCGCCCTTCTTGAGATACTGTTCGGCGACCTTGGCCAGCCCCTCGTTGAAGATGACGACGCGGTGCCACTCGGTCTTTTCCTTGCGCTCGCCGGTGGCCTTGTCGCGCCAGGTCTCCGAGGTGGCGACCCGCAAATTGACGATCGGCCGGCCGTCCTGAGTGCGGCGAATTTCCGGATCGGCGCCCAGATTGCCGACCAGAATCACCTTGTTCACGCTACCCGCCATGATGCTCTCCTGTTGCTCAACGCTCACCCTATCGCCGAACGGCGCCCGGCCGCCCGAATGCCCGTGCACTTGTCCACAACAAGGACCCGGTCGAAGGCCAGCCGGGGCGTCGTTCGCGATTTGTTCTAGCAACAATACGCGGCGCTGTCACGGCCGGAATTAACCCGACAGCACGCCGCGGGAGACGCCTTCTGGCGGCGCGCCCGAGACCGCTTAGACTTCGCGGGTCGGCGCGTTGGCGAGCGGCGAGCGCACCGCCACCATCTTCTTGCGCCAGCGATCGCCGCACATGCAGGAGGCCATGCACCAGGCAAAGGGCGCGGTGACCAGCAGGGCGGCGCCTACAATGACCGCGATCCAGAAGCCGGCATGCTCGGTGAGCGAGGGATTGAGCATCACCACATAGACGCCGAGGGTGAACAAAGCGACGTTGACGGTGGAATAGAGCAGCAGCGCGACCTGCGCCCGTGTTCCGATTTCGCGTGACATCGGCAACCCTTTCCGTTTCCCCATTGGCGGCGGCTGAACCCGCTCTTGGCGCCATTGGCATGCGCGGACCAAACTGGGCCGAGTCCGGCGCAATGCATATTGCCTTTTGCATATGATGCGCAAAAGCGGTTCCCAATTGCAACGAATTTCGCGCATTGGTCCCCCTCGAGATGTGCTGCAACGCACAATGGCAATCGCGCCTTTCCGGGCTTCGAAGGTCTGCGTCTGCCCGGCCCTCCTTGCAATTGTCCTGTGGGAAGCGGGGCGCCGTCATTCCGGTGCGCATCCGCGCGAGTATCTTGGCGACGCGTTTCCCCCTGTTTGCCCGCAAGGAATTCCCCCGATGCGCCTCATCGCCATTGTGCTCGGCCTCGTCCTCATCGCGATCGCGGTGATGTATTTCATGATGCCGGCCGACCAGTTGCCCGGTTTCTTCCCCGGCCACGAGGCAGGCGTGACGCGCGTGCACGTCAAGCACGGCGTGGTCTCCGGCGTCGCCGGCATCGTGCTGCTAGCCGTCGGCTGGTTCATGGGACGGCGCTGAGCGCGCCGCCGCGATGTCTTGATCCGGTCGACGAGGCCCGGCTATGAACGCCGCGCGGTCTCGTAGGCTCGGACAAATCGGCGCGGCATGCTCGAAGACATTCTCAGGAAGTTCCGCCGCGTGAACTTCTATGCCTGGGGCGTGGGACGCGATCTCGCGCCCTATGCGCTTTACCGGCCGCGCCTGCGGCGCCTTTACGCGCGGCTCGCAGCGGAAGGCATTTCGCAAGCCGTCATCGACCGCGTCAACTATTACAACAAGCTCGCGCCCGGCGCCTCGCTCGCGAGCGCGGTGCCGGCGCGCAAAATCAAGCGCCGCAACAGCTACTATTATTACGACCTCAAGCAGTACCTGAACTATTTCGGTCCCGACCTCTTGCTGCGTTATCGCTTCGGCGACATCAGCGATTATCTCCCCGAACCTGGCATCGTGAAGAGCCGCCCGATCGCCGGCGACAATGCCAATTCTGTGCTGATGAAGCTCGATAAATTCCGCCACTTCCAATTCTGGCCCGACCGCCAGGATTTCCGCGGCAAGATCAATGCCGCGGTCTGGCGCGGCGGCACGCATCACGAACTGCGCAAAGCGCTGCTGCGCCGCTATAACGACCATCCGCGCCACAATATCGGCCACGTCGCGGCAGCATTCGAAGGCATCGCGCCGAAGCCGTGGCTGACGCCGCCCGAACAACTTCGCTACCGCTACATCATCTCGGTCGAGGGCAATGACGTCGCCACCAATCTGAAATGGATTTTGGATTCGCAGTCGCTCTGTTTGATGCCGCGCCCGCGCGTCGAGACCTGGTGCATGGAAGGCCGGCTCGTCGCGGGCGAGCATTATGTCGAGCTCAACGACGATTTCGCCGATCTCGACGACAAGATCGACTACTACGAGCGGCACGAAGCGGAAGCGCGCGCCATCATCGCCAATGCCAACCGTTTCATGCAGCCGTTCAAGGATGACGCCGGCGAGGACCTCATTTCGATCCTGGTGCTACAGAAATATTTCGAGCGCACCGGACAACTGCCGCCGGAGCCGTTCTCAGGCCGCACGTTTCGATAGCGTCGCTACCCGATCCAGAGATTGTGCCCGGATATATTGTCGACCTGTGTGCCGCTGCCCTTCACGTGCAGATCGATCGGAACTTGATTGAGCGCGGTGGTGACTGTCAGCTTGCCATTCTGCGTCTGATAGTGCGCACCGGTATCGGTGTTGCCGTTGAGCGTGACCGTGCAAGGTCCGGATGGGCTGTTGGGCTGTTGGTCGGTCAGGCTGACCGCAATGTCGAAACTGCCGGATTGGCCGGCGAAATCGTACGAGCCTTGGAACTCCATCTGGTAATCGCCGAAATTTTTGAATTGGCCACTGCCGATATCGAACAAGGCAACCCAGATTTTCAAATCTCCGCTGTGCGTCCCAACATACGGTGTCAGTTTCGCCATGGCCCCCTCCTCTATGAGCGTCCGAGGCTCTTGCCCGCCTTCCGCGCGAGGCTAGCACGCAGGCCATACACACGCAATGGTTGCGCCAGTTCCAGCGCCTGTGCACATCGCGCGTCACGCTGGCGTGGTCCGCACGAGTCGTGCGTTAGTTGGCCCGCGTCAAACGGAGACACCTGAATGCGCTTTGTCCTCTGCATCCTGCTCGCCGCGTTGCTGCCCGGTGCCGCGTCCGCCGCCACGCGCGCCTTGAGTTTTCCGCAAGCCCAGGCCGCCGCGCAGAAGGGCGATCAACGCGCCGCCTCCGCGCTGGCGACGACCACCGACCGCATGACCTGCCTGAATGCTTGCGGCAGCCGTGGCTACAGCAACGCGAAGTGCGAAACCGCGTGCCGCCCGGGTTACTGTCATCCCGCCGCCGAGCAGCCTTATTGCATTGCTAGTGAAAGACGGTGACGCACAACGCCGCGCCCGCATCCGCCCCCAACGCCCGCAGGAGACATCATGGCCGATCTTACGCTCTATCACGCTTCGCCCTCGCGCTCGTCGGTCGTGCTGTGGATGCTGGAAGAGCTCGGCGAGCCCTATGACATCACATTGTTGCGGCTGAGCGAAGGCGACAACCTCAAACCCGGCTATCTCGCCATCAATCCGATGGGCAAAGTGCCCGCGCTCAAGCACGGCGACACCGTGATCACCGAGGTGGCGGCGATCTGCACTTATCTCGCCGACGCCTTCCCGGACAAGAAGCTCAACGTGCCGCTCGGCACGCCGCGCCGCGGCGTCTATCTCAAATGGCTGTTTTTCGGACCGAGCTGCATCGAGCCCGCGATGATCGACCGCGCCGCCCCGCGCAAGGAGCCGGCGCGCCGCGGCATGCTCGGCTATGGCGATTTCGACACCGCGATGAACGTGGCGGCGAACGCGGTCGCCAAAGGTCCATGGCTGATGGGCGAAGACTTCACCGCCGCCGATGTCGTGGTCGGCGCCACCATCCGCTGGGGCATGATGTTCAAGCTGATCCCCGAGCGGCCGGAATTCGCCGCTTACGTCGCGCGCATCGCCGCGCGCCCGGCCGCGCAGCGCGCCGAGGCGAAGGACAAGGCGATGGCGGCCCCGCCGACGAGCTAGGCCATCATTTGCCGCGCGCGGCACGCGCAATGTCCACGGCGCGTCACCGTAATTTCCCGTAGGTCCATCATCGTCGGCCGCTCGAAAGATCGGACGCGCGCGGCAATGAACTTTGCCGCGGTTTTGACGTTTCAAATAGCGCGGAAACCGTGACGCGACCGGGCGCATAGTCATCGACCACTTCCGATCCGCCGCCGGTTTTTTCGCACCGATGATTGAATCGCATTGAATCGCGTCGTGGCAGCTCGTGCGCTTCGAGCTGTCGTGGGGAACGCGCGAGGCAGAGACACGATGAAGGGAGATCGTCATGCTTCGTACACTGCTTGCGCTTGCCGTAGCGGGTCTGATTGTGACGGCCGTCACCGGCAATGCCCGCGCCGCGCCGATCGCGGCGTTTCCCATTGGCGTCACGGCCGACGCCGGCGCAACCACGCTGGTTTCCTGGCGTCGCTGCTGGCGCGATCGCTGGGGCCGCCTGCATTGCCGGCGCTGCTGGCGCAACCGCTGGGGTCGCGTTCGCTGCTGGTGAGCGGGCAATGAGCGGCGCGACGCGCCGGGCATAAATGTGGCCGACCGCTTCGCGCGGCCGAGACTCACCGTGACGGTCTTCGGGCGGTGTGTGCCCTCTTCGGCTTCGCGAGCGGCAACAGCGCCTC
>DASZQT010000327.1:0-1914 GCA_035549515.1 Pseudolabrys sp. | reverse complement strand
CGTCCGGTCAGGCCCTGAACCACAACGCGCGTGTTTTCGTCGATCAGAATGCTCATTGAACCTGCGCCAGACGTTTTGCTTTTTCGGTGAGTTCGACGATCAGGCGGACGCCGTCCGAAAGCGGCGCGCCGTGCGGCATGTAGTGAATGCCCGGCAGCTCAGCCGCGGCCTTACGCGCTTCCTCTTCGCCGGGGCCGAACATGCGGATCACGACGGGGAATTTCTCGAGATCGACCTTGCGCGCCTTGAGCGCATCGATCACCGGAATGACGCGGCGGTCGATGCGCGCCATCTGCTGGTAGTGCCAGCTCACGAACAGACTCTTGACGCGCGGGTTGTCGAGGATGGCGTCGATCAGCACGCGCACCTTGTCCGGATTGACGGTGGACGCGTCGGTGTGGTTGGCCGGATGGCCGCCGGCGGCGAGGATGAGATCGTGCTGCGTGAGGCCCGCGCCACCACCGCCGACAAACAGGCCGATGTCGCCGTCGAGCTCGGTGTAGCGGATCATGCCGCCCGGCAGATTGCGGTTGGCCTCGATGACGCGCCGCTCGCGCTCGTTAAGGCTGCCGGCGGCTGCGTCGTCGCCACCCTCGAACATCGTGTCCTCGGTGGCCATCATGGCGCCGACCAAGGTCAGCCTGTCGTCGGCGCCGAGCGCGATCGGATTGAGCTCGAGCAGCGTGGCGTCGGCCTCGACGAACTGGCTGTACAGGTCGGCGGTGAGTTTGCCGAGTTCGGCGAGCGTTTTGCCGGAAACACCGGCGCGCTCCCACAGATCGATGGCGCTCCAGACGGGCAGACCCTTGATCGGATTAACCTCGAGCGCGTGCACGATGTCGCGGTTGCTCGCATGCGCCGTCTCGATCTCGACGCCGCCTTGCTTGCTGACAAGCACCTGCGGCGGATAGTCCTCAAGAATGAAGGAGAGATAAAGCTCGTCCTTGATCGCGACTTTCTCTTCGACATAGACGGCGCCGCAGGCAAAGCCGTTAATCGTGGTACCGATGATGTCGCGCGCGGCGGCCTCCGCTTCAGCCGGCGTCTCGGCAAAGCGCACGGCGCCGGCCTTGCCGCGCCGGCCGATCGGCACCAGCGCCTTGATCACCACAGCGCCCAATTCGCGCGCGATTTCGGCGGCGGCCTGCGGCGTCGTTGCCGCTCCGCCGCGCGGCACCGGCAGCGCGCGACCGCGCAGTTGCGCTTTGATCTTGTCTTCAGTGACGTTCAAAACCCGAACTCCGACTTTCACATGCCGTGGCGAACCAACGCCGACGGCGCGCTTACGATTTCCACTCCGCTTTGCGTTTCTCCACGAAGGCGGCGATGCCTTCCATGCGATCCGGCGCGGAGGTCAGTCGCTGATGGCCTAGCGCCTCGATGACGAGACCGGTCTCGATGTCGGTCTGCAAGCCGGCATGCACGCATTGCTTGATGATGCGCACCGCGAGCGGCGGGTTCTGCGCGACCTTCTCGGCCGCCGCCAACGTCGTCGACAGCACATCGGCTGCCGGCACGACCTTGTTGATCATGCCCCAGGCGAGCGCCTCTTGCGCCGAGAATTGCTCGCCGGTGAGAATCAGTTCCTTGGCGCGATGCTCACCCACGATGCGCGCGAAACGCTGGGTGCCGCCCGATCCCGGCATGAAGCCGCGCTTCACCTCGGGGAAACCGAACTTCGCGTGGTCGGCCGCATAGGCGAAATCGGTGCGCAGGATCATCTCGGCGCCGCCGCCGAGCGCGAAGCCGTTCACCGCGCAGAGCACCGGGACGGGACAGCGCTCCATCGCGAGATTGTAGGCCTTGAAGACGACGCGCTGCGCCTGCCATTGCGCGTCGGTCATGCCGTTGCGCTCTTTCAGGTCGCCGCCGACGCAGAACGAACGCTCGCCCGCGCCGGTGATCACCACGCAG
>DASZQT010000326.1:0-2741 GCA_035549515.1 Pseudolabrys sp. | reverse complement strand
CTGCCAGCAGCCCCGGCCCGGCCGCGCGATGAATGGCACCGTCGACGCCACCACCGCCCAACAGCGAGCGGTTGGCCGCATTCACGATGGCGTCCAGGTCGAGCGTGGTGATGTCGGCGACGACGATATCGAGCTGCGTCGCGCCGATTTCGGCGGAGAGCGGAGTCATGGGGGAATTGTACCCGTGTCCCGGGCGCAGCGCAGCATGAGCGTTCGCGGAAGATGCGCTGCAGAACCGGGACCGTGCGAACGTTTGGCGGTCCCGGGTCTGCGGTGCATCACTTCGTGCTGCACGGCGCCCGGGGCACGCGCTCACCCCCGCTCGGCCTGCACCTCCGCGGCCAGATCGATGCTCGAACGCTCACCGATGTCGGCGTAATGCGCCTCCAGGAAACGGCGGGCCGCGCGCCGGCCGAGCTTGCGCAACAGCTCGAACGATTTGAAATCGTTGCGCAGCCGTTCGGCCGACGACAATCGCTCGCCCAGGCCCTCCATCACGATGCGGTGCACCTTGATCTGCCGGTATTCGTTTGGTCCGGTGCCGCGCGGAACGCGGCCCTGCTCGATCAGCCGGTTGGCGAATTCGATGGCGCGTAACTCCGCCATCAGCGCGGAATTGAAGGTGATCTCATTCACCCGCGCCATGATCTCGCGCGAGGTGGTCGGCACCTTCTTGGTCACGAGCGGATTGATCTGCACGATCAGCACGTCCTCGGTCTCGGTCGAGTCGAAGAACGGATGGAGCACCGGATTGCCGAGATAGCCGCCGTCCCAATAGGCCGCGCCGTCGATCTCCACGGCGCGGAAAACGGTCGGCAGGCAAGCGGAAGCCATCACCGCCTCGGCCGAAATCTTCTCGCGCGGGAAAATATGCAGGCGGCCGGTGCGTACATTGGTGGCCGCGATGAACAGCGGACGGCCGTCGGCGCGCAGGCCCTCGAAGTCGACAAAGCGCTCGATCAGGTCCTTGAGCGGATTGATGTTGAGCGGGTTGATATCGTAAGGCGACAGATGGCGCGACCACGCCGTCCACCAGGCCAACGCCGGCGAATCCTGAGTCGGCAGCAGCGAGAACAACAGGTCGAACACCGCGCGCTGCACCGGCGGCAGATCGCCGCCGAGGCTCGCGGCATGCCAGAAATCGGCGAGCCGCTTGTGCGCTTCCTTGGGGCCGCCCTGGCGCAGGCCGTCCGCCAGCATCACGGCATTCACGGCGCCGGCCGAGGTGCCCGATATGCCCTCGATCGCGAGCCGGCCGTCTTCCAAGAGATATTCGAGCACACCCCAGGTGAAGGCGCCGTAGGCGCCGCCGCCTTGCAGCGCGAGATTGATACGCTTGGCGCCCGGCGGCTTGGCAGGTTTGGGCCTGCCGAAGACGCGCGTGAGAATGTCGGTCATTGCGGGCCGCTACTGCGCCACCCAGCCGCCGTCGATGGAATAGGCCGAGCCCGTAATGCTTTCGGCCGCATCGCTCGCCAGGAACACCGCGAGGGCGCCGATGTTTTCCGGCTTGGTGAACTCATGCATCGGCTGTTTCTCGGATACGAGATCGACCTTGGCCTGTTCGACCGAGATGCCCTGCTCCTTGGCGCGCGCGTCGACCTGTTTCTGCACCAGCGGCGTCAGCACCCAGCCCGGGCAGATGGCGTTGCAGGTAATGCCGTCATTGGCGGTCTCGATCGCCACCACCTTGGTCAAGCCGACGAGGCCATGCTTGGCGGCGACGTAAGCCACCTTCTGACCGCTCGCGACCAGCCCGTGGGCGGAAGCGATGTTGATGATGCGGCCCCATTTGCGCTTCTTCATGCCGGGCACCGCGGCGCGGATCGAATGGAACGACGAGGACAGGTTGATCGCGATGACGGCATCCCATTTCTCGATCGGGAAATCCTCGATATTGGCGACGTGCTGGATGCCCGCATTGTTGACCAGCACGTCGAGGTGGCCGAATTCCTTTTCGGCGAGGGCGACCATCTCGGCGATCTCGGAAGGCTTGCTCATGTCGGCCGCCGAATAGACCGCCTTGATGCCGAAGTCGCGTTCCAGGCCGCTGCGCTCCTTCTCGATTGCCCCGGACTCGCCGAAGCCGTTGATCACGATGTCGGCGCCGTCCGCGGCCAGCGCGCGCGCGATGGCGAGCCCGATGCCGGACGTGGAACCGGTGACCAGTGCAGTCTTGCCTTTGAGCATGGCAGTCCTCTTTGCAGGGTGAATCTCGAAAGCGAAATTCTTGCGGTGGGCGCCGTCGGGGTTCCCGGGCCGGCCGGGGCGGGAGCCTGCCGCTATTCCTGTTGCGGTGCAATATGCCTATCTATGAAAGGCGGCCCGTCGCGCCCGGCCCGTGATCGGGCTAAAGTGGCCGCGAAGCGGGAGTTCCCGGTGAGCCAAAAGACCCACGCCCACGCCGTTTTCCCAACGCCAGGGCACGACCATGCCCGCTGCGCGAGCGACGCCATTGCGCATGCCGAGGCGGTCTGCACCGCGCGCAAGGAACGGCTGACGCCGATCCGCCGGCGCGTGCTGGAGGCGCTGCTGGCGAGCCACCAGCCGCTCGGCGCCTACGAACTGATCGACCGGCTGGCCGAGGATGGCGCGCGGCCGGCGCCGATCACGGTCTATCGCGCGCTCGACTTCCTGCGCGAGCAGGAGCTGGTGCATCGCATCGAAAGCCGCAACGCCTTCATTGCCTGCGTGCATAATCACGACAGCGGCGATCCGGTGGTGTTCCTGATCTGCGAAAA
>DASZQT010000325.1:0-2501 GCA_035549515.1 Pseudolabrys sp. | reverse complement strand
GAAGCGCTCGCGCAGGGCGCCCGCCAGCCGCGCAGCACGTGTTGCGAGTTCGCCATAGGTGGCCACGACGCGCGGGCCAAGCGCCGCGGCCGGCATGTCCGGATGACTGCGGCCGGCGCGATGGAGCCAGAGCGCGAGGTTCATGGGACAATTATACCCATGGCACGGGCTTTCCTTCCGTCATGCCTGGCCTTGTGCCGGGCATCCACGTCTTTAAGCCTCGCATCATCGAAGACGTGGATGGCCGGGACAAGCCCGGCCATGACGGTGGTTAGTCATTGTTTGCCATTTGGGACGGCTGCCCCGGAACGACAGAGTCCTATCACACCCCCGCGCCAATCCAGCCGAAGCGGATCGGATACCCTTCGCCGCCGAGCAATTGCATCGTCTCGTACAGCGGCAGTCCGACCACATTGCTATAGGAGCCGACCAGCTTGACGATGAAGGTGCCGGCAATGCCCTGCGCGGCATAGCCGCCAGCCTTGCCGCGCCATTCGCCGGAGGCGAGATAGGTCTCGATGTCCTCCTTCGACAGCCGCTTGAAGCGCACCTTCGTTTCCACCAGCCGTTGGCGGAAGGCCTGCTTCGGCGTCACCAGGCAGATCGAGGTGAAGACGCGGTGGTTGCGCCCCGACAGCAGGCGCAGGCACTGCCCCGCCTCGTCGAGCAGTTCGGCCTTGGGCAGGATGCGGCGGCCAACCGCCACCACGGTGTCGGCGGCCAGGACGTAGGCGCCGCGCAATTCCTCGTCGAGCTCGACATTGGCGAGCGCGGCCTCCGCCTTGGAGCGGGCCAGCCGGTTGGCATAGGCGCGCGGAATTTCGCCGCGGCGTGGGCTCTCGTCGATGTCCGCCGGCTTGAGCGCATCGGGCTCGATGCCCGCCTGGTTGATCAGAGCAAGCCGGCGCGGCGAGCCGGAGGCGAGTACGAATTTGGGACGACCGATCATCGGCTTACGGTACGGCGATTCGCCGGAGAATGCATGACGGGAGGCCGGGAACGTAGCGGAGCGGGACTTTTTTCACAACCGGCAGAGTTGATTGCGCATCTACGCATGAGCCGCGGTCTCGCTTCCCTCTCCCACAAGGGAAGAGGGGAAGAGCGGGTGCCGCACCGGCCCGCTCTATCGCGGAAATCACTCATTCCCGCCCTGACTCGCCCCAAACCGCGCGCGGATGTGCGTGAGCAGGTCATCGCGCACGGCGCGATAGGCCTCCAACCGCTGCTCGCGATTGCCGTCGGTGGCGGTGGGATCGACAGTCGGCCAGTATTCCACGTCGGAAGCGAGCGTGCGGGTCAGGTCGAGCGCCTTGTGATGCGCCGGCGGCGACAGCGTCACGATCAGATCGAAGTTCAAGCCCTCCAGTTCGTCCAGTTCCTCGAAGGTCGTGGGCTTGTGACGGGAAATGTCGATACCGATCTCGTTCATGACCTCGACCACGAAGGGATCGAGCTCGCCCTTCTGCACGCCGGCGGAAGCGACATAGACCGATTTGCCGAACAACTGGCGGAACAGGCCGGCCGCCATCGGCGAACGCACCGCGTTCATACCGCAGGCGAACAGCACCGCCTGGGGGCGCGAGATGCGCGCGGGCGCGGGCAAGTCTTTATTCCCCGCTCGTCCCCGCGACAGCGGGGACCCGGCGCAGTATTGCCATTACAACATCGGCGCTGGATCCCCGCTGTCGCGGGAATAAGCGGAGAACGAGGCACGGCATCGCCCTACCCCTTCCAATGCAGCACGCAGAGCAACGTGAACAGGCGGCGCGCGGTGTCGATGTCGATCGTCACCTTGTCCTTGAGCCGCTCCATCAGGATGCGCGAGCCCTCGTTGTGGATGCCGCGCCGGCCCATGTCGATGGCCTCGATCTTGTCGGGCGTCGCGGTGCGGATCGCCTGATAATAGCTGTCGCAGATCATGTAGTAGTCCTTCACGATCCGCCGCAGCGGCGTGAGCGACAACAGATGCGCGACCACCGGCGTGCCGTCCTCGAGACGGATGTCAAACACCAAGCGGTTGCCGTCGATGGCGAGCCGCAGCGCATAGGGTCCGCCCTCATGGCCGACGGGGGCGAAATAATTCTGTTCGAGCAGATCGTAGATCGCGATCTTGCGTTCATGCTCGACATCCGGATTGGAGCGCCCGATCGACTCTTCGTCGAGCGTGACCGCGATAAGACGCTGCCGCGCGGCGGCCGGAGTCTTGGACGGTGTTTTGGCGGCACTCATCACAGGTTCAGCCGGATGGCGACCGAGCGGGCGTGCGCACCCAAGCCCTCCGCCTCGCCGAGCGCGATGGCCGCCGGGCCGAGCGCGCGCAACTGCTCCGGTCCGCATTTCAGGATCGAGGTGCGCTTCATGAAGTCGAGCACGCCGAGGCCCGATGAGAAGCGCGCCGAGCGCGCGGTCGGCAATACGTGGTTGGAGCCGCCGACATAATCGCCGATCGCTTCCGGCGTATGCGCGCCGATGAAAATCGCGCCGGCATTGCGGATCGACGC
>DASZQT010000324.1:0-2556 GCA_035549515.1 Pseudolabrys sp. | reverse complement strand
CGAATAGGTCTCGACCGAGCCGATGCCGTAGATGCACGACACCGAGGCGACGATGATGACGTCGTCGCGTTCGAGCAGCGCGCGCGTCGCCGAATGGCGCATGCGGTCGATCTGCTCGTTGATCGAGGATTCCTTCTCGATATAGGTGTCGGTGCGCGGGACGTAGGCTTCCGGCTGATAGTAGTCGTAATAGGAGACGAAATATTCCACCGCGTTGTCGGGGAAGAACGACTTGAACTCGCCGTAAAGCTGCGCGGCCAGCGTCTTGTTGGGCGCGAGCACAAGCGCGGGGCGCTGCGTCTCCTCGATCACCTTCGCCATGGTGAAGGTCTTGCCCGAGCCGGTCACGCCGAGCAGCACCTGCGTGCGATCGTGGCGCTTGACGCCCTCGACCAGTTCGCGGATTGCCTGCGGCTGGTCGCCTTTGGGCTCGAAGTCGGATTTGATCTTGAGCGGGATGCCGCCTTCCGATTTCTCCGGCCTCGGCGGGCGATGCGGGGTCCACACCTCGCCGGCCTGGCCGAATTCAGGGCGGCCTTCGCGCAACAGGCGTTCGAGCGATTGCGCGGTTGCCTGCACACCCATCGAGGACAGGCCTTCGCCGGGCTTCGGCAGGTCGGCGCGCGGCAGGCGGTATTTCAACTCGTCGCTGAGCCCGAGTTCCTGCGCCAGCGCCGGGTCGAGCCCGGTGATTGGCGAGCCGGTGAAATCCGCTTGCGCGGCCTCTTCGAAGGCGCCGGGCGTCTTGGACTCCTGTGCCGATTTGCGCGCGCGGTGCGCGGCGGAAAAATCCTGCCGCCGATCCCACGAATTATCGGGGGGCGGCTGCAGTCCTGTACCGGAACCCAGGCCGGCCGTGCCCTTATTGATGGCAGGGTTGAGCAGATCCGCCAGTTCGTCCGGCGTCGCCGGCGCATCGGGGCGGGCGGCCTTGGCGCGGGTCGCGCGCGCGGGATCCTTGGGCTTTTTCGGGGGTGATTTGGCCATCCGGCAAATATGGGGCGAGTCTGGTGGCGGGGAAAGGCCGCCACCGGCGAAGTTCCGTTAACGATTGGCGACCGGACGTAAGTAAATTGCTCATAATCGTCATGGCAGAAATACCGCAAAACCACACGCGGGCACCGCCCGATCGATCCGGATCGCCATGAACGAGACAGCCGCCAATCCCGCCGCCGCCCGGCCCGTCGTCGACGCGCTCGGCGGTATTTTTGAACTGGCGCCGGTATCGCTATGGCTCGAGGACTACAGCGCGGTGAAGGCCCTGTTCGAGGCGTGGCGGCGCGCCGGGGTGACCTCGCTGCGCGAGCACCTGACCGGCCATCCGGGGCGCGTGAAGGAATGCGCCAGCCGCATCCGCGTGCTCCAGGTCAACCGCAAGACCCTGGACCTGTTCGCCGCCACCGATCTCGCGCACCTGGTCGGCAATCTCGACCGCGTGTTTCGCGACGACATGCTGCAGACCCATATCGAGGAACTGGTGCAGCTCTGGGACGGCAATACCTCTTTCTTCAGCAATACGGTTAACTATACGCTCGACGGCGACCGGCTCGACATCCAGCTCAAGGCGACGATCGTGCCCGGTTACGAACAGAACTGGGAACGGGTGCTGCTGGCGATCGAGGATGTCACCGACCGCGAGGATGCGCGCCGCCTGCTGATCGGCAGCGAGAACTATGCGCGCGGCCTGTTCATGCATTCGCCGGTGTCGCTCTGGGTGGAAGATTTCTCCGGCGTCAAACGGCTGATCGACGAGGTGCGTGCGCAAGGCATCACCGACCTGCGCGTCTTCGTCGACGTGCATGAGGAGTTCGTGCATCGCTGCATGAGCGAAATCCGCGTCATCGACGTCAATACGCACACGCTCGAACTGTTCGGCGCGCCGGACAAGCAGACCTTGTTGCAGAACCTGTCCTCCGTCCTGCGTGACGAGATGGAGCCGTGCTTCCGCGAGCAGCTCATCGATCTGTGGGACGGCAAGCTGTTCCAGCAGCGCGAGGTGGTCAACTACACGCTCGACGGCGCCAAGCTGAACCTGCTGCTGCAGCTCTCCGTGTTCCCGGGCCGCGAACACGACTGGTCGCTGGTGCAGGTCGGCCTAACGGACATTACCGCGCGCAAGAAGGCCGAGGCCTATCTCGAATTCCTCGGCAGCCACGACTCGCTGACCAAGCTGTGCAACCGCTCGTTCTTCGTCGACGAATTGAACCGGCTGGAACGCAAGGGGCCGGCGCCGGTCACCATCATCATGATCGACCTCAACGGGCTGAAGGCGGCCAATGACGACCTCGGCCATGCCGCCGGCGACTCGCTGCTGCGGCGGGCCGGCGAAGTGCTCAACTCGATCATCGACAAGCCGGGCCATGCGGCGCGCGTGGGCGGCGACGAGTTCGCCGTGATCCTGCCTGGTACGCCGCCGAGCGAAGGTGAGGCGATGATCAAAGTGATCGAAGACCTGGTGGTCATCAACAATGAGTTCTACACCGACCTGCCGCTGAGCCTGTCGATGGGGTTGGCCACCAGCCAGCCGGGCGAACGGCTCGAGGCGGTGGTCAAGCG
>DASZQT010000323.1:0-10314 GCA_035549515.1 Pseudolabrys sp. | reverse complement strand
GTGTAGAACGACACCGAGGTATAGGCCGGCCCGACCGGCACCGTGAGCTTCATCGGGCCCTGCGAAAGATCGTAGCGGCAGACCGCGCTGACGAAGGCCGGGTCCATGAACGGCATCACGGTCTTGTCGGCGGTCGGCGCCGGCAGCGGCGTCACGGTATTGACCGGCGCGAGCGGGGTCAGCCGTGCATAGGCGTCTTGCGTCGCCGTACGCGGCAGCAAAATGACGGTGGCGAGATGCACGATGCCGCCGAGCAGCGCGCCGCCGAGCAACAGCAGGGCCCAGCGGATCATGGACAGCTCTCCGTGTTGATTGCCGGCATCGGCACTTCGCGCCCCGCCTTGGTGGCGACACCGACCGGCGTGTCGTACAGGCGCAGCACCAGCGTGTAGCGCTCGATGCCGCCGGTCGGCAGCCAGTTGCCCGCGCTGGCGCGCGGTCCGACCGTGATCTGGAAACTGCCGTCGGAGCGGCGCACGATTTCCTGGCTGGTGAAGTCGTGGCGGTTGAGTGAATTGGCCACCAGCTCGCCGCCATCGTTATAGAGCGTGAGCGTCCAGAAACGGGCGGCCGGCGTGACGCCGGAGAGCACAACGTCGCAGCGGCCGTCGAGGCCGCGGCCCTTGTCGTCGGTGCGCGCGGTGAAGGAGATGCCGTCGCCGACGGCGATCGGCAATTCGCCGGAGCGCGCGATCGCGGCGCGCGCGTAAGGATCGGCGTCGGCGGTGCCGGTCTTGGGGAAGGCGGTCCAGCTCCCGATGCTGAGCGCGCCGAATTGGCCGCCGCGCGTCAGCGTCGAATAGGTCGCGCCCAGGCCGACAATGGCCGCGACGACGAGAGCAAACAGCGTTCCGATAAGCAGCCGCACAGTGTCGATCCGCTGGCAGAGGGGGACGTTGATTCGCGAAAGTGAGACTACGCCGGGCAGCCCGGCGTTAGCTAATCAGTTCGGCCCGAATGCCTTGCCCTCCAGCGATTCGGCGAGCGCGTCGCCATATTCGGGAATGCTGGCCTGCCGTTGCCTCTTCTTGTCGTTCGACAACGAAGTCGGCAGCGGGCCGAGCGCGCGATGCGCCTCGTCCAGCATGCGTTCGATGCGCACCAGCGTATCGGCGCCGCGCTTGGTGAGCAGCGTCGGGCGCGGCGGCGGCGCCTGCTGCTCGTCGTCCTTCTTGTTCTTGGCGGAGGCCACCGCCGGCTGTTTGCGCTCGGGCGGCACCGCGACGCCGGGCAATTGCTTCACCTCGATGCCCTGATGCGCATAGGCCATGATGTCGTGCCAGGCCATTGCCGGCAGGGCGCCGCCGGTCATGCGGTTCATCGGCTGATAGTCGTCATTGCCGAACCAGACGCCGCAGACGAAGTTGCCCGTGTAGCCCATGAACCAGGCGTCGCGCGACTGGTTGGTGGTGCCGGTCTTGCCGGCCGCCGCGATGCCGTCGAGCCGCGCGCGCCGGCCGGTGCCGTTCTCGACCACGCTGTTCATCATCGTAATCATGTCCTGCGCCACCTGCGCCGGCAGCACGCGCTTGGGCTTCGGCCCGTCGCGGTCGTAGCGCCAGACCACCTTGCCGTCGCCGGTGCGCACTTCGAGGATGGCGTGCGGCGCGACCTTCATGCCGAGATTGGGGAAGGTGGCGTAAGCGCCGACATGCTCGATCAGCGTTACCGCGTCGGCGCCGATCGGCAGCGACGGCGTGTCGGGCAAGGGCGTGGTGATGCCCATGTCGCGCGCGGTCTTGATGATGCGGGCGCGCCCGAGCTTGGCATTGCCGTCGCCGACCATGACCGAGAGCCGCACCGCGACCGTATTGATCGAATGCGTCAGCGCGGTGATCAGCGGCATGGCGCCGCGGAAACCGCCGCCGTAATTATGCGGGCACCAGTTGCCGAGGCAGATCGGCGCGTCGACCACAATCGAGGTCGGCTTCAGGCCGTGCTCGAGCGCGGTGGCGTAGACGTAAGGCTTGAACGAGGAGCCCGGCTGACGCATGGCATCGGTGGCGCGGTTGAACTGGCTGGCGCCGTAGTCGCGGCCGCCGACCATGGCGCGAACCGAGCCGTCGACATCCATCAGCACCGCGTCGGCCTGATGCGCGTTGTATTCATCGCCGTATTGGCGCAACTCGTTCTCGATCGCCGCGTCGGCCGCCTTCTGCAGATTGGTGTCGAGCGCGGTGCGCACCACGAACACGCGCTCGGTCATCGATTTCGGGAAGGTCTCGACCAGCTTCTTCACTTCGTCGAAGGCGTAGTCGAGATAATAATTCGGCGCGTGGTCGTCGCGCCGGTCGACCGGCGTGGCCGGATGGCGGCGGGCGCCGAACACCTGGCCTTCGGTCATGAAGCCGGTCTCGACCAGATTGTCGAGCACGACATTGGCGCGCGCGCGCGCGGCCGGCAGGTTGACGTTCGGCGAATATTTGGTCGGCGCCTTGAACAGGCCGGCGAGCATGGCGGCTTCAGCGAGATCGACGTCGCGCGCCGACTTGTTGAAATAGTACTGCGCGGCCGCGTCGACGCCGAAGGCGCCGCCGCCCATATAGGCGCGGTCGAGATAGAGCTTGAGGATCTCGTTCTTGGTGAGGCGCGCCTCCAGCCACATGGCGAGGAAGGCTTCCTTGATCTTGCGGTCGAGCGTGCGCTCGTTCGACAGGAACAGGTTCTTGGCGAGCTGTTGCGTCAGGGTCGAGCCGCCTTGCACCACGCCGCCGGCGCGCGCATTGGTCATGAGCGCGCGCAGGGTGCCGGTGATGTCGACGCCGAAATGGTCGTAGAAGCGGCGATCCTCGGTCGCCAGCACCGCCTTGATCAGATGGTCGGGAAACTGATTGAGCGGAACCGAGTCGTTGTGACGGATGCCGCGGGTGCCCACCACATTGCCGTAGCGGTCGAGGAAGGTGACGGCGAGTTCCGACTTCTTCAGCCAGTCGTCGTCGGAGGTCTCGCGGAAGGCGGGGATGGCGAGCGCGAGCAGCAGGATGATCCCGGCCATGCCGAGGGTGGTGGCCTCCGACAAGAACTCGATGGTCAGACGGCGGAAGCCGGCGACATGGAAGCGGTCCATGAAGGTCGAGTACCGCTCATAGGTCTCGCGCGCGCCCTTGGCCGACCGGAACAGGCTGGAATCGATCCAGGCGTCCAGCGCCAGCAGGAAGCGCTTGAAACTCTGCCGCCAGTTATCGGAGTAGGGGTCCTGCAAGGGCTCAAGCTCGCAAATTTCGGCCAAAAATCGGCATTGGCGGCCAGCCGCCCGCCGCGCCGCAATATTTAGCCGATCCGGCGGCTCCCGGCCATGCCGGCGGGCCGGTTAACCGTACCCAAGGTGAATGGAAAATGCGGGGGAAAAGGGGCGGGGGTTGCTAAGGGACGAGATGCCCCTTCCTAAGCGTCCTTCCGGCTATAACTGTTCCCCGAATCGACCAGGACCCCCGATGCCCGACGACACGCCCCCCTTCTGGCGCACCAAGAAGCTGTCCGAAATGTCGGCGGCCGAGTGGGAGAGCCTGTGCGACGGCTGCGGGCGCTGCTGCCTCAACAAGCTGACCGACGAGGACACGCACGAGACCGTCTATACCGATGTCGGTTGCGCGCTATTGGACGGCGAGACCTGCCGCTGCACCGACTATGCCCACCGTCAGGCCAAGGTAAGCGATTGCGTGCGGCTCACCTGGCGCAATGTCAGCCGGCTGTCATGGTTGCCGCCGACCTGCGGCTATCGGCTGGTGGCGGCGGGGCAGGACCTGCCCTGGTGGCATCCGCTGGTGTCGGGCACGCGCGAGACCGTGCATAAGGCCGGCATTTCGGTGCGCGGGCGCGTGAGCGCGAGCGAACTCGACGTGCCGGACGACAAGCTCATCGATTACATCGTGAGTTGGCCCGGCAAGTGGCCGAAAGGCGCCCGTGGCAAGGCCGCGCCGGGCTCGATCAAGGCGACCGCCGCCAAGCGGGCGGGCAAGGGGACAAGGGAGAAATGAGGGTGCATAGCCGCTCCCCGCGGCAGGCCATTGCATCGGCGTGGCCGGCGCGGCACAAGCGGCGGGCCTTTTTTGCCGGGTAAATCGTTTCGCATGAGCGAAAATCTGCCGCTTCCGACCGAGCATGACGGTGCGCCGGACTGGCCCGCCGCGCGCGCGCTCACGCATCCCGAGATCCGCACCATCGTGCTGGGCATCATGCTGGCCATGTTCCTGGGCGCGCTCGACCAGACCATCGTGGCGACCGCCTTGCCCACCATTGGCCGGCATTTCAACAATCTCGCGGATCTGTCGTGGGTGGTGACCGCCTATCTGTTGACCGGCACGGCGGTGACGCCGCTCTACGGCAAGCTGTCGGACATCCACGGCCGGCGCATCACGATGTTGATCGCCATTCTCTTGTTCGTGATGGGGTCGGTGGCCTGCGCGCTGGCGCCCTCGATGACCGCGCTTATTCTGGCGCGCGCGCTGCAAGGTCTCGGCGGCGGCGGGCTGATGGCGCTGTCGCAGACCATCATTGCCGACATCATCTCGCCGCGCGAGCGCGGGCTCTACCAGGGCTATATCGGGGCTGTGTTCGCGTGCTCGTCGGTGGGCGGGCCGGTGCTCGGCGGATTCTTGACCGAACATATCGACTGGTCGTTGATTTTCTGGATCAACCTGCCGCTGGGCTTGGCCGCGCTCGGCATGACGTCCAACGTGCTCAAGCGCGTGCCGTTTCATCCGCGCCCGCACAAGATCGACGTGATCGGCGCCGTGCTGATGATGGCGGCGGCAGTCGCGCTGCTGCTCGCTCTCACCTGGGGCGGGCGCAAATACGCATGGCTCTCGCCGCAGATCGTCGCGCTGCTGGTGGGATCGGCGCTGCTCTGGATGTTGTTCGCCTTCCGCCTCGCGCACGCGGCCGAACCGTTCTTACCGTTGTCGGTGCTGGGCAATCCCGTCGTCCGCTCCGCCGCGCTGGCGGGGGCGTGCAACATGGGCACCCTGGTCGGCATGACCATTATCATGCCGCTTTATTTCGAGGTGGTGCAGCATCTCTCGGCCAGCCAATCCGGTTTCGCGCTCATTCCGATGCTGGGCATAACCGTCGCCTCCTCGACCGTTATCGGGCGGCTGATGATGCGACGCGGCCGCTACAAGCGCATGGGGGTGATCACGCTGTTCGGATCGATCGTGGCGCTCGCCGTGCTGGCGATCTGGCCCGCCCATTTGCCGATCTGGGGCGTGCTCGTGCTGATGGCCGGCGTCGGCATCGGACTGGGCGCCGTGTTCCCGATCTCGACCGTCGCGCTGCAGAACGCGGTGCCGTATTGGCAGATGGGCATCGCCACCGCCGCGGCCAATTTCTTCCGCTCGCTCACCGCCTCGCTGGTGGTGACCGCGCTCGGCGCCATCGTGCTCAGCCAACTCGGTGGCGGCAGCGGCTCGGCGGTCGAGACGCTGGCGCGCGGCGCCTCGGCCGCCGACCTGGCGGTCGCCTTCCGCTACGTGTTCATCACCTGCGGGCTGGTGCTCTGCCTCGCCATGGCGTTCCTGATCGCCATGGAAGAACTGCCGCTGAAGGGCCCGCATCAGCACACCGGCGAGCCGGCCGAAGCGCCGATAACGCCGATGGCGGCCGAATAAGAAAGCCTCAGTCGGCGCCGCGCAGCGGCGCGCGCGACACGTCGTTGTTGAGCTCGACCAATTCGCTGAGCAGGCGCATGAGCGCACGCCGGTCGGCCGGCTTGAGCGGCGCCAGGATGCGGTCCTGCGCACGGTTGACGGCGTCCTGCGCGCGCACGACCAGCGTCTTGCCGGCGGCGCTGATCTTCAACAGCTTGACGCGCTTGTCGTCGGGCGAAGGGTAGCGCGTCACCAATTTGCGCGCCTCCAGTCGCTCCAGCACATTGCCGAGCGTGGAACGGTCGAAGGCGATCAACGCCGACAGCCGCGTGGCGTCGGTGCCCGGGTTTTCGAGCACGGCGACCAGCGCGGCATATTGTACCGGCGTGAGGTCGTAATCGGCGCACTCCTCCATGAAGATCGCGACCGCGATCTGCTGCGCCCGCCGGATCAAATGCCCCGGCTTGGAATGCAGGTCCCGCAATTGCATCGTTTCGATCCGCTGTTTCACCACGCGTCTGACCAGCGTGGCGGTTGGTAGCGAACCTTGCGGCAAATGCAAGACCAGAGTGCCTCCGCTCGGCTAGTTGAACGCTTCGAAGAAGCCGAGCTTGCGCTGCATCGGTGCGTCGTCGACCTGGAACAGGAAGGCGGGCTTGCTCGCCGAGCGGTTGGCGATCGCCACCCTGGCATGGGTGGGGACCGCCATGGTGTCGGCGACGTCGCCGCGCAAAGTCGTGCCGTCGACCGAAACCTCCACCGCGCCCTCGACCACATGCAGCACCGCCGACGAGGAGCGGCGCTGCGGACGCGCGGTCTCGCCCGGGCGCAGCATGATGGCGGAGAAGCCGAGCACCGGCAGGCATTCCGCGCCGGTCTGCGGATTGACGTAAGCGAGATGCACCATCTCGCCCTTCTCGCTCACCGCCGCCATGGCTTCGAGCGCCGCGCGCACTTCGGTCCAGGGATAGCGCAGCAGCGGATAGTTTGCGCGCGGACCGTTGAGCGCGCGATAGGGCAACAGCCCCGCGCGCCGATAATGCGTCTGCGATGAATCCGGCTGATTGCGCACCGTCTGCGGCGGACCTTCGAGCGCGTAGGAAGCCTCCTGCGCAAACACGGTCGGCAGGTCGAGCGCGTCGAGCCAGATCACCGGGCCGGAGCCCTCATGGCGGTGCTCGTGCCACATCAGCGGCGGCGTCAGGATCAGGTCGCCGCGCTGCATTGGCAGTTTTTCGCCGTCGACAATGGTGAAGCCGCCTTCGCCCTCGACGACGAAGCGCACCGCGCTCGGCGTATGGCGATGATTGGGCGCGGTCTCGCGCGGGAGAATCAATTGCAGGCCGATATAGATCGACGGCGTCGCCTGCATGTTCTCAAGCCCGAGTCCGGGGTTGGCCAGCACCAGCACGCGGCGTTCGGCCTTTTCGATCGGGGTCAGTTCGCCCGCCTGCAGCAGTCGCTCGCGCACGTCGGCATAGTGCCAGACCACCGGCTGCGTGCGGCGGAACGGCTTGTCGTGCGGCAATGCTTTGCGCAAGCTCGGCCACAGCGGCACCAGATTGTGCGCGGTGAGGCCGTCGAGATAGGTCTTGGGCAGTTCGTCCAGCGTTCCCAGCGCGCTCATTGTGGTTCCTCCGTCCAGACTTAGGCCGCCGTGCGTTGGCGGCCGGCGCCGACCAGACCGTTGCCGCCATAGAGCCAATGCATGCTCGAATAGAACTGCTCCGGCGTCTTGTTCTTGAGCCAGGCATTGCGCACCAACCGCTCGACGCCGTCAGCGTGATAGATGCGGCCAAGTTCGCGCGAATTGAGCACCACGCGATAGGCGCGCGGAATGCGTTCGCCTTGATAGGCCGCGAACACGGCCGGGAAATCGGCGCCCAGAGTCTCGAACTTATCGGCGAGGCAGACCGCGTCCTCCATCGCCATGCAGGCGCCTTGCGCGAAATACTGGTAGGTCGGATGCGCGGCATCGCCGAGCAGCGTGACGCGGCCGTCGGTCCAATTGGCGATCGGATCGCGGTCGCCGAGCACCCAGCGCCGCCATTCGTTCGGCACTTCCAGCAGCTTGCGCGCGCGCGGCACGATATGCGCGAAGCGGTCGAGCACTTCCTCGCGCTTGCCCGGCTCGTTGCTGCCGACATTTTCCTGATCGGTCACGAAGGTCGCGACCAGATTGAAGGTGCGCCAGCCTTGCAGCGGGTAATGCACCATGTGGCATTTCGGGCCGGCCCATAGCGTGGCGGCGTTCCAGCGCAAATCCTCCGGCATCTGCTCGAGCGGCAGCACGGCGCGATAGGCGACATGACCTGATAGGCGCATGGGATCGGTACCGCCGCCGCCGGTCATCTGCTCGCGCATCTTGGAGCGCACGCCATCGGCGGCGATGACCGCGTCGGCTTCGTAGACTTTGCCCGACTCGGTGCGCACCAGCGCGCTGTCGTCGGTGTTCTTGTAGGCGATCACGCGCTCGCGGTTGACGAGGGTGATGGCGGGATGGACGCGGCAGGCCTCGAAAAAGGCGTTGTGCAGATCGGCGCGATGGATGACGGCGTAAGGATTGCCGAAATACTGGCGGAACGGCGCGTCGACCGGACCGCGGAAGACTTCCTCGCCGCTCAGCCCGTCCATCATGATGAGCGCGTCGATATAGACCGCCCGCGCGCGGCCGGCATCGCCGATGCCGAGATAGTCCATGGCGTGGAAGGCGTTGGGACCGATCTGGATGCCGGCGCCGATCTCGCCAAAGCGGTCGGCCTGTTCCAGCACGGTGACCGCGCAGCCCTTATTGGCGAGGCCGAGTGCTGCGGCGAGCCCGCCGATGCCCCCGCCCGCCACGATGACCGAGGGTTTCCTCTTCGAAGCGACCGCCATCAATTCCTCCCTGGCCGCCTGGGCGTTCGTTTCGCTCATGGCGGTGCAAACCGATAATCGACAGTATACTGTCAAATATCCTGGCAGAAAGACCGTATACTGTCAATGCGCCCGGGGATAGGGATAGGGATAGGGGTGGGGGTGGGGCGCGGCGCGTCCACGCAAACAAAAAAGCCCCGGCCGCGAAGGGCCGGGGCTTTCCTGCGTGGAGCAGCCGGCGCGCCGCGCCGGATCGGGCCTTACTCGTATTTGTAGTCGCGCCGCAGCATGAGCCGGACATTCGGGTCGGGATCGTGGCCGACCACCCGGCCTTCCGCGATGACCGCTTCCGACTCCGGCTGCGCGTAGGCGCGGGCCGCGTAGCCCGGCATGCGCGAGCCGGCGGCCGCCCACGGCTCGCCATAGACGCCGCCCGGCGCCGGCACGAGATTGCCACTGCCCAAATTGGGATTGTACGACTGCGCCAAGGCGGGTGTGGCAAGCGCGGCGAGCAAGGACGCGGCCATGAGAAGTTTCTTCATCGTCATCTCCTTCATCTTTGCGACGACCCGCCGGACGAGCCGTTTGGCCTCGGGACGGCGGTCGTTATGGATGCGGAGATGGGAACGAGGGGACTTGGCCGCTTGCTCGAAATTGCTGCCGCACTTTCATCCTTGCTCATTTCCTGAATAGTCGCCGCTGGCGTCATGATTCCGAAACATGATGAGGCTCGGCGGCGGGTGCGGATGCGGTCGCAGGATAACTTAATGCTCTTGTACGACGCGTGCCGGAAAGCGCGTGCTCGATTCGCCGCAAATATGATGATGGGAATTTTATATCGACGCATTAGAGCAAGGCGCGCATGCGCAAATCGAATAGTGCGTCGGAACATTCACAGGATTGTGTGTTGTCCGGATGCAATACGCGACAATATCTGAAGCGGTTAGAGTCGCGTGCGGCTTGCGCCGTGACGGCGACAAACTTAAATGCCCATTCGATACATAAATTAAGCCGATACATAAAAACAAAGACGACAGGGCGGGGACACCGGGATAGGGCGGTTTCGCTATCCATCAGGAGATCCCATGCCAGACAGTCTTTCGCGCGGGCTGCCGCTCGTTCGCATCGCTCCCTCCCACATGATCGACCGCCAGTTCGCCGAGTGGCCAGGCCTGCGCGCGGACATAGCGACGGCGCGGCAGCGCGTGCCGTTCGATTGCGAATTCCAATCGCATCATCACTTGCTGATCGCGGCGGAGCATTCTGAGCGGGAAGATGGTGAAACGTCGGTCGAAGGTCTGCCGAAATCGACCTTGCACAACCTGAGCGGCAAGCTGACCTTCGTTCCGGCCGGTCATCGATTCTGGGCATGGCAGCAGCCGCGCGTGCTACCGCGCGTCGACTATTTCTATATCGATCCGCAAGGGCCGTTGTTCGCGCAGGCCTTCGACGTCGCGCGCATCGAGTTGCGTCCGCGTCTGTATTTTTCCGACCGCGAACTCTGGCAGCTCACCCGCAAGATCAAGGCCGAAGCCGTGCAAGGCGGGTCGCTATCGCATTACGGCGAGGCGCTGGGTGTGCTGCTCGGCCATGAGCTGATGCGGCTCAACAGTGTTGCGACGCCCAACGCCATCCACCGCGGCGGACTGAGCGCATCGCAGCAAAAACGGCTTGCGGATTTCATCGAGGCGCATCTTTCGGAGAGCGTGCGGCTGACCGACATGGCCGAATTGGCGGGGCTCAGTCCGTTCCATTTCGCCCGCGCCTTCAAGCAATCGTTCGGCGTGCCGCCGCACCGCTATCATACGCACCGCCGCATCGAGCGCGCAAAGGCGCTGCTGTCGGAGCAGACCGCGACCGTCACGGAAATCGC
>DASZQT010000322.1:0-4575 GCA_035549515.1 Pseudolabrys sp. | reverse complement strand
GTGCCCGCGCGCAGCGCGGGCCTCGAAGGATGAACGGCCCGGGCCGTCGCCCTTCGAGGCTCGCTTCGCTCGCACCTCAGGGTGACGGGTCAAAGGCCTTGCAATGACTCTCCCCGACTCCGGCTTCCTCGCCATCGGTCCGCACTGCCTCGAATACCGCTTCCTCGGTCCGCGCCCCGACGCGGCCCCCACCATCGTCATGCTGCATGAAGGGCTCGGCTGCGTCGGGCTGTGGGGCGATTTTCCAGAAAGACTACAGAAGGCGACCGGCCTCGGCGTATTCGTCTATTCGCGCGCCGGCTACGGGCAGTCGAGCCCGGCCGCGCTGCCGCGCCCGCTCAGCTACATGCACGACGAGGCACGCGACGTTTTGCCGGCGCTGCTCGACGCCATCGGCTTTCAGCGCGGGCTCTTGCTCGGGCACAGCGACGGCGCGTCGATCGCCGCGATCTATGCCGGCACGCATCAGGATCACCGCGTCGGCGGGCTCATCCTGATCGCGCCGCATTTCTTTACCGAAGACATGGGCATCGCGTCGATCGAGGAAGCGCGAAAAGTCTACGAGAGCGGCGATCTCAAACGGCGGCTCGCGCGCTGGCACAAAAACGTCGACAGCGCCTTCTTGGGCTGGAACGGCGCCTGGCTCGATCCCGATTTCCGCAAATGGGACATCACGGAGCAACTTGCTTATATCCGCGTGCCGATCCTGATCGTGCAGGGCGTGGACGACCAGTACGGCACGGTGAAGCAGATCGAGGCGGCCGAGCGCGAATGCTATTGCCCGGTGGAAGTCGCGCTGCTGCCCGGCGCCAAGCATTCGCCGCAGCGCGAGGCGCCCGAGGCGACGCTCAATACGATCGCCGATTTCGTCGCGCGGATATTGGAAGTTGCTTTGTAAGCCTCACATTCCGCTCATTCCCGCGAAAGCGGGAATCCAGCGCTGGGTCCCCGCTTTCGCGGGGACGAGCGGATGGGGGAGCGCCGAAAATAAAATGGCCGGCACAAGGCCGGCCATGACAAGTCATCGCTGCGGCTGCGTCTTACTCCGCCGCCTGCTTCTTGCTGCCGCCATGCGCGGAGACGAGATAGTCCATCGCCGCCTGCGCGCCGCCCTTCTTGATCGGCACGCCCGCGAGCTGCAGGCCCATTTCGGTGGCCGAGAGGCCGCCCATCAGCATGGTGTCGTTGATGTCGCCGAGATGGCCAATGCGGAAATACTTGCCGGCATAGGCGCCGAAGCTCGCGCCATACGAGATGTTGAAGGTCTCGAGCGCCAGCGCGCGGAACTGGTCGGCGTTGTGGCCCTCCGGCAGCAGGATCGCCGTGATGGTCGGCGAATACTGGCTGGCGTTCTTGTTGAGGTTTTCCAGGCCCCAGGCCGCGGCCGCGCGGCGCGTGGCTTCCGCCAGCCGGTGGTGACGGGCGAACACGTTGTCGAGGCCTTCCTCGTGCAACATGTCGATGGCGACCGCCAGGCCCTGCAGCATCGGCGTCGCCGGCGTGTAGGGGAAGAAGCCGACCTTGTTCATGTTGAGCATGTCGTCCCAGGCCAGGAACGATTTCGGCAGCTTGGAAGTCTTGCTGGCCGCCAGCGCCTTGTCGCTCACCGCGTTGAACGACATGCCGGGCGGCAGCATCAGGCCCTTCTGCGCGCCGCCGACGGTGACGTCGACGCCCCATTCGTCATGGCGGTAGTCGGTCGAGGCGAGCGAGGAGATGGTGTCGACCATCAGCAGCGCCGGATGGCCGGCGGCGTCAATCGCCTTGCGGATCTCGGCGATGGGCGTGAGCGCGCCGGTCGAGGTCTCGTTGTGCAGGACGCAGACCGCCTTGATCTCTTTATTCTTGTCGGCGCGCAGCGCCGCTTCGATGACATGCGGATCGAGGCCGTGGCGCCAGTCGGTCTTGATGAATTCCGGCTTGAGGCCCAGCCGCTCGGCCATCACCCGCCAGAGGCCGGCGAACTGGCCGGTCTCCACCATCAGCACGCGGTCGCCCGGCGACAGCGTATTGGCGAGCGCGGCTTCCCAGGCGCCGGTGCCGGTCGCGGTATAGATGATGACCGGATTGGTGGTCTTGAAAATCGTCTTGATGCCGTCGAGGCAGCGCTTGGCGAGCTTGGCGAATTCCGGACCGCGGTGATCGATGATCGGTGTATCGATGGCCCGCAGGATGCGGTCCGGCACCGGCGTCGGGCCGGGAATATGCAGGGCGTGGCGTCCGGGGACGCGCGACGTATTCTTAACCATAGATAGCTCCTAAACCGCAGGCTTATCGGGGATTTTCGTGGATCGGCCACGGCGCGGTCCCGGCCAGGGAGCGGCGCTTGTGGCGTTGAACTATGAATGCAACATTGCGGTCAAGCGATTTTCCGCACATCAGATAGGCCCCCATATAGGGGCAATTCCGGGTGCGACAAGGAAACAGACGGTGGCGGTAGTCAGACCGGGCCTGGAACGGCGGCTGAAAGCCGCGTTGAGCGGGGACGTGCGGTTCGACCCCTTTACCCGCGGGCGCTATTCAACCGACGCGTCCCACTATCAAATTGCCCCGTTGGGGGTGGTGGCCCCGCGCACCATCGAGGAAGCCGATCGGGCGATAGCGATTGCCCGCGCGGAAGGCGTCACCGTGCTGGCGCGCGGCGGCGGCACCTCGCAGGCCGGGCAGACGGTCGGCGAATCCCTGGTCGTCGACTGCTCGAAATATCTCACCCGCGTGCTCGATCTCGACGTTAAGGGTGCGCGCTGCGCGGTCGAGCCCGGCATCGTGCTCGATGACCTCAACCGGCAGCTCAAACCGCATGGCCTCTGGTTTCCGGTCGACATCTCGACCGCCTCGCGCGCCACCATCGGCGGCATGGCCGGCAATAATTCCTGCGGCGGACGCTCGCTGCGTTACGGCACCATGCGCGACAATGTGCTCGCGATCGACGCCATCCTGGCCGACGGTACGCGCGGCCATTTCGGCCGCATCGGCGGCGACCTCGCGGACGTGCCCGCGCCATTGCGCCCGCTCGCGCAGGACCTGCTCGCCATCGGCGCGCGCGAGGCCGACGAAATCGCCGCCCGCTTTCCCAAGGTGCAGCGGCGCGTGGGCGGCTATAATCTCGATGCGCTGGTGCCCCGCCGTAACGACATCAACCTCGCCCATGTGCTGGTGGGCGGCGAGGGCACGCTCGCCTTTTCGACCCGCATCGAACTGAAGCTGTCGCCGCTGCTCGGCCGCCGCGCGGTCGGCGCGTGTCATTTCGGCAGCTTCTACGAGGCGATGAACGCGGCGCAGCATCTGGTGCGCTTGAAGCCGATCGCGGTCGAACTGATCGACCGCACCATGATCGAACTCGCGCGCGAGATCGCGATCTTCCGGCCGACGCTCGAGCAATTCGTGCACGGCGCGCCGGAGGCCGTGCTGCTGGTTGAGTTCGGCGAGGACGAGCAGGACGAGAACCTGCGCCGGCTCAAGCAACTCAATGAGTTGATGGGCGATCTCGGTTTCGGCTGGGACAAAAGCGGCGCCAAATGGGGCGGCCTGGTCGAGGTGCTCGATCCTGCTTTGCAGGCCGCCATCACCGAGGTGCGCACCTCCGGCCTCAACATCATGATGTCGATGAAGGACGAGGGCAAACCGGTCTCCTTCGTCGAGGATTGCGCGGTGCCGCTCGAACACCTCGCCGATTACACCAGCCGGCTCACGCAAGTGTTCGAGAAGCACGGCACGCGCGGCACCTGGTACGCGCATGCTGGTTCCGGCTGCCTGCATGTGCGGCCGATCCTCAATCTGCGCCAGGAGAAGGACGTGCATGCCATGCGCGCGATCGCCGAGGAGGCGTTCGCCATGGTGCGCGAATACAAGGGCTCGCATTCCGGCGAACACGGTGACGGCCTGGTGCGCTCGGAATTCAACGAGCCGATGTTCGGCTCGCGTCTGGCGCGCGCGTTCGAACAGGTGAAGGATCGTTTCGATCCGAACGTGCTCTACAATCCCGGCAAGGTGGTGCGCCCGCCCAAATTCGATACGCGCGAACTGTTCCGCTACAAGCCCGGCTATCACGGCCTCGACATCAAGACGCGCCTCGACTGGTCTGCCTATCCCGGCACGGGCGGCGGGTTCCAGGGCGCGATCGAGATGTGCAACAACAACGGCGCCTGCCGGAAGCTGGCTGGCGGCGTGATGTGTCCGTCCTATCGCGTGACGCACGACGAGCGCGACGTGACGCGCGGCCGCGCCAATACTTTGCGGCTGGCGGTGACCGGGCAGCTCGGGCCGGATGCGCTCACCTCCGATGAAATGGCCGATACGCTGTCGCTTTGTGTTTCCTGCAAAGCGTGCCGGCGCGAATGCCCGACCGGCGTCGACATGCCCCGCATGAAGATCGAGGTGCAGGCGGCGCGCGCAGCCAAGCACGGGCTGTCATTGCACGACCGGCTAGTCGGCTATCTGCCGCGCTACGCGCCTTACGTCGCGCGCTTGTCGTGGCTGTTGAATCTGCGCGATGTGCTGCCGGGTGCGGCGAAGCTCTCCGAGGCTCTGGCCGGGTTCAGTGCGCGGCGCAGCCTGCCGAAATGGCGGCGCGAT
>DASZQT010000321.1:0-3256 GCA_035549515.1 Pseudolabrys sp. | reverse complement strand
CGTCCTGACTGAGCGCCGCCGAGGTGGAGACCACGGCGACGCGGCCGGTGTTGAGAATGACGATATCGTCGGCGACGTCGAACACCAATGTCGGATTCTGTTCGACCAGCACGATCGACAGCCCGCTCTCCTTGAGCTTGCGGATCGTGTTCATGACCTCGTGCACGATCTGCGGCGCAAGGCCCTCCGACGGCTCGTCCATCAAGAGCACGCGCGGATTGCCCATCAGCGCGCGGCCGATCGCCAGCATCTGCTGCTCGCCGCCCGACAGATGCGCGGCGAGTTGCGCGCTGCGTTCCTTTAGCCGCGGAAACATGGCGAAGACGGTGTCGATCGTCCAAGGGGCGTGTTGAGCGGCGTGCTTGCCGTCAGTCGGCTTGCGCGCGGCGACGATCAGGTTCTCGCGCACGGTCAGGCTCTTGAAGATGCGGCGGCCCTGCGGCACCAGCGCCACGCCGCGCGCGGCGATCTGCTCGGGCGGCAGCCCGCTCACGCGCTCGCCGAACACCGCGACCTCGCCGCGGCGCGGCGGTACCAGGCCGACGGTGGCGCTCAGGCAGGTCGACTTGCCGGCGCCGTTGCGGCCGAGCAGGCCGAGCATGCGCGCCTCGCCGAGCTCGAACGACACGTCCTGCAGCACATGGCTGTCGCCGTAATAGGTATCGATGTGGCTGAGCGTGAGCGCGCTAGTGGCCAAGATAGACCTCCCTGGTGCGCGGGTCCTCGACCACCTCGCTGCGCGTGCCCTCCACGATCACCTCGCCGAAATGCAAGAGCGTGATGCGGTCGGCAAAGGCGAGTGCCACGTCCATATTGTGCTCGATCATCACCATCGTTACGTCGCGCGGGATCGACATCAGGCATTTGTGCACGTCCTGCCGCTCATCGATCGACAAGCCCGCGAACGGCTCGTCGAGCAGCAGTACTTTCGGCTTCTGCGCCAGCGCCATGGCGATCTCAACGCGTCGGCGCTCGCCATAGGAGGTCTGCGCCAGCGGCCGCTCGGCGATGCCGCCCAGGCCGACCAGATCGAGCGCCTCGCGCGCCTGCTCGGTCAGATGGCTTTCGCGCTTGAGCGCGATCAGCGGATTCCAGCGCGCCGGCGACAGGCCGAGCAGGGCGAGCGTCACATTGTGCTGGATGCTGTTGCGCGCGAACAGCGTGATGATCTGATAGGTGCGCGCCATGCCGAGATGGGCGCGCTGGCGCGTCGGCACCTGGGTGATGTCGCGGCCGAGCAGCTTGATCGAGCCGGAGTCGGGCGTGATCTCGCCGGTGATCAGGTTGAACAGCGTGGTCTTGCCGGCGCCGTTCGGCCCGATGATCAGCCGGCGCTCGCCCGGCGCGACATCGAGATTGACGCCACGCGTGACATGCAGGCCGCCGAACGACTTGGCGAGATTGGAGACGGTGAGGGCGCTCATGGCGAGGGCTTCCTCTTTGCGGCGCGCTTGCCCATGGCGAGCCGCCACAGCCGCACGCTGCCGGGCACCAGGCCTTCCGGCATCAGGATCACGATGGCGACGAAGATCGCGCCGAGCAGGAAATTCCAGCGCTCGATGAAACCGCTCACCACGGTCTTGACCACCACCACCAGGCCGGCGCCCACGATCGGACCGAGCAGGGTGCCGGGCCCGCCCGAGATCACCATCAGCAGCACTTCCGCCGAGGAGGTGAGCGCCAGCGTCTGCGGGCTGATGAACTGGGTGTAATAGACGAACAAAATGCCGGCGACGCTGGTGAGCAGACCGGAGAACAGGCAGGCCCAGAAGCGAATCGCCAGCACGTGATAGCCGAGCGCATTCATTCGGCGCGGCTGATCGCGCGTGCCCATCAAGGCGGCGCCAAAGGGCGAGCGCGCGAAGATCGCGACCGCGCCAACCGCGATGAGGAACACAATGAGCGTGGCGTAATAGAAATGGGTCGGCACGCTTAGCGCATAGCCGAAGGGGGCGGGGCGGCCGGACACGTTGATGCCGTTGTCGCCGCCGGTGACGCTGATCCAGCGATAGGCCAGGCCCCACAGGATTTCGCCGAGCGCCAGCGTGATCATGATGAAGCCGATGCCGGTCGAGCGCAGCGACAGCACGGCGAAAATCGCCATCGAGAAAACCCCGACGGCCAAAGCGGCGAGGATCGCGACGGTGTGGCCGAAGCCCATCTGCAGCATATAGCCGGTGGCGTAGGCCGCGATGCCGAACAGCGCGGCATGGCCGAGCGACACCAGCCCGGCATAGCCGACCAGCACGTTGAGCCCGAGCGCGAACACCGCATAGAGCAGGATCTGGCTCGCCACGTTGATGTAATAGATGCCCGGCACCCAATAGGGCACCGCGATCAGCACGGCAAAGGCAATGAGAAGGGCGAGGATGCGGGCGTTCATTTAAGGGACATGCCTGCCGAACAAGCCCTGCGGCCGCAGCAGCAGCACGAGCAGCATGGGCAGGAAGAGCACGAAATAGGCGAGCTCGGGCAGCAGCGCCTGGCCGAAATTATAGATGAAGCCGACCACCAGGCTGCCGACGAAGGAGCCGAGCAGACTGCCGGTGCCGCCGAGGATGACGACCACCAGCGCCAGCGGCAGCATGTCCTGGTCGAGCCCCGGATAGACCGACAGGATCGGTCCGCCGATGATGCCGGCAAAGGCCGCGAGCCCGGCGCCGAGCGCGAACACGATGGTGAAGAGCCGCGACACGCGGATGCCGACCACGCGCGCCATGTCGGGATCGTCGACGCCGGCGCGGATCATGGCGCCGAGCCGCGTGCGGTCGAGCAAGAGCCAGAGCGCGATGGCGACGACGGCGGCGATCGCGATCACCGCCAGCCGATAAAGCGGGAATACCGCCGGACCGAGCCGCAAGAAGCCGCCGAGGCCGGCCGGGCTCGGCACATTGATCGGATCGCCACCCCAGAACATCAGGCAGAGATCGGCCACCATGAAGGAAATGCCGAGCGTCACCAGCACCTGCGCGAGCTGGTCGCCCGGCAGCCGGCGCAGCAGCAGGCGCTCGATCAATGCGCCGAACAAGGCGACGAGCAGCGTCGCCGCCAGCGCCGCCACCCAGAAATTGAACTTGATGCTGAGAAGCCCGACCACGAAGGTCGCGCCGATATAGGCGCCGAGCATGAACAGCGAGCCGTGCGTCAGGTTCGGAATCCGCATCAGCCCGAAGATCAGCGAGAAGCCCGCCGACAGCAGGAACAGAAGCCCGCCGAAGGTGATGCTGTTGACGGTCAGGATCAGCCAGAAGTTCAT
>DASZQT010000320.1:0-13079 GCA_035549515.1 Pseudolabrys sp. | reverse complement strand
GAAGGCTATTGCGGCACCAATCCCGATGCCTTCACGATGCGCCCCGACACCGCTCGGTCTTCCTTCAGGAACGACGCGAAGTCGGTCGGCTTTTGAAATGCCGGCTCCAGTCCCCTCTGCACCAGGTTTTTGTCGATGAAGGCGTGATCCTCGTAGACCTGTCCGATCCCGTCGGAGATCTTCGTGATGATCGCGGCCGGCGTATGGGCCGGCGCCATGAGCGCAAAATAGCTGCGCGTGATATCGCCCTTGTAGCCGATTTCCCGCAAGGTCTTCGTGTTCGGGAGCAGCGGCGATCGCTTTTCGCTGTCGACCACCAGAGGCGTCGCTTTCCCGGCCTTTATCTGTCCGAGCAGATTGCCTAAGCCCAAAAAGACCGTCGGCGTGGTGCCGGACAACAAGCCGTTCAACGCGTCCGCGCCGCCCCGGAACGGCACGCGCACCATGTCACAACCTTCCGCCTTGTTGAAATTTTCGACAAACAAAGCCTGCGCCAGACCGGGCGCCGAATAGCTCAAGGTTTTCGGCTTCGTCTTGCACAAGGCCGCCAATGACGACAGATCGTTAACGCCGAGCGATGCATTGATCGCCATGACCTGGGTGATGAAAAACAGATTTGTTATCGGCGCGAGATCGTGATCCGGGTCGAAGCCGATATTCTTGAACAGGAATTGATTGTAGGTCAGCGGCTCGGCCGGCAACACGCACAATGTATAGCCGTCGGGAGCGGCCTGCGCGCAGGCCTTGGCGGCAATATGAAAATTTCCGCCCGGCCGGTTTTCGATGACAAGCGGCTGGCCCCATTTCTTGCGCAGTTCTTCGCCAAGCGAGCGGATAAACACGTCGCTCACGCCGCCGGGGCTCGTCGCGACGATGACATGGATCGGCCGCTCCGGATATTGTTCGGCAAATGCCTGACCGGCGCTCATGGCGAAGGCGACGACCGCCGCCGAAATCAGCGGCTTAACTCTCGCAAGCATCTTATCCTCCCCTTTTGGTGTCTTATCGTTTTTCTCACCTTCCGCCGCGAAGAGCCCATAGCGGGTCCGGCGGCGCGCGGCGCCGGCTTTATCCGCCGGAGACCACCGGCACGACCAGGCGCGAGGCATGCGCCGCATCGTGATGGATTGTGTCGGCACCGACCTTGAACCAACTGTATTGGTGCGTGAACAGCCCGTCGGTCAGCGGCGAGTCGCCATTGGCGATTTCGAGCCGCAGCCGGTGGCCCTTCTTGAACACATTGGCGAAAGGCATCACCTCGATGTCGAGCCGCACGATTTCGCCCGGTGTGAGCGCCTTAGGCTCGCCGTGGCTGTAGAACGGCCGCCGCTCGGTCGAGCGCGCCGCGTCTTTCTGCCGGTGCGACGCGCGCAGCCAACCCTTGCTGATATTGACCGACTTCGGCTGCAGGCCCTTGTTGCGCTCTTCCTCCGATTGCGGCGCCTGGTCGGCGATGCGCGCGAACAGGTCAGTGTCGCTTTGCGTGGATGAGAGATAAAGTTCGAGCACCACCGGCCCGGTGATCTCGACATCTTGTTCGAACGGCGCGGTCGTGAAGGTCAGAACGCGCGCGATCGGATCGGGTCCCTGTGGACCCATCGTGACCGTGCCGAGCTTCCAGCGCGGATCGGGATAGTTGAACACAGTCGGCGCATCGCCCGCGGTCGGCGTGTCCCATGTGAGGCTGCCGTCATTGAGCGAGGTGAGCGATCCGGATGGCGTGCCGCTGAGATAGAGCGACTTGTATTGCGCGCGCGCGGGCGGCCATTCCTTTTCCTCGCGGAAGCGCTCGTCGCCGCGGATATAGAGCTTGACCGGCGGCGCTAGCATCGGATCCGCGCCCTCGCCTTTCAGGAAGTAGTCGTAGAACGGCAGCAGCTCGGACCGGTGATAGTCGATCTGCTCGAACAAATCGTGCGCCTCGAACACATCGCGCGCGCCGGTCACTTGCAGCTTCTTGGGCGCGTCGATTTTCTCGTAGCCCAGAATGTTGCCGCGCAGATGCAGCCCCATCTTGCCCCAATGGCCGATGGACAAGGTCGGCACCTTGATCTCGGCAAGCCGCTCGAACACCGAGCGTTCCTTCCACCAGTCGTCATAGCTGGTGTGCTCGGCCATCATCCGGCCCATGTCGAACGGCATGAGCTTGCCGGCGGGTTCGCCTGGCGGCCGGTGCAGGTTATTCACGCGCACCATCTGGTACCACCAGGGCAGGAAGTCGCAGTAGATGCCGCCGTGGTACATCACGTCGCGGTACATATCGACGGCACCGTCATAGGGCGCGATGCATTTCAAGCCGGGCGGATTGACGATGCCCATGAACCACTGCGACCAGCAGTAATAGGATTGGCCGTAGCCGCCGACGCGGCCGTTGCTCCAGGGCTGGCGCGCGCACCATTCGACGATTTCGTAAAGGTCGCGCTGCTCGCGGCGGTCGAGCAAATTATATTCACCCTCTGACTGTCCGGTGCCGCGCACATCGACATGGACGATGACGTAGCCCTGCGCCTCGACATACCAGTCGACCGGGCCGACCTCACGCCATAGAAACAGCGTCGAATGCGGAATGGCGTCGGTGCGGTGCTGATAGGGCGACACGGCGAGCAAGACCGGATATTGGCCGCTCGCCTCGGGCCGATAAACACGCGCCGACAGCCGCACGCCATCGGACATGGCGATGCCGACATCGGCTTCGGTCGCCATCGTGTGCATCTTTTTATAGTCGCGCTTGCTTGACACTGCGCTCTCCGTATTGCGGCGAATATCTTATCGGCTACCACCAGCTCCAGCTCTTTCCGAGCAGCACCAGCGACAGCGAGGGGAAGAACACCACCACAAGCAGGAACAGGCTCATGGTGATGGTCATCGGCATCGTACCCATGAAGATGCGCCAGGTGGTGATATCGGCGGCGCCGAGATTGGCCTTCACGACAAAGACCGACATGCCGAGCGGCGGCGTCAGCAAACCAATCTCGATGGCCACGATTGTGATCAGGCCGAACCAGACCAGATTGACGCCGAACCCGTCGATCACGGGCAGAACGAACGGAAGAATGATGAGCATGATCGACAATGAATCGAGGAAGCAGCCGAGCAAGACCACGACCGCGAGATAGCCGAACAAGATCACCACGAAATTGAGATTGGCCGACTGCAACCATTGCCCAACCGCGTAGGGCAGGCCGGACAGGGTCAGCATCTGCGAATAAAGCTGCGCCGCCATCAGCACGAAGCAGATCGCGGCCGTGATCTTGCCGGTCTCGATCGAGACATCCCAGAAGATCTTGAGCGTAATCTCACGTCGGGCGACGCCGATCAGGAACGCCGCGAAGGCGCCCGCCCCGCCCGCTTCGGTCGGCGTGAAGTAGCCGCCATAGATGCCGCCCAGCACGATGAAGATCAGGATGCCGACGGGGATGACCTTGGCGAGCAAGGCGCGCAGCGGGATGTCGTCGAACTCGCCGCGGTCGTGCGCCGAAAGGCCCTTGAACACCCGCTCCGGCTGCCAGATCGACAGCGTGAAGATGCACAGGCTGAACGAGGCCGCCAGCACGATGCCGGGCACGATGCCGGCGGTGAACAGGTCGCCGATCGAGGTGTTGGCCAGCACGCCGAAAATGATCATCAGCAGGCTGGGCGGGATAAGCATGCCGAGCACCGAGCTGCCGGTAACCACGCCAACCGCGAACGGCAACTGATAGCCGTGCCGCACCATCTGCGGCACCGCGACCTTGGTGAAGATCGAGGCCGAGGCGATCGAGGTGCCCGTGCAGGCGGCGAACACCGCATTCGCCGCCACCGTGGCAATCCCAAGCCCGCCGCGCAGCCGCCGCGTCACATGCGCGGCCACGTCGAAAGTGTCCCGTCCCATGCCGGTCGCCGAAACGAACAGGCCCATGATGACGAACAGCGGGATCACACCGAACGTATCGGACGCAATCGAGGTTGTGACCGAACTCGCCAACAGTTTGCCGGCCACCGCGACATTCTTGATGCCCCAGACCCCGAGGAACGACACGAGCATCAAGGCGATGCCGATATGCAGCCCGCTCTGGATCAGCACCAGGCTCGCCAGCATGCAGATCGCCCCGATGGTGATCTCAGACATCGGGCGTTCCCTTCGCGCGGCCGAATTCCCTTAGCGCCAGCAGCACGTATTGCACAGCGGCCGCGGCGGCACCGACCAGCACGGTGCCGACGAACGGCCAGACCGGAATCTGGATGTAGCCCGCGGTGCCTTTGTAATAGCCGCCCTGATAGTTCTCCGTGAAAATCGGCACCACGAACCACACGATGATCAGGAACATCGCGGCACCGATCAGATGGAATATTCCGTAGATCGCATAGGCCAGCCGCGGGTGGCGCTCGGCGATCCACGACACGATCAAGTCGTTCGAGATGTGCCGTTCCTCGCGCGAGGTGTCGGCGATCTGCAAAAACACCACCGCAACGATCGCGAGTCCGAGAAATTCCGTCACGCCCGGGACCGGACGGTTGATCAATTCGCGCCCCAGGATGTCGGCATTGACCCCGACCGCCATGGCAATAATGAGCAGCGTGCCGGCGGTGCTGAGCCCGACCGTCAGCCACCCGAAACCCGACGGCGAGGAATGCGCCCTTGCGGGCACCCCCTCGCCGCGTTCGTTGTCCTTAAAGTCGGTCATGGTCACGGGTCGTCAAACGGGGGCGCAAAGGGGCGGATTGTCGCGATCACTCGCGATCCCAGTTGCGCACCGGCTTGATGCCGTCCTTGCGCGCTTCATCCATCAGCGCCTTGATCGCCTGTTTGCCGGGCAGGCCCTGCTTCTCCATGTTCGCCGCCCATTCCTGCGCGATGTTCGGCATGGCGAAGGCCCACTTTCTGCGCTCCTCTTCCGGGAAGTCGTAGACATGGGCATTGAACTTCGCGAGCGACTTGTAGCCGGCTTCGCCCGCCGTCATGTAGGCCTGGTCGGAGCGCTTGCCCCATTCCTCGCCGACCTCGAGGAAAATCTTTTGCACGGCCGGCGGCAGCTTCTTGAAGCTGTCTTTGTTCATGGTGAGAACGACCGAGTACTGCGCGCCGAAGCCGACCTTGGTGAGATAGGGCGCGGCTTCTGGATATTTCATCGCCGGGAACGACGACGGGAACACGATGAAGCCTTCGAACACGCCGTTCTTGGTGGAGTTGTAATACTCCATCATGTTGCTCTGCACCGGCGTCGCCCCGGTGCCGCGCAGCCAGGCCAGCGCCGCGCCGGCGGTGCCGATCTTGTGGCCCTTGATGTCTTCGAATTTCTTCACCGGGAACGTGGTCAGAAGCTCGAACGAATCGGCGCCGGTGCCACCCAGGCGCACCTGGTTGAACTTATCGTACTGCGCCGGAAAGGCTGGAATCGTGTGATGCAGCCGGTTCATCACGCCATCGAGCAGGTTGATGTCGGTGGTCAGGAACGGCGCCACGAGCGTGATTTGCTCGAGCGGGAGCTTGTCGGGAAAGAAGATGGTCGGGACGAAGCCGACATCGGCCAGGCCGTCCTTGATGCCGTCCAGCATCTGATACGGCTTCAGCAGCGAGCCGGCATAGGCTTCCTTCCAGTTGATCGTCACATCGAGCTTGGCATCCTTGATGCGCTTGTTCACTTCCGGAATGAAAAATTTTCCGACCAGAGCGAGCGACGGCAGCGCAGCCGGCGGCTGGCCGGCCGCGACGGTGAAATTGAACGTCTGGCCGGCGAAAGCCGACGTTGCCGTGAGGCTGGCGGCGATGACCGCCCCTGCGAGTGCCTTTTTCAACATGGTTCCTCCCTTACCGGTTTGATTGCCGTAGTTCGCTTGCACGCGCGGGCGGCCGCTTCCCCGTCTCCGGTCTTGCGGCTTCTGTCGCCCGCGCGCATTCAGGCGCTTATTTCATCATTTCATCCGGCGGCATCGGACCCCACAGGTTCGACGCCGACGGATCCTTCGCCCACACTTTCGGCCGCTGCGGATTGTCGCGATGCCAGGGACGCGGCTCGAAATAGCCAAGCGCCTCATCCTTCATCTGGTCGAGCTCCGCAAAGAGTTCGGTGATGAGGCCGCTCGGACTGCGGTGATAGGCGAACAGGTTGTGGCCGATGCCGTGCCGGCCCGGACCCCACAGCATCTTGTAGCCATTAAGGCTCAGGATGTCGCAGGCAGTTTCCAGATGCGACCAATCGCGCAGCTCGAATGCGGTGTGGAAATGCCGGTTCGATCCGGTCTCCATCAGGTTGATGGTGTGATGGTCGGGCCCACAGCGCAGGAACGAAAAGAAGTCGCCCATCCAGTCGGACACGCGGAAGCCGAGCACATCGCAATAGAATTTGGTCACCGTCTTCACGTCGGTGACGTGGAAGGCGACATGGCCGAGTTTATGCGGCACCACGCCCTTGGCGTTGAACTTCTGGGTCTGGAAATCCGGCCGCTTGAACACCTCCATCACGGTGCCCTTCGGGTCCTCGAAGCAGACCATGTCGGCGATCGTCGGTTCCGGGTCCTTCTTGCGGCTGGTCTTCACGCCCGCCGCCTGGGTCTGCTTGTCGAAGGCGTCGAGGTCGTCATCCGGACCAAGCTGGAAGCCGACACGCACGCACTTGGCCTCCGAGCCCTTCGTCAGCACCACCGAATGATGGTCGACGGTGCTCGACAGATAGGCCTTGTCCTTTTCCTTGGCGCTCAGCGTGAGGCCGAGAACGTCGGTGTAGTAAGCGACCTGCTGGTCGAGGTCGGGCACCTCGTAGCTGGCATGGGAAATTTTACGAACGCCGATCATGGGATTCACCTCGTGTCATGACGCTGAAGTTGCATGGAGCGGAATTGTGTTATCCTCGAAGACTTCGATGATCGCGGCCACGTCACGCTCACCGATGCCCGGCAGCGCGCGATGGAAGACGTCGATGAGGCACTCGAGCAACGGCGCGTCGACCCCCACCTCGTCCGCCAGTTCCTTGCCGCGTTCGAGATAGTGTGCGAGCCCGGGCGCAGAGCCCTGCTGCGGCATAAAGCGACGCTGCGCCATCCAAGGCGCGCGAATGCCGAATTGCGTGGAGCCGCCACTGCCATTGGCGATCGCTTTGATCATCAAGTCGACATCCACGCCTGCGCGCAGGCCGATGGCCATCGCCTGCGCCGTGCCGGCAATATGCAGGCCGACAAGGATGTTGTTGATCACCTTGACCGTGGTCGACGACCCGAATGGCCCGAGGAACAGCGAGACGTCGGCGAAGGTTTTGACGATCGGCGAAAGAGCATCGCAGGCCGTCTGATCGCCGCTCAAATAGATCACGCCTTTGCGCGCGGCGACCATGCCGGGCGTGCCGCCGACTTCGCCGTCGATGAAGACGGCGCCGCGCTCGGCCAAGGGCGCGACATAGGACTTCTTCACCGGCACCGAATGCGAGCCGAATTCGACCACGATCTGGCCCGGGCGCGCGGACTGCAACAGGCCATGCGGCCCTTTGATCACTTCGTCCAGCGCCTCGTCGCTCGGCAGACAGAGGAACACGATGTCGGCCTTCTCGCCGACCTCGGCCGGCGAATGGGCGGCAACGCCGCCGAGCTTCTCGAAATCCGCCAGCGATGAGCGGCGATAGCCGATGACGGGATGCCCTGCCTTGAGCAGATGCTCGCAGATGGGCAGTCCGATCTTGCCGACGCCGATAAATCCGATGGTGTCCATGGGGCGTCCCGTTTTTTCTAATTCAGTTGAACCGAACGGTCGGAACAATTGAGCGTTATTCCGATCGCACCTTCCATCAGCGTCCATTCGCGCAAGTCGAAAGTGCGGATGCCCTTGCGCACGAAGGGATCGCGTTCGGCGATGGCCCGGGCCGCGTCCAGACTTTCGGCGCGCAGAATGCTCAAGCCGTCGCCGGGCGTGCCCGAAAGCGGTCCGGAGGCGAACAGCGCGCCCTGCTTTTCGAGCTCAATCATGAACTCAAGATGTTCATGCAGCACGGGCTCCAGATCGCTACCCTTGTTCGCCTTCCACATCACGACGAACAGCTTCTTCGACAGCATGCGGCCGAGCAATTCCTTGGTGGCGGCGGAAAGCATCAGCCCGCCCCTGGCGTGTCGTCGGCGACCATCTTGTTGGTGAGCGTGCCGCAGCCGCCGATCTCGATCCTGACCTCGTCGCCGACTTTCAGGAATTCACCGCGCGGCATGCCGACACCGGCCGGCGTGCCGGTCGCGATCACGTCACCGGGAAACAGGGTGAAGTGGCGGCTGAGATAGACGATCTGTTCGGCGATGCCGTGCACCAGCCGTGACGTGTTGGAGTTCTGCTTGAGCACGCCATTGACCGTGAGCTTAATCGGCAATTCATTGGGATTGCCGACATACTCCGCCGGGGTCAGCCATGGCCCCATCGGCGCGCCGTCCTCGAAGCACTTCTGCCCGACCCAATCCATGCCGAAGGGCGAGCCCTCACGCTTCATCAGGTCACGCGCCGACAGATCGTTGACGATCAGATAGCCGGCGACAACATTGAAGGCGTCGGCCTCCGACACGTTGCGGCATTGCTTGCCGATCACCACGCCGAGTTCGGCTTCCCAATCGACCTGCTGCGAGAATGGCGGCAGGCGCGCGGGCACGCCGTCGCCGATGATGGCGCCCGCGCAGTTCTTCATGAAGAAATACGGGTCCTTCGCCTTGGTCATGGCCGGCGCCTTGCCGGTCACGCGCTTGGCGATTTCGGCCATCTCTTCGAGATGGTCCCAGTAATTCGCGCCGGCGCAGTAGAGCGCGCCCGGATAGAGGATCGGCGCCATCAGCGCCACATCGGAAAGCGCCATACCGCCTTTTGGATCGGCGGCCTTCGCCGCGGCCGCCAGCAGCGGATGCGCCTTGTCCCATTCGCGCAAGAGGCCGAGCACGCTGCCCGCGTCCTTCAGCCCGCGCACCATCGAACTTGCGGGATAGACGCGGTCGCCGATCAGGACGCCCGCCTGTGGCTCGCCGCCCTTGCGATAGCTGATGAGCCGATACCCTGAATCCGCCAAGCCTTCCTCCCCGCGCCGTTGATCATGCGCCGCGCGCCCGCCTGCGCAGGTCGCGCTTCTTTTTCGATGTACGGGAAGAAAATTGACCCGGTGCCAAAACGGCACGCGTCCGGCGCATGGCCGAGCCCGAGCGTCTTATCTCCCCGCGCCGCCCCTTTGCTTGGAACGGCAATCCTTTTGTGTAAGGTACGTTACCGTATACTTTCGAACATGCAAGCCTTATATCTCATCCATTCACGCGGCGGACGCGCGCAGTCTCGCAATGCGATACTGTGCCGCGAAACCGCGAGACGATTCGTAGAAGGATTTTGTTGAGACATGCCGCGTCCGCTGCTCACCCATTTAGAACCGGCCGGCGCCGATGCGAAAAAAACCGCGCCGCGCGCACGCCCGCGCACCGCGAAGGCGAATGCCGCCGCGCCGCGCCGCGGCGGACGCCTCACCGATCAGCGCCGGCAAGAGATCGTCGAACTGGTCGCGCCGCTGTTTCTTGAACGCGGCTACGACCAGGTCAGCATCGACGAAATCGTGCGCCGCATCGGTGGCTCCAAGCGCACGCTGTATGAGCGCTTCGGCGGCAAGGCCGGCCTGTTCGAGATGGTGATCAAGGCCTATTGCGCCAGGGTGCACCGCGACATGTTCGCCGGCATCAAGGAGCACGAGGACATCGAGAAACAGCTCGTCGTCATCGGCACGCATTTTCTCGGCATGATCCTGCACCCGAGCATTCTCGAACAGCACCGGCTGATGGTGTCGATGGGACGCAATTTCCCTTCGGTCGCGCAGATGTTCTTCCAGGCCGGCCCGCAGCGCGCCTACGACCTGATCGCAAGCTGGATCGAGAAGCAGCAGAAAGCCGGCAAGATCGCGTCCGGCAACGCCGCCGCGATGGCGGAGCTTTTCCTCGACATGCTCACCGGCAAACACCAGCTCGCTTTGCTCACCTCGTCCTTCGAGTCGTCCTCCAAGAAAGACATCGCGGCGACCGTGAAAGCGGCCGCGCGCATTTTCCTGCACGGCGCCGCGGCCGCGGGCACGCCGGCGCGCTGAGCCGTTTTCAGTACTGCCCGCGCGGCTCCAGCCCGAACACGTGCTGGCCATACATCGAGCCGACCGAGTCCCAGTTCAGGCTGATATGCGCGCTGACCGCGTGAATGTCGCGCCAGAACCGCTGCACCGGGTGATGCAGGCCGAGTGCATTGCCGCCGGCCGCCGCGAAAACGGCATCGACCGCGGCGGTCAACAGCTTGGTCGCGAACGAATGCGTCAGCCGGTTGCGCATGCGCAATGCAATGTCGGTCGGGCCACCGCGTTGTGCCGCCTCGAACGTCTCGCTTATATCCCTGTGCATCATCAGTTGCGCCGCATCGATGGAGGCGGTCGCCTCGGCCACGCGCATCTGGATGGTGGCGAATTCGGACATCTTGTTGTTGCCGCCGGCGACGGCGCCGCGCGTGGTGCGCCCGCCGACCATGTCCGTGAAGCATTGCAGCGCGCCACGCGCCATGCCGAGCGCCGGCGCCACCAGGCAATGCGGCACCACCGCCAGCATCGGCTGGCGATAGAGCGGATTGGTGTTCACTTGCGTGCCCGGCCCGTTGCCGGTCAACAGGTCGGCAAAGGTCGCAATCCGGTGGGCCGGCACGAAAATGTCCTGTCCCACCAAGGTCTTACTGCCGGTCCCGGCGAGCCCCATGGTGAACCAGTCGTCGTCGATATGGTAATCGGACCGCGGGATCAGAAAGAAGGCGGGCTTCACCCCGCCCTCGACCGGCAGCATGCCGCCGACGATGCCCCAGTCGGAATTGTCGCAACCGCTGGCGAAGCTCCAGCGCCCGCTCAGCCGCACGCCGCCCGGCGCCGCCACCGCCTTGCCGGTCGGCGCATAGGATACCGCCGCGATGGCGTCGCGGTTGTCGCGCCAGACCTCGTGTTGCGCCTCGGCCGGATAGAGCGCCATCAGCCAGCCGTGCACGGCGCCGAGGCTGTAGACCCAGCCGGTCGAGCCGTCGCCGCTCGCGACCGTCGCCACCGCATCGATGAAAACATCGTAGCCGAGCTCATAGCCGCCATAGGCGCGCGGCTGCATGATCTTGAACAGGCCGGCATCGCGCATGTGGGCGATGAGCTCGGGCGAGACCCGGCGCGCCTTTTCGGTCTCCTGCGCGCGCTCGCGCGCGATGTCGGCGAGCGTCTGCGCGCGCTTAAGGATATCGGCGACATCGGGCGTCCGTTCCGGCTTTTGCGCCGCGGCCACGCTCATGGGACGTTCCTCACCGGTTGATCTTATGCTTGCCGGCAAGCCTAACCGCGCCACACGGCGGCTGGCAAGTTATTATTATCATTTGCAAGTAATTCCGCGGCTGCCTCCCATCCACCGGCGGCCGGGCTTGCCGCGCATGCGGCCCTGCCCTATTGCATTGAACGCAAATCCACAAAGACGCCTCGCATGGTCCGCCGCATCGAACTTTCCGATTTCCTGCCCTATCTGCTCAACCGCGCCGGCATGCGCATCGGCGCGATGTTTTCGCGCGACGTCGCGCCTTACGGGGTCACCCTGCCGATGTGGCGCGTGCTGCTCGAGCTCTGGCACAAGGACGATCATCGCCTCGGCGAACTGGCCGAGCGCACCAGCATCGATCTGTCCACGTTGTCGCGGCTGGTCGTGGCGATGCAGCGCAAGCGACTGATCGTGCGCCGCCGCTCCGGCGAGGACGGCCGCGCGCTTTCGCTCACACTCACGCCCAAAGGCCTCAAGCTGGTGGAGACCGCGGCGCCTTATGCGATCTACTACGAAAAGCTCGCGATGAAGGGGCTTTCGCGCGCCGAAGTCGCCGAGCTCAAGCGCATGCTGCGCAAGGTCTTCGGCAATCTCGAACGCGCCGCCGCTCAAAAAGCGGAAAACTGAACGGCACGTGGCCTACGCGGGCCGCAACACGATCTTCGGCGAGGCACAGCGCCCGGCACGGATATCGGCAAAGGCCTGCGCCCCATCGGCGAGGCTGCGCGTCTCGAACCAATCGAGCGGCCCCAGCCGCCCCGCGACCATCGCCGCGAATGTGTCGGCGAAATCGGTCATCGTGTAGCAATAGGTGCCGATGAATATGACCTCTTGCAATGTGAGGCGACGCACATCGAGGCCACCGGCGGCGCTGGCAAGGCCGATGTGCACGATGACGCCGCCGGCGCGCACCGCGCGGCTTGCCGTCGCGCGTGAAGCCTCGCCGCCGAAGGCATCCACCACAACGTCGTAACTGCCGGCCGGCCCGCCATCGTCGGCGGATGCCAATATCGCGAAATCGCCTGCCCGTTCGAGCGCCGGCCGCCGTACCGGATTGGGCTCGACGATGGCGATGTCGCCCGCACCGAATGCGTTGAGCGAAAGCGCAACCCCCAGGCCGATCGCGCCGCCGCCGATCACGAGCGCCCGAGCCGCCGGCAGCGGCACGAACGATGCACGCGCAGCAAGACGTACCGCGTGCCAGCCGCAAGCGAGCGGCTCGCATAGCGCGGCCTTGTCGATCGGAAACTCGTCAGGCACCGCAATGAGGTTGCGCTCGGGAATGGCGATCTGTTCGGCGAAGGCGCCGGGACGCGGCGGCATCGAGATGATCTGGCGCGACGCGCACAGATTGGTGCGCCCCGACAGGCACGCCGGACACATCATGCAGGTGACCAGCGGATTGACCGTGACGCGGCGGCCTTCGCGCGGGCCGCTTCGCACGGTGCCCGCCGCCTCATGGCCGAGCACCAGCGGCGCCGGCCGCCGCTCGTCGTGGCCGAGATAGGCATGCATGTCCGAGCCGCAGATGCCGACGGCTTCGACGCCGACCACGGCCTCATCGTTGCCGGGACGCGGGAGCGGCTGATCGCACAGCACCAGGGTCTCGGGGGCGATATAGACCAGCGCCTTCATCGCAGCCTCATTTGGCCAGATAGCCGCCATCGACGGCGATGATCTGCCCGGTGACATAGCCGGAGGCCGGCGCCGCCAGGAAGATGGTGGTACCTTCGAGATCGGCCAATTCGCCGTTGCGACCAATGGCGGTGGCTTGCGCGTGCTTCTGCGCCAGCGCG
>DASZQT010000319.1:0-11654 GCA_035549515.1 Pseudolabrys sp. | reverse complement strand
TCACCGACGCCATCGGCGTGCACACCGTGCTCGGCGCCTTCGTCGCCGGCGTGCTGGTCGGCGAATCCCCGATCCTGTCGAAGCACATCGAGGAGCAGCTGCGCGGGCTGGTGTTCGCCTTCTTCACGCCGATCTATTTCGGCCTGGCCGGGCAGAGCGCCGATCTCACGGTGCTCGGCAATCCGGTCGTCGCGATCTACACCGTCGGCCTGGTGCTGATCGCCAGCCTCGGCAAGTTCGGCGGCGCCTTCATCGGCGCTGAACTCGGCGGCCTGACGCGGCGCGAGGGCTTCGCGCTTGCCTGCGGCATGAACGCGCGCGGCTCGACCGAGGTCATCATCGCCTCGGTCGGCCTGTCGATGGGCGCGCTCTCGCCCACCCTCTTCACCATGATCGTGGCGATGGCGATCCTCACCACCGTGGCGATGCCGCCGACCTTGCGCTGGGCGTTGGCGCGCGTGCCGATGCGCAAGGACGAAAAGGCGCGTCTCGAGCGCGAGGAGATGGAGGAAAAGGGCTTCGTGCCCAAGCTCGAGCGCCTGCTGCTGGCGATCGACGACAGCGCCAACGGCCGCTTCGCCACCCGCATCGGCGGCATCATCGCGGGCGTTAATGCCATGCCGACCACCGTCATGCACATCCACGGCAACAAGCGGCCGAGCAAGGCCGCGGTCGAACAGGCCAAGGCGAAAGTCAAGGAGATCGGCGAGACCGTGCAGGCCGTCGCCGGCCGCAGCGACCAAGCCAAACGCGACGACGAAAAGAGCGAGAGCAGTATCGACATCACCACCATGGTCGAGGACATGCCGAAGGCGGAGGCGGTCGCCACCGAAGCCGAAAAAGGTTACGACCTCATGGTGGTCGGGCTCGACAAGACGCTCGCCAACGACACCGAATTCCACGGCGACATCACCAATCTCGCCGCCGGATTTCCCGGGCCGCTGGCGGTCGTGATCGCACGCGACGCGCAGCTTGAGGATCCCATGCACAGCCGGCTGAGCATCCTGCTGCCGGTCAACGGCACCGATCCGTCGCGCCGCGGCGCCGAGGTCGGCATCGCCATCGCGCGCGCCGCGCGGGCGCCGCTCACCGCGCTCTATGTCGCGCCACGCGGCCAGAAGGCGCGCCGTTCGCGCCAATATGAAGAAGCGATCCTCAAGGACATCGTGGCACTGGCGGAGAGCTATGGCGTCGAGATCAAGACCGCGGTGCGCGCCGACATCGCCGCCGACAAGGCGATCGTCCGGGAGGTGGGCCGGCGGCGCAACAATCTCATCGTGCTCGGGGTCGGCCGGCGGCCGGGCGATAAATTGTTCTTCGGCGACACCGCCGCCGCGCTATTGGCCACGTCGACGAAGTCGCTGGTGTTCGTGGCGACTTGAGGTTGACGTCATCCTGAGGTGCGAGCGAAAGCGAGCCTCGAAGGATGACGGCACGGTCCAGGCCCTTCGAGGGCCGCGCTCTCGCGCGGCCGCCTCAGGGCGACGACAATAGCCTTTACTCCCCCTTCCCCGCCGGGGGCGTGCCGAACTTGTTGTTGGTGAGGAACCGTTCCGGGCGGACGCGGCCGGCGGCGGCGCGGTCGCCGCGCCAATCCTTCAGCTCCTTCAGCGATTTTGTGGAGCTGCGCCCGGCCGTGTCGATCCAGGTCAGTCCCTTCTCGACCTCGAAGGTCGCCACATCCGACAAGCCCTTGTCGAGATAGCGCTGCAACCGCACGCCGCGCCCCTTGGTCATTTCGGGCACCTGGTCCAGCCCGAAAATCAGGAGCTTGCGGTTCTCGCCGATGGTGGCGACGAAATCGCCCGTGACCACCGTCATGGCGACGGCGCGGTCGGGCGCTTTCAGGTTGAGCACCTGCTTGCCCTTGCGCGTGGTGCCGAGCACTTCGTCTTCCGGCACGATGAAGCCGTTGCCCTGATAGCTCGCCACCAGGAATTTGCGCCCGCCCTGATAGGCAAAGGCCGCCACCACATCGGCGTCCTGCTCGAGGTCGGCATACAGGCGCACCGGCTCGCCATGGCCGCGACCGCCCGGCAGCTTCGACACATCGAGCGTGTAGAAGCGGCCATTGCTGGCGAAGATCAGCATCTTGGCGGTGCTTTCGGTCGGGAACGCGAATTTCAGCGCGTCGTCGGTCTTGAAGGCAACGCCCGACAGATCGGCGACATGGCCGCGCAGCGCGCGAATCCAGCCCTTCTCCGACACCACCACGGTGACCGGCTCGCGCACCACCATGGCCTCTTCGATCGCCGCCACGTCATGCGCGGGCGCTTCACCGAAGCCGGTGCGGCGGCGGCCGAGCGGCGTCTTCGGACCGAACTTCTCCTTCAGCTCCTTGATCTGGCCGGCAATGGTCTTCCATTGCTGGTCTTCCGAGCCGAGCAGCGATTTGAGCTTCTTCTGCTCCTCGCGCAGCGCCTTGTCCTCGCCGCGGATTTCCATTTCCTCCAGCTTGCGCAAATTACGCAGCCGCATGTTGAGGATGGCGTCGGCCTGCACCTCGGTGAGCTTGAAGGTCTTCATCAGGACGGGCTTGGGCTCGTCCTCGGTGCGGATGATCTTGATGACCTTGTCGAGATTGAGATACGCGACCAGATAGCCGCCGAGCACTTCGAGCCGGTGCTCGATCTCACCGAGCCGGTGCTTCGTGCGGCGCAGCAGCACCTCGCGCCGATGGTCGAGCCATTCGCGCAAGACTTCGGCTAAGCCCAACACCTGCGGGATGCGGCCCTTCACCAGCACGTTCATGTTGAGCGGAATGCGGCTTTCAAGCTCGGTGAGCTTGAACAGCGACTCCATCATCAATTCGGCATCGACCGTGCGCGCGCGCGGTTCGATCACCAGCCGCACGTCCTCGGCCGACTCGTCGCGCACATCGGCGACCAGCGGCAGCTTTTTGTCGTTGATCAGTTCGGCGAGCTTTTCAACGAGGCGCGACTTCTGCACCAGCCAGGGGATTTCGGTGATCACCACGACGTAAGTGCCGCGGCTGCCCTCTTCCGTCTTCCAGCGCGCGCGCACGCGGAACGAGCCGCGACCCGTGGCGTAAGCGTCGGCGATCGAATCCGCGCTGTCGACGATGATACCGCCGGTCGGGAAATCGGGACCCTTGACGAATTTCAACAGCGTCTTGCCGCGCGCGTTCGGATTGTCGATCAGATAGAGCGCGGCGTCGCACAGCTCGGCGACATTGTGCGGCGGGATCGAGGTCGCCATGCCGACCGCGATACCCTGCGAACCGTTGGCGAGCAGATTGGGGAAGGCACCGGGCAGCACCACCGGCTCCTCGCCGGTGCCATCGTAAGTCGGGCGGAAATCGACGGCGTCCTCATCAATACCGTCGATGAGCAAGCGCGCGACTTCCGTGAGCCGCGCCTCGGTGTAGCGCATGGCGGCGGCGTTATCGCCGTCGATATTGCCGAAATTGCCCTGCCCGTCGATCAGCGGATAGCGTTGCGCGAAATCCTGCGACAACCGCACCAGTGCATCGTAGATCGCCTGGTCCCCATGCGGATGAAAATTGCCCATCACGTCGCCGACCACTTTGGCCGACTTCTTGAACGCGGCGCCGGGATCGAGCCGCAGCAGGCGCATGCCGTAGAGGATGCGGCGATGCACGGGCTTGAGCCCGTCGCGCGCATCGGGCAGCGCGCGGTTCATGATGGTGGAAAGTGCGTAGGCGAGATAGCGCTCCTCGAGCGCTTCGCGCAACGCGACGTCCTCGACGGCGCCCTTTTCGGGTGGAATCACTTTGCTGACCATGGCGCACTAAGTAATGCGTCGGCGCGCCCTGAACAAGCGATGAACGGTTTGGCCAGCATTCCTTCCGAATCTTCCGTCTATCCTTGGCGAACCTGAACAGTTCGTCCGAGTTATTCCGGTTGCAACGGACTGGCGACGGACCTGCTGTTTTCGGCATTTTTTCCAGATGGAGGAAACCATGCGCCGATTAGTCTTCGCGATGGCGGCGGCACTGTCCCTGTTCGCCGCATCTTCTCTTGTTCCCAATGCCGCCGAGGCGGCCCCGATCTCGGCCCCGGCCGGCATGCACGCCGCGGTCGTCGACCGCAACCTCGCCCAGGAAGTGGCCTATGTCTGCCGCCGCGTGTGGCGCTGCGGAGCCTATGGCTGCGGCTGGCGGCGCGTCTGCGGCTGGCGGCCGGGCTATCGCGCCTATGGCTGGTACGGTCGCGGCTATTGGTATGGCGGCCGTTATTGGCGGCACCGCTATTGGCGCCGTCACGGCTGGCACTACTACTGAGATGACCGCGCGCCGGCCACGCCCTCAGGCGGCGCCGGCGAGCGAGCGGGTGAGCGCGGCAATGAAATGCGCGCGCTCATCCGCCAGGAGCAGCCCGCGCGGCTCCAGCACGTAGCGGGTGAGAAAGAAGCCGGTGAGCGCGAAGCCGTCGGCAATGTCGCGCGCGCTCACTGGGGCTTCGTCCGCGCGCAGGAACGCGGGCAAGGGCAGCATGCGTTCCGCATAGGGCGCGCCGGCTTCGCGCGAGACGGCGCGGCCCGATTTGGGCGAGACATAGATGAGATCGGCGCGCGTGCCGGTCGCGACACATTCGTCGAGATCGAGCCCGAAGCCGAGTTCGGACAGAAGCTGCAATTCGAAGCGCGCCACTTCGGGCGCCACCGCCACCGCATCGTCGAGCCGCTCGAGCAGGCTTTCGAACGCGCCGAAGAGCCCCTCATGCGGATCGCGCTCGGGCAACAGCCGCATCAGCGCGGCGAGATGGCCGACGCCGTAGATGGCGTGCGGTGCGGCGAAATAATTCGACGCGCGCAGGTGCAAACCCTCCACCGTGAAATGTCCGAGATGCTCGTCGAGCCGCGCGCGCCAGGTCGCGCTCACGCTATTGCCGATCTGCAGCACCGGCTTCATGCGGGTGCCGAAAGCGCCGCGCACCATGCCGAGATGGCGGCCGTGCTCGCGCGTCATCAGTTCGAGGATGCCGCTCGCCTCCCCGTGCCGCTTGACGCCGAGCACGATGCCTTCATCGGTCCAGTGCATATGATGCCGTCATTCCGGGGCGCGAGCGAACCCGGAATCGATACTCCCGGAATTAGTGAAAATCACGGCGGCTGCGGCGTGTGGGTTCCGCCCTCGCCCCGCCTTCGCCCTACGGGCTACGGCGCCCCGAAACGATTGCCACCTTTTGCTCCGCAAAGGTCCGCGGTCAAGGCAACGACCGGCGGCCGCTCCCTCAATGCACCGCAATCTCGAGCGTGTTCGAGGCAGCCGCCACGGCTTCGCCGCCGGCCGGATGGGGCGTGACCTGCACCCGGTAGGTCCCGGGCCGGCCGAGGTCATAAACCTGGTTGAGCAGGAAATAGCTGTGCAGGCTGGCGCCCGGCTGCAGCATGACGAGCCGGTTGCTGTTGCCGATGACCTGGGTGCCCTGCCCTTCGAGGCTCAGACCATAATCGGTTCTGGCGACCGGCTGCCCGTCGGCCCGCGTGACCGAAATCTTGTAGTTGAATTCCGCGTGGCCCGGAGCATTCGATTGCGCGACCGGTATCGGCCGCTTGGAATGGTTGGTGAGGGTCACGTCCACGCGCACGTCATGGCCGGCGATGGCCGGCGCGGCGTTCTGCGGCAGCGACAACGACACGCTGCCCGTCGTTTCAGCGGGGGCGGACATGGCGGATGTCGCGCCCATGGCCAGCATGAGCGACAGCCCCACAATCCCGGCCGGGTTCCTCATGGCGTGCCACCTTGTGCTTCACATGCAGCTACTTCGCTTGCAGATCGTTCACTTGCAGCCAGTTCGCTTGCAGACAATTCGCTTGCGGATGCGTCACTCGCAGCCACGACACCCGCGACGACGCGACTGACGGCTACGTCACTTGCAAGCGCGGTTTCCATTGTTCAACACCTTCGTCCAAAGCGGATAGTCGTTCCCGGCGAAGGCCTGCGCCGATTTCGAGCTGGCGGTCAGGGTCCAGATATGGGTCGTCATGTTCTGGTTCGCGGTGCCCGACCAGTTCCACGCCGCGTGCCCAAGCGGCACCGGAATGGAATTGGCCATGTTCGACTGCCACAACAGATACATCCGGAATTTATTGGCTTGCGAAGCCCGCGTCCAATTCCCATGCAGGCCCGTCCCCGGCGAGTCGTTGGTCGTGTTGCCGGTCTCGTATGGGAAAATATTATCGAGCCCGGCGCCGAAGCTGCAAACTTTCCGGGCCGAACCGATGTAGTAGATGAAGCTGTCGGAGTCGACGAGCTGCGCCCACAGGAACTTGCCCGGCTTCGGCGAAGCGGCGGATGTGACCGAGACCCTCATGCCGGGCGACTTTGCAGTCGTGATATTTCCGAAGCTGAGGTCGTTGTTGTTGATCACCTGCGGCGTGCCGAGCACGATCTTCGGAGCTTGGTTCACCGGGCCGAGCGTATCGAATGTCGCCTTCGCGGTGCCGGTCTTTCCGTTCGGCAGCGTGACTTTGTAATTGACCGTATGCGCCCCCTTGTCGGTCCAGTAGAAGGTGGTGGACGAGCGCGTGAAATTGGTCGGCTCGACCTTGCCTTTCGCGTAGGACGCCGCGCTCGCCGTATAGCCGCCGATCGGCTTGCCGCTGACGGTCCAGGACTGCTTTTGTCCGGTGACGGTCGGCAGCGTGTAGAGCGCGATCTGGTCTCCGATCGCCACCTTCTGCGTCGTGTTGGTCACGTCCTTCGACAGGAAATAAATTCTTGGTCCGCGCAGGATCTTCCAGGACAAATCGTGCGAATATTGCCCGTCGGGGGTGCTCCAATTCAGCCTGAAACTGTCCAGGGTGTCCTTCGCGTTAGTGTCGGTCCAGGTGTAATAATAAGTGTTGAACGGAAGCTTGGTCCCGCTACACGGCCCTCCGAACAAGGGAAACGTCTTGGTAGCGTAGGACAGTTCGCCGTGCTTGGGCTTCGCGGGCACCTTGTAGGAGCCGGTCGAGATGAGCTTGCACGTGCTGGTATTATATTCCACCCAGCCCTGTAAGAGCGTCTTATAGCCAGCGAAGACTGTCGTCTGGTAACTGAGGGAATCCCCGGGCTTCACCGTGCCGGCGGGACCTTCTTCGGAATAGACTGTCGCGATTGCCGTGCTTTCGGCGGCCGCGCAGGCCGAACTGGCCACCATCGCGGCCATGATGCCGGCGACAACCACGCCGATGCTGCGGAGACCGGACGCGGCACAAGGGATTAACATCCAACCCCCCTCAAAGACCCGCCTTACGGCAAAATGTTTACCATAAAAATATGCGCCGAACAACGCGCCGTCGTCTCGATTTATCGCCGCGTCACTATCGCGGCGGCGGATGAACCTATTGTGATGGTCGTGCACACAGATTGTGCAATGGCAGCGCGCGCGGTCTATCACGTGCATCCACGGGAGCGCCCGTAAAGGCTATTCCCTCGGGAACTCCAGGCCCATGGCCCGGTAGCGCTCCGGCTCCTCGGCCCAGCCCTCGCGCACCTTCACGAACAGGAACAGGTGCACCTTGGCTTCCACGATCTCGGCGATCTCGCGGCGCGCCGCCTCGCCGATCGCCTTGATGCTCGCGCCGCCCTTGCCGAGCACGATCTTGCGCTGGCTTTCGCGCGCGACATAGATCGTCTGCTCGATGCGGATGTCGCCGCCGCGCAATTCCTTCCAGACCTCGGTCTCGACCGTGGCCTGATAGGGCAATTCCTGGTGCAGCCGCTCGAATAGTTTCTCGCGCGTGATCTCGGCCGCAAGCTGGCGCAGCGGTGCGTCCGACATCTGGTCGGCGGGGTAATGCCACGGCCCCGGCGGCACCCGCTCGGCCAGCCAGCGCTTGAGGTCGGCGACACCATTGCCGGTCAGCGCTGAGAGCATGAAAGTTGCCTCAAACTTGGCTTTGTCGTTGGCGGCCTGCGCAAGCGCCAACAGCTTCTCCTTCGGTGTCACATCGACCTTGTTGAGGATCAGGAATTTCGGCGTGCGCACCTCCGTGAGCCGGCCGAGAATGGCTTCGGCCTCCTCGTCCAGCCCCTTGCGCGCGTCGATCAGCACGCCGACCAGATCGGCGTCATGCGCGCCGCTCCACGCCGTGCTCACCATGGCGCGGTCGAGCCGGCGCTTGGGCGCGAAAATGCCGGGCGTGTCGACGAAGATGAGCTGCGAAACGCCTTCCGCGCTGATGCCGCGGATCAGCGCGCGCGTGGTTTGCACCTTGTGCGAGACAATGGTGACCTTGGAGCCGACCAGCGCGTTGAGCAGCGTCGACTTGCCGGCATTGGGCGCGCCGATCAACGCGACGAAGCCGCAGCGCGTGCCGGCCTCGCTTTCGCTCGCGCCTGCCGCTTGGGGGGCTTCATCAGCCATCGATCTTGTCCGCGACAATGCCGACACTGTCGAGCATGGCGGCGGCGGCGGCCTGCTCGGCCGCGCGCTTGCTGCTGCCTCGGCCTTCCGCCGGCGCGCGGTCGGGCAGACTAACCGCCACACGAAATTCCGGAACGTGATGCGGGCCGGTGCGGCCGACTTCCCGATAGGCCGGTGTGGGGAGGCCGCGCGCTTGCGCCCATTCCTGCAGCATGGTCTTGGGATCGCGTAGCGGCCGCTCGGGCTTGAGCATGCGCTCCTTCCAAAAGCGCTCGACCAGCGTGTCGGCCGCCGCATAGCCGCCGTCGATATAGACCGCGCCCACCAGCGCCTCGCAGGCATCCGCGAGAATGGTGGTGCGCAGGCGTCCACCCGCGTGCGATTCCGAGCTGCCGAGCTTGAGCTCGGGGCCGAGATCCATGGCACGGCCGATTTCGGCGCAAGTCTCCTTACGCACCAGATCGGCGAGCCGGCGCGATAGTTCGCCTTCGTTGGCCTTCGGGAAGGCGCGATAAAGCATGTCGGAAATCACCAGGCCGAGAACATGGTCGCCGAGAAATTCCAGGCGCTGATAGCTGTTGGCGCGGGTGAGCCCGCCGGAAAGCGCGGAAATATGCGTGAGCGCGCGCTCGAGCAGGCTCTTATCGGCGAAATGATGGCCGATCCGCTCCTCGAGCGCGGTCCTGTCCTTGGCCTTGCGGCTCATCTGACGATCGTGAACAGCCTGTTCCAACGTACCGATACCGGCCAGCGCCAGAATTGCCAGGCGTGCTCGCCGTCATAAACAGAGAAAAAGATGATCTGTGCCTTGCCGACGATGTTCTCGAAGGGCACGAAACCCACCTGGCTGAACCTGCTGTCGGTGGAATTGTCGCGGTTGTCGCCCATCATGAAATAATCGCCCGGCGGCACGGTGTAGACCTGAGTGTTGTCGGCAAAACCGTTGTCGACCAGGTCGAGCGTGTAATAACTCACGCCGTTGGGCAGAGTTTCCTTCCAACGCTTGACCGGCGCCTCCTTGGTGCCTTCCTCGGTCTCGATGAAGTCGGGGGCGCGCTCACGCTTGATCGGGGTACCGTTGATGTAGACCAGGCCCTCGATCACCTGGATCTTGTCGCCGGGCAGGCCGATCACGCGCTTGATGTAGTCGGTGGAGGTATCCTTGGGCAGGCGAAACACGACCACGTCGCCGCGCTGCGGGGTCAGCCCGTCCGGAATGCGGCCGGAAAACAGCGGCGGGGACAAGGGCAACGAAAACCTGCTGTAGCCGTAGCTGTATTTCGACACGAACAGGTAGTCGCCAACCAGGAGCGTTGCCTTCATCGAGCCGGACGGGATGTTGAAGGGCTGGAACAGGAAAGTGCGGATCACCAGCGCGATGACCAGCGCATGGAAGACCACGCGCACGGTTTCACCCATGCCGCCTTCTTTCCGCTTTGTACCGGATGTCACGCTCATCGGCCTTTCGTCCCGTCCGTCGGCGCAAGCCGCCCCGCGCCCTTGTAGCGGCTGGCCGGTGCAGGCGCAATGAATAACGCCTGTTGCCTCGCACAAGTCTTTGGTATGACTGGATTTCCTCAGCGCCCGCCGATGCCGCCCGCGCGGCTCTGCGGTACCGCCTGGATGATGACAATGGCCTGCGCCAGCGGCCCCTCGTCGGTGAGCGAGACGTCGATCACCGCCTCATGGCCGGCCGGCGTGATCGCCTTCAGGCGGGCGAGCGCCCCGCCTGTGAGCTTCATGGTCGGGCGGCCGGACGGCAGATTGACCACCCCCATGTCGCGCCAGAACACGCCGGCGCGGAATCCAGTGCCGAGCGCTTTGGAGCAAGCCTCCTTGGCCGCGAAGCGCTTGGCGTAGGTTTCAATCCGGTTGGCGCGCCGCTCGGCCTTGGCGCGCTCGGCCGGCGTGAAGACGCGGTCGAGGAAGCGGTCGCCATGGCGCTCCAGCACCTCGGCGATGCGGCGCGTGTCGCAAAGATCAGAGCCGAGGCCGATGATCACGCGCGGGCCCTCCCACGGTCCATGGCGCCGCGCATGAACTTGACCGTCTCGGCCAGGCCTTCGAACACCGCCTCCCCGATCAGGAAATGACCGATATTGAGCTCGACCACCTGCGGCAGCGCGGCAATCGTTTCGGCGCTGGCATAATCGAGCCCATGGCCGGCATGAACTTCCAGGCCGAAACTCTGCGCCAGCAGGGCGCCGGCGCGCAGCAATTCCCACTCGGCACCGGCCACGGCCGCCCGCTCTTCGGCCAGCGCATCGCACCAGGCACCGGTGTGCAATTCGACCACCGGCGCGCCGAGCTCGACCGCCGCCTCGATCTGCGCCGGCTGCGCCCCAATGAACAGCGACACCCGGATGCCGGCATGCTTGAGCGCGTGCACCACCGGCTTGAGCGCGGCTTTCTGCCCGGCGGCGTCGAGCCCGCCCTCGGTGGTGCGCTCGGTGCGCTTCTCAGGCACCAGGCAGACCGCATGCGGGCGGGTCGCCAGCGCGATGCCCAGCATCTCTTCGGTCGCCGCCATCTCCATGTTGAGCGGCTTGTCGATCTCCGCCTTCAGCCGCGCGATGTCGTCGTCGCGGATGTGGCGGCGATCCTCGCGCAAATGCGCGGTGATGCCGTCGCAGCCGGCGGCGATGGCGAGCTTGGCCGCGCGCACCGGATCGGGATGGCGGCCGCCGCGCGCGTTACGGATGGTGGCGACGTGATCGATATTGACGCCGAGGCGGAGACGTTGCGCGATCATTCAAAAATTCCCAATTCTAAAAATCGGTCGCGGATTACCCGTTCACCCGTTCCGCCTTCGCCACCACCGGCTTGGCGCGCAGCTGCGCCAGAATGGCGGTCAGGTGCTTGAGATCGTAGACCTCGAGATCGATCTGCACGTCGGTGAAATCGGGCGCGCGGCGGGTCATGCGGATGTTGTCGATATTTCCGTCGTGCTCGGCGATCACCTGCGCGATCTGCGCCAGCGAGCCCGGCTCGTTGACCGACTGCACCGAGATGCGCACGGGGAAGCGCCGCGGCGTCTCGCCCTCCTCGTCCCAGCGCAGGTCGATCCAGCGCTCGGGATGATCCTCGAATTCGGAGAGTGCCGGCGACTGGATCGGATAGATCGTGATGCCCTCGCCCGGCGACATGATGCCGACGATGCGGTCACCCGGCACGGCGCCGCCGTCCGGCGCGAAGCGCACCGGCAGGTCGCCGTTGATGCCGCGGATCGGAATGGCCGGACCTTGCGCCGGCTGATCCGGCACCTTGAATTTGACCGAGGTGAGTTTCTTGAGGCCGAACCAGCCGCTGCTCTCC
>DASZQT010000318.1:0-2264 GCA_035549515.1 Pseudolabrys sp. | reverse complement strand
GAGACGCCGAGATAGATCAGGTCGCGGTTGGCGAGATTGGCGCCCGTGAGCACGGAAGGCATGCGCCCGTGCACCGAATTGAAGCCGTGCGAATTGCCGAGGAAATAGGTCGGCGTCTTGGACGAGCAGCCGATGCCGGAAATCTTCGCCACCCGGTGCGGCTCGATGGCGAGTTCGAAACAGGCCTGGATGATCGCCGCGGTGATCGAGTCGTGGCCGCAGCCGGCGCACAGCGTCGAGACCGTGCCTTCGTAGTCCCGGTGGGTGTAGCCGAGCGCATTGGTCGGCAGCTTCGGGTGGTGGAATTTCGGCTTGGCGAGATAGGTCATGGCAGTCCTCGCATCGGATGCGATGGTTGTGTGTTCATGGTGCGTTGGCCGCAGCGGCACTCGGTCGTTCGGCGCTGCCGTAGGCCGCAATATCGACGGCGTAGAGCCGGGCGATGCGCGCTCGCGCGGCCGGCGTCAGGAAGGCGTCATAGGGCGCCCACGGCCCCTCGATGGCGGCTCTTGCCGTGAAGCGGCGGGTGTCGACATTGTTCAGGTCGTCGATGCTGCCGCGCGCGATCCGGCCTTCATTGAGTTGTTGCAGCCACGCCATGGCCGCGAAATCGGTGTGCGGGAGGCGCAGGTCCGCCTCCACCTCGTTCAGCCTTGTGAACAGATCCTCGGTCGAGACATTGATCAAATGGCGCACCGGCAGCCGGTCTTCGAGCGGATGCCGTTGGATACGGAAGTGCATGTCGCACTGGGTGAGATCGATGCGTTCGAGCACGTCGAGGAATTCGGCGAAGGAAAAGCCGTTCTCCTTGATATCGCGACGCCGCAACGTCCGGCCGATCAGCGTGTCGGCATAGCCGAAGCCGAGCGCATGCCGGTAGCTGCTGACCGCGCGGCTGAAGGGATCGCGCACCACGCGCACGACACGCATCTTGCTGAAGTCGCGCCGGAACGCGGTGGCGTAGAGGCGGGAGTTGTAATAGACCTCGGCGCGATACTGATGCGGCCAGACATGGTAATCGCGCGCGGCCTTGAGATGGCCGAGCTGGTTCAGGAACCATATCACGACGCTGCTGCAAGCCGATTTGGCCGAGAAAATCACGATCAGTGAGGCCTTCGGCAGAATGAGTGGGGCCGGATCGACGCGCATGAGCCGCGCCAGTTTCGCGTCCGCGCCCGGCGGCAGCGCGCTGAGGATGGGGTCGTCCCCCCGCATGCGACGCAGGGTCTGCGGCAGCGATACCGCCGCGGTCTTTAGCCAGGTCAACGATGGAACAGGCACTGAACTGTTTCGCTCGACGCGGCCGGCATCGGGCCGCGCGCCCATCTTAACCGGCGGAGCGGTCCGATCCAGCCGTGTTTGGACGTTTGCCGTCACGATTTGACCTTCATCGGCGACACCTTGAGGGCGTCGAGATGTTCGCCGATCGCCTTGGCGATATAGCGCGCGGTGATCGGCGTGCCGTCATAGTGCAGGATCGGCACCAGCCGCACCGGGTCGATGCCGCATTCGTTGACGATCAGCGAGCGCAACTGCGCGTCGCGGTTCTGCTCGACCACGAACACGAAATCATGGTCGGCCACGAAGCTGTTGACCGAGGAATGGAACGGGAAGGCGCGCACCCGCATGCGGTCGAGCGCATGGCCCTTGGACTCGATCATGTGGATCGCCTCGTCCATCGCGGGCGCAGTTGAGCCGAAATAGATGACGCCGTATTTGGTGGGCTTGGCCGCATTCGCGATCAGTGGCTTCGGCACCAGGTCCTTGGCGGTGTCGAACTTGCGCACCAGCCGCTGCATGTTGTCGACGTAAGGCGCGCCTTCCTCGGTATAGCGCGCATAGCGGTCGCGCGAGGTGCCGCGGGTGAAGAACGAGCCCTTGGTCGGATGCGTGCCGGGATAGGTGCGATAGGGGATGCCGTCGCCGTCGACGTCGAGATAGCGGCCGAATTCCTTGCCGGCCTCCAGCTCTTCCGCCGTCATCACCTTGCCGCGGTCATAGACCTTGGCGTCGTCCCAGGCGAAGGGCCGCGACAGATGCGTGTTCATGCCGATGTCGAGGTCGAGCAGGACGAAGATCGGCGTCTGCAGCCGGTCGGCGAGATCGAAGGCAAGCGCGCCAAATTCGAAGCTTTCGGTCGGATCCTCGGGGAACAGCAGGATATGTTTGGTGTCGCCGTGCGAGGCATAGGCGCAGGAGATGATGTCGCATTGCTGCGTGCGGGTCGGCATGCCGGTCGAGGGACCGGCGCGCTGCACGTCGAA
>DASZQT010000317.1:0-1694 GCA_035549515.1 Pseudolabrys sp. | reverse complement strand
TGTGCTGCCGGGCGCGGTGATCGCCGCAAGCGTGGCGCCGCTCGCGCTCAAGGGCGGCGTGAGCGCGCTGCTCGCGGTCGCCGCCGCCGGCGCGACCATGCTGGTGGTGCGCAACGATTTCGTGGCGGTGGTCGTCGGCGTTGCGGTGGCGGCCTTGGTGCGCGCGGCGGGGATTTGATGGTTTGACGTTGCGTGCGGCCAGCCTTGACGCTGGCTCGCCGAGCTCTTTACTCTTTAACTTATGAACGCGCGAACCGAATCCATTGAAGTCGACGGCGACACGGCAGCGGTATTGAAAGAACGCGCGGCCGAGCGCGGCGTGAGCGTGGCTCAACTTGTGGCGGAGCTCGCCGCATTGGCCGCCGATGATGAAACGGTGGCGGAGCTTGACCGCCGCTGGGCCGCCATTGAAGCCGGCGAGCCGACCGTGCCGCAAGAGGAAGTCGAACGCTGGTTGAAAACTTGGGGGAGTCCGGAGTTCCGGTCCTGGAACAACCGATGATCGTCGAATGGTCGCGCGACGCACTCGCCGACCTCGATCGATTTGCTGGTTTTTTGCACGAGCGTTTTCCGACAATGGCGAAGGCCGTTGGGCGCGACCTTATTGAGAAATCCGCTGTCCTAAAGGAGAACCCTTTGTTGGGGCGCGCGATTGGAAAGCCCGGCAATTATCGGCAAGCCGTTTTCCGGGTATTGAATGCAACATATGTTTTTCAATACCGGGTTGAAGTTGACCGCATCGTCATCTAGCGGGTTTTTCATGGTCGCGAGACGCGCGACCGCTAACGTGCATTGGCCACATGCCCCTGCAATCCCGCGTGTCACCATTCGGCGATCTGTTTGCGGATAAGTCGCGCGGGCTGCTCATGGGCAATCGCGGCGGGCGATTGCACGATGATCAGCGCAAGTTGACCGCGCGACGCTGGACCTCGAAGCAATGGATCTGCTGCAAGCTCGATTTCAACAACCGCCATCGCAAGGTCTGGGGCGACAGCTACACCGAATTGTTCTTCCTCGACGAGGTGACCGCGTTTGCCGCCGGGCATCGGCCGTGCTTCGAATGCCGCCGCAAGGATGCGGAACGGTTCGCGACGTTGTTCTCCACGGTTGCCCCACATTCCGCTCATTCCCGTACTCGGGTCCAGCCTTCGGCTGGCCCGAGCACAGGCTCCGGCGGCGATCCAGCGCTGGGTCCCCGCCTTCGCGGGGACGAACGGGTGAATGTTGCGCGCCTCAGCGCTGCGGAGATCGACAAAATCCTCCACACCGAACGCCTCGCCGGCAAAGCAAAGCGCCTGCATCGGTGCGCCATCGACGATCTGCCAGATGGCGCCATGATCGCGCGTGACGGCGAAGCCTTTGCGCTCAAAGGCGACAGCCTGCTGCGCTGGACGCCGCACGGCTACGACGCGCGCGAACGCCGCCCCGCCGGCATCGGCGTCGACGCGCTCACGCCGCCGTCGACATTGGCCGTGCTCAGGCGCGGCTACGCACCGCTCTGGCATCGAAGCGCCGAAGACCTGACCTAGATCAAAAGCCCCTGTCGGCGCCGTGTCTATAAGCGGGCGTCCCGCCGGAGTTCCGCCTATGTCCGCTCCCGCCGCGCTCGATCGCCGCCGCTCTTATGATGGGCCCGCACTGCTCGCCTACGGCTTCCGTCCGTTCTTTCTGGCCGCCGGCCTGTGGGCCGCGCT
>DASZQT010000316.1:0-18151 GCA_035549515.1 Pseudolabrys sp. | reverse complement strand
CCTGTTCTGGGTCGCATCGCGCGGCCATCACGCCGATGTCGGCGGCATCTCGCCTGGCTCGATGTCGCCGAATGCGACAACCATCGAGCAGGAAGGCGTGCTGTTCGACAATTTCAAGCTGGTGGACGGCGGCCGCTTCCGAGAGAAGGAATTGATGGCCGCGCTCACAGGCGCGAAATATCCCGCGCGCAATCCGGTGCAGAACGTCAACGACATCAAGGCGCAGATCGCCGCCAACGAGAAGGGCGTGGCCGAATTGCGCAAGATGGTGGCGCAGTTCACGCTGCCGGTGGTGAAGGCCTATATGGGCCACGTGCAGGACAATGCGGCCGAAAGCGTGCGCCGCGTGATCGACCGGCTGCACGACAGCGAGTTCGCTTACGAGATGGACCAGGGCACCGTGATCAAGGTGAAGATCACGGTCGAAAAGAAGAAGCGCGAGGCGACCGTCGACTTCACGGGCACATCGCCGCAGCAGCCGACCAATTTCAACGCGCCCGAACCGGTGACGCGCGCGGCCGTGCTTTACGTGTTCCGCGTGATGGTCGACGACGACATTCCGATGAATGCCGGCTGCCTGCGGCCGATCCGGATCGTGATCCCGCCGCAGTCGATGCTGTCGCCCGAATATCCGGCCGCGGTCGTGGCCGGCAATGTCGAGACCTCGCAAGCGGTGACCGACACGCTGTTTGGCGCGCTCGGCGCGCTGGCGGCCGCGCAGGGCACCATGAACAATCTCAATTTCGGCAACAACAAGTACCAATATTACGAGACCATCTGTTCGGGCTCGCCGGCCGGCCCGGGCTTCAACGGCACCGACGCCGTGCATACCCACATGACCAATACGCGACTGACCGATCCGGAGATTCTGGAATTCCGTTACCCCGTCGTGCTCGAGGACTTTCACATCCGCAAGGACTCCGGCGGCAAAGGGAAATGGCATGCCGGCGACGGCATCCGCCGCACCATCCGCTTCCTGGAAAAGATGGAATGCACCGTGCTCTCCGGCCACCGGAGCGTACCGCCGTTCGGCTTGGCCGGCGGCGGAGCGGGCCAGGTCGGCGAGAACTGGGTGCGTCGCAAGGACGGCCATATGGAGCGGCTCAAGGGCTGCGATGCGACCACGATCAACGCCGGCGAAGCCATCGTGATCCAGACGCCGACGGCGGGCGGCTATGGGAAGGCAGAGGGCGACTGACTTCGGCCTCAGTTGTTGTCTTGGCCGGGCTTGTCCCGGCCATCCCGCTTAGAACGGTAGGCACTAATGTCCTCCCGCTCCTCCCGCTGCCGTCGCTGGGCGCTTCATCACCACACCGGCAATCGCAAGCCCGACGAACAGCACGGTGAGCATCAAGAACACGTCGGCGAAGCTCATCACGCTGGCCTGCTGACGCACCATCGCGCTCAGCTGCTTCAACGCCATCAGTTGCGCGTCTGGGCCCTGGAAGCGCTGAGCAAGATTGCTCAGCGCCTCGACCGCGGGCACACGCGCCCAGTTGACCTGCTCGTGCAGGCGCGCGAGATGCAGGTCCATGCGGTTGTTGAGCACGGTGTTGATAGCCGCAAGCCCAATGGCGCCACCGAGATTGCGCGTCAGGTTGAACAGGCCGGAGGCGTTCTTCATGCGCTCGGGCGCCAGCGTGCCGAGCGCGGTATTGGTCACCGGCACAATCGCGAACATCAAACCGACGCCACGGAAAATCTGCGGCCATAACAGCTCCCAGAAATCCCAATCCTTCGTCACATAGGTCATCTGCCAGGTGCCGACGGCGAACAGCAGGAATCCCGCGATCAGTACGTAGCGCGGATCGAACCGTTGGCTGAGCTGGCCGGCGATCGGCGCGGTCGCGAACATGGCCAGCCCCGAGACGAACATGGTCTCGCCGATCATCAGCGAATCGTAGCCGCGGATCTGCGCGAGATAGACCGGATAGAGGTAGGTCAGGCCATAAAGCCCAATGCCCAGCACGAAGGAGAACAGGCTGCCGAGCGCGAAATTGCGGTTGGCGAAAGCACGCAAGTCGACGATGGGCACCTTGGCCGTAAGCACGCGGGCGAAGAATACCGCCGCTGAAAGGGCGGAAACGATGGCCAGCAATGAAATGGTCGGATCGTCGAACCAGTCGTACCGCGGCCCCTCCTCCAGTACGTATTCAAGCGCGCCGAGAAAGCCTGCCATCGAGATCAGCCCCCACCAGTCGAAGTTACGCAGCAACGAATAATCGGGGCTGTCGAAATCGACCAGCGCGAGGGTGGCGACGGTGACGACGATGCCGGGGATGATGTTGATGAAGAACAACCAGTGCCAGGACAGCGCCTCGGTCACATAGCCGCCGACGGTCGGGCCAATCGTCGGCGCCAGCGTCGCGATCAGCCCGATCACCGGCGCCACCAGCTTCTGCCGCGGCCCGGGGAACAGCACATAGGCCGAGGCGAACACCGTCGGGACCATGCCGCCGCCGATGAAACCCTGCAGCGCGCGCCAGACGATCATGCTGCCGATCGAAGACGAGAAGCCGCACATCAGGCTGGCGAGGGTGAAGCCGGCCGCCGACACGCCGAACAGCACGCGCGTGCCGAGCGCGCGCGATAGAAAACCGGAGAGCGGGATCGCCACCACCTCGGCCACCAGATAGGCGGTCTGCACCCAAGGAATTTCATCGGCCGAGGCCGACAGGCCGGCCTGGATCTCGGACAGCGAGGCCGAGACGATCTGGATGTCGAGGATCGCCATGAACATGCCGAAGCACATGGCGATGAAGGCATACAAACGGCGGGGCGACAAACCGTCCGCGCTCCCGGCGCCGCCTGACGGGGACCAGGCGGAAGCCGGAAGCGCGGCAGTGGTGGTGGCTGCACTCATGACAATCAGCCCTCCACCGGATCTAGCGAATGGTCTCGAACCCGGCCGCCTGCGCCGCGAAGGACGGCGCCGGACCCTTGGCGAGTGCTGTCGGCTTGGTGTCGACGTCGACCACCACGGACATGCCCGGCCGCAACAGGCGCTGCGCGGTCACCTCGGCCGGCAGACGGATGCGCACCGGCAGCCGCTGCACGATCTTGGTGAAGTTGCCGGTCGCATTGTCGGGCGGCAGCAACGAGAACACCGAGCCGGAAGCCGGCGAGACGCTCGCCACCGTGCCGGCGATCGAATGATCGGGCAGCGCATCGACGCTGACCGCGACCGGCTGCCCGGGCTTGAGGCGCGCGAGCTGAGTCTCCTTGAAGTTGGCATCGATATAGACGTCGTCGAGCGGCACGAGGCTCGCGAGCCGCGTCCCGGTCTGCACGAAATCGCCGACATGGATGGCGCGGTTGCCAATGACGCCGTCGATCGGCGCGCGGATCGTGGTGAAGGAGAGGTCGCGCTCGGCCTTGGCGACGGCCGTCTGATATTCCTTGAGCGTGCGCGCGGCCTCCTGTTGCTGCGCGCGCAGCACGTCGACATTGGCGACGGCGGCGTCGATTGCGGCTTTGGCGCTTTCCACCGCCGCAGCGGCCTGATCGCGCGTGGCCTGGGCCTGCTCGAGCGTCTGCCGGCTGGCGAAGTCGCGCGCGGCGAGCGCCTGCTGGCGCGCAAGCTCCGACTCCGCACGCGTCGACGCCGCCTGCGCCGAGACGAGTTGCGCCTGCGCCTGCTCGACCTGCGCCTGTTGCGCCGGAATCTGCTGGCCGATGCGGGTGACGGTCGCCTGCTGGGTGGCGACCTTGTCGCGCGCGGCGTCGAGCGCCAGCCGGTAGTCGCCGTCGTCAATGCGCGCGATCGCGTCGCCGGCATGCACGAAGCTGTTGTCGGCGACTTCGATCGAGGCGACATAGCCGGCGACCTTGGCGGCGAGCGTGGTGGCGTCGGCGCGCACATAGGCATCGTCCGTGGAGACGAGATAACGACCCACGGTGAAATAGTGCAGGCCGTACCAGCCGGCCGCGGCGAGCAGGACGGCCGCCAGGACGCCGATCAGCAGCTTGCGTCTTTTGCCGCTCTGAGCCGGCCCGCCCGCCGCCGCGCCGAGGGGGCGAGGCGCATCGGCGGCGGGCGTCCGGCGGGCAACCTCCGGCTCGGCGACTGGCTGAGCAGGAGATGCCTCGGCGGTATCGAGCGGAGCGGAAACATAATCGCCGGTCTCCGAAACGGCAGCGAGGTAAAGCGCCCTCGCCCGCTGAGCGGCCATCGGGCCGCGCACTCCGACCAGGCGGTGCGCGGCGACCCCCGGAAGGCGGTCCGACGCCGAAGAAAGTTCATCTTTTTCAATGTGTTCCGATTGCATTGTCCACTCCGGCTCGGCAGCAGCAGATATTGACCGAACGGTTCAGTCAACATAGATTGCCTAGCGCCAGTGTCAACTGATTTTTGACCGAACGGTTCGGTCACTATTCTAAAGTATGATGACACCGAGTGGGTCCAGGGCGGCTTGATTGGGAATTTGACGTTCGAAGACTCGAGGTTTCGCGCTAGAACGGCCGTGAACTGCGCTGAAGGGAGCGCCGCCATGTCGGAAGTCGCTGAAAAACTTCACCGTCCGCCGGTCGAGACGGAGGATGACAATGCCAAGCGCCGCCAGATCGTCGAGGGCGCGCGCGGCGTCTTCCTGGCCAAGGGCTTCGATGCCGCCAGCATGATGGACATCGCCAAATCGGCGGGCGTGTCCAAGGGCACCCTCTATGTGTACTTCAAGGACAAGGACGAGTTGTTCTCCGCCATCGTCAGCGGGGAATGCGTGGTGCAGGAAAAGGGCATATTCGCATTCGACCACGCCGATCGCGACGTCGAGAAAGTGCTGCTGCAACACGGCAAGGCGTTCGTGCGGGCGATCTCCGATCCCTATCGCCTGTCGTCGTGGCGCACCGTGATCGCCATCGCCGCGCGCATGCCCGATCTCGGCCGCAGGCTGTATGAAAGCGGCCCGGCCGTCGCGGTCGCCAAGCTCGCGGCCTATCTCAAGGCGCAGACCGAAGCCGGCGTCATTGCCGTTGACGACTACGAGGTCGCCGCGGCGCAATTCATCGAGACCTGCCAAGCGACATTGTTGAAGCCGATGCTGTTCAACTTCGGCCCGCCGCCGACGCCCGAACGTATCGACCATGTCGTTGGTATTGCGGTGCGCACTTTCCTCGCGGCCTATCGCGTGAAGTGATCGACGCGGTCAATTAATGGGCGGCTGCCAACACGCCATTAAGCATTCGACCGCGCCCGTCTTGATTTGAACGTGCCCGCTGCCAAGTTTGCGGCAGAGGAACCGCCAATGGCCCGCATGCTCCTTGTCGCGCTGTTGCTAACGGTCGCTGCTGCGCCGGCGCGCGCTGACAATTATCCGATCTCCGGCCGCTTCGGCCAAAGCACCGGCACGACCGAGGGCACGATCGACTGCAAGGGAAAGCGCGTGATGAGCTTTTCCGGCGGTCAGCGCACCGACAGCAAAGGCGGCGTGCCGGGCTATCACAACAAATGGGTGACGCCCGACGGTCCCGGGCGCTTTCGCGTGGTGGACATGTTCACCACCGGCCAGCAGGCGTTTGCTTACGCCAATTACACGCTGCATGTGATCGATAACGATCACATCGAACTCAACCTGCATCCGGGCGGCACGATCAAGCTGCAACGGTGTAAGTAGGCCGGCGCGGCCGTCCCCACGAAAGACAACGGCAATGACGGTAGGGCGATCACCACGGTCAACCTTGCGCCGGTATCAGACCTATGCCCGTCATCCTGAGGTGGCCGCGAAGCGGCCCTCGAAGGATGAACGGCCCCGGCCGTCGCCCTTCGAGGCTCGCCATTGGCGCGTAAACGCGCTTATGGCTCGCACCTCAGGGTGACGGAATCGGCGCTGCGGACGGCCTACGCCTTCTCAAACGGCAAATAAGCTAACTCCGCGCAATAATCTCGCGCTCGCCGCGATGCACCGGCGTCGATGCCGAAAGCTTTCCCGGCATGCGCCGCATCAGGATCGAGGGCCGGCGTTTCTTGAGCACGCTGCGCCGGCGGCGGCGCGGGCGCGGACGTTCGAGCCGAACGCCGCCCATGCGCGCGAACGGATTGCGCAACGAGCCGTCGGCCTCAGTCACCAGGAGCGGCAGGCCGAGCACCTGGCCCCAGCTCCGCCATTCGGCGAAGGCCTCGTCCGGCTCGACCGACATGAACAGCGGCAGCGCCAGCCCCGGGTCTTTATGCGCGAGCACGACCGCAACCGCTGGCCGCGTGCCGGCCTCGCCGCGCGCGAGCCGCAAGGCCACGCCGGCAAAGGCCGCGACCGGCAGGTTGAGCGCCATGCGCATGCCGTTCAGGCAGCGCCGCACAACCACGCGCTCGCGATGCAATTCGATCTCACGCACCCGCCCGTCGGCCGCCGCGTCGCTCGCGGAGAAACGCAGCGGCAGGGCATGCGGGTCGAGCCGTTCGACACGGCCCGACCCGGCGGGACATCCGCCAACTCGCATTTGACGCCTCAAACTCTCCCGCGCCGGCTTATGTGCCGGTCGCACAGGGATCGTGGCAGAAAAGCGTCCGAATTGGCTTAAGGTTCTGGGTTAATCGGAGGTATCGCGGGCCGCTTCGCATCCGCATGATTGACGAGGCGTTTCCACACGCCGCCGAATTCTTGGTATTCAGCGGTTGAAGGCGCGCCCGCAAAGCGCCATTTGTCAGCCATCTTCATTTGGAAACCGGCAATGCTCGCACCCGCTAATTCCCTGTTCGATCAATCCGCCCTCCTCGACCGCGCCGAACGGCTGGTGAAAGCCGCGCGCGCCGCCGGCGCCGATGCCGCCGATGCGGTGGCGCTGCGCTCGTTGTCGCTCGCCATCGAAGTACGCGACGGCGCAGTGGAGGAATCCGAGAGCGCCGAGGGCGACGATCTCGGCCTGCGTGTGCTGGTCGGCCACCGCCAGGCGGTGGTTTCCACCAACGACATGTCGGAGAACGGCTCGGCGGCGCTGGCCGAGCGCGCGGTCGCGATGGCGCGGGTGGCGCCGGAAGATCAATATGCCGGGCTCGCCGATGACAGCCTGCTCGCGCACGACTTCCCCGATCTCGATCTCATCGACCGCACGCTGCCGAATGTGGGCGAGCTCGAACAAATGGCGCGCGCCGCCGAACAAGCGGGCCTCGCGGTCAAGGGCGTCAGCAAGTCGGGCGGCGCGTCCGCCTCCGCCGGCATCGGCGGCATGGTGCTGGTCACGAGCCACGGTTTCCGCGGCGCTTATCTCGGCTCCAGCCATGGCGTATCGATGACGGCGATTGCCGGTGAAGGCACCGGCATGGAGCGCGACTACGACTATTCGAGCGTGCGCCACGCCAGCGACCTGGAAAGCCCGGAGAAGATCGGCCGAAGCGCCGGCGAGCGCGCCATCGCGCGGCTCAATCCGCGCAAGGTGACCACGCGCAAAGTGCCGGTGGTGTTCGACCCACGCGTGGCGCCATCGCTCGTCTCGCATCTCGCGAGCGCCGTCAACGGCAGTTCGATCGCGCGCAAGACCAGCTTCCTCAAGGACAAGATGGGCGCGAAGCTGTTCGCCGACGGCATCCGCATCATCGACGATCCCTTGCGCAAGCGCGGCCTGCGCTCCCACCCGTTCGACGGCGAAGGCGTGGCCGGCAAGAAGCTCGCGCTCATCGACGACGGCTGCCTGCGCTCCTGGATCCTCGATTGCGCCACCGCGCGCGAACTGGGCCTCAGGACGACGGGCCATGCGCAGCGCGGCGTCTCGTCCTCGCCCTCGCCGGGGCCGAGCAATCTCCATCTCGAGCCTGGGAAATTGACGCCGGAGGAATTGATCGCCGACATCAAGGACGGCTTCTATGTCACCGATTTGATCGGCATGGGCGTCAATATGGTGACCGGCGACTACAGCCGCGGCGCCTCCGGTTTCTGGATCGAGAACGGCAAGAAGACCTATGCCGTGAGCGAGGTGACCATCGCCGGGCATCTGTTCGACATTTTCCGCACGCTGACGCCGGCCAACGATCTCGAGTTCCGCCACGCCACCAACGCGCCCACCGTGCGGATGGAGGGGCTGACGGTTGCCGGCCAGTGATTGCCAGCGCATGATGCCGGAAGAAGCTGCCCCCGAAGCGAGCAAAGCGACAGGGCTTTCGGATAACACCATGCGCGAACCCGTGGCGCTGCGCGCCGATCTGGAGGCCGTGATGCGCGAGGCGGGCGCGCTCGCGCGCTTGACCGCCAGTCGTCCCTTCAAGCGCTGGACCAAGGGCCTCGACCATTCGCCGGTGAGCGAGGCCGATATCGCGGTCAACGATCTGTTGCGCGAGCGGCTCGCCGCGCTGACGCCGGACGCCGGCTGGCTGTCGGAAGAGACCGAGGACAACCTCGAAGCGCGCCGCATGGACCGGGCCTGGATCGTGGATCCGATCGACGGCACCCGCGCCTTTATCTCTGGCCGGCCCGACTGGACGATTTCGGTCGCGCTGGTGGAGAACGAGCGGCCGGTGGTGGCCGCTCTTTACGCGCCGGTTACGGAGGAGATGTTCCTCGCCGTGCGCAACCGGGGCGCTGCGCTCAACGGCACGCCGATCGCGATCAGCGCCGGCGACAGCCTTGCTGGCGCCAAACTGGCAGGTCCCAAGCGCTATCTGGATCGGCTGGAAAGCCTCGGCCGCGACATCCTGCCCCAGCCCAAGGTGCATTCGCTCGCCTTGCGTCTGGCGCGCGTGGCGGAAGGCGCATTCGACGCCGCTTTCGCCTCCGGCGGGAGCCACGATTGGGACCTTGCGGCGGCCGATCTTTTGGTGCACGAAGCCGGCGGGGTCATGACCGACTTCGCGGGACGGGCACTGCGCTACAATCGGCCCCACATCGTGCACGGCGCGCTGATTGCCGCCGGCCCCGCCCGTCACGGCGCGCTCGTCGATCTGGTTCGCGACCGGATGCGCGAATTCGCCTAAGGTCAAAGAAGAAACCAAGAGGCCGCAAGGTCCCGCCTGCCCGCTTCAACTCCTTCGCCGGGGCTTCTTTTTAACAGGTCCAGCCATGTCCGAATCAGGAAAACCGAAACAACTCCTGCACCTCGTCTTCGGCGGCGAGCTCACCGATCTCGGTGGAACCGAGTTCAAGGATCTCGCGCACGTCGACGTCGTCGGGGTCTTTCCGAACTATGCCAGCGCCTATGTCGCCTGGAAGGCGAAGGCACAGCAGACCGTCGACAACGCCCATATGCGCTACTTCATCGTCCACCTGCATCGCCTGCTCGACCCGGACACGGTGGCCAAGTCCTAGGGCGGCGATCCACAACGCCGTGGCGCGCCGGTCGCGGGGCCAGCATGCAACGTGCAAGTTGCCGCGCAATATCGAGACCCGAAAGTCGTAATGTCGATCCTATTCGCAGCGAAGTGGCTCTAACGGTGGCGATGCCGTCTCTCAAACGGGTCGTGTCGTCGCCGGGATTCCAGAATGCCGTGGGCGCGTTCGGCGCCTGGTATTTGCGCCTGGTCTGGAACACGAGCCGGGTCACGCTCGAGCCGGCCGATGTTTACGATCGCGTCGAGATGCCGGTCATCATCGCCATGTGGCATGGGCAGCACTTCCTGGCGCCATTCATCAAGCAGCCGGACGATCCGCGTCACCGCGTTAAAGTCCTGATCTCGCGCCATCGCGACGGCGAAATCAACGCGATCGCCGCCGAACGGCTGGGCATCGGCACCATTCGCGGCTCCGGTTCGCATAACGGTGAATTCCACCGCAAGGGCGGCGCCGTGGCCTTCACCGAGATGCTCGAAGGGCTGAAAGACGGCTACAATATCGCCATGACGGCCGATGTTCCCAAAATCTCACGTGTGGCCGGAATGGGGGTGATCAAGCTCGCCCAGCATTCCGGGCGGCCGATCTATCCGGTCGCGATCGCGAGCAGCCGGCGCATCGAGCTCGACAACTGGGACCGCAGCGCCGTCAATTTGCCGTTCAGCCGCGTGGCCCTGGTCACCTGCCGCGACGGCATCTATGTGGCGCGCGATGCGAGCGCCGCCGCGCTCGAGGACAGCCGGAAATTCGTCGAACAGGAGCTCAACCGTCTGACCGAACGCGCCTACGACATCGTCGATCGCAAGGGGAGCGCGGCATCGTGAGCGACCGGCTGCCGCTGGCTTTGCGCGCCTACCGCGTGCTGTCGGCGGCGGCGACGCCGTTGACGCCGCTGTTGCTGGCGCGCCGGCTCAAGCGCGGCAAGGAGCACCGGCAACGCTTCGGCGAACGGCGCGGCGAGGCGCGCAGCGCACGGCCGCCGGGGCCGCTGGTCTGGCTGCATGGTGCGAGCGTCGGCGAACTGATGAGCGTGCTGCCGCTGATCGAACGGCTGAGCACGCGCGGGGTCGAGGTGCTGGTGACCTCGGGCACCGTCACGTCGAGCGATCTTGCCGAGCAACGCCTGCCGCCCGGCGTCGTCCACCAGTTCGTGCCGCTCGACGTGCCGCGCTTCGTGCGGCGCTTCCTCGATCATTGGCAGCCGAACCTGGCGCTGTTCGTGGAATCCGATCTCTGGCCGAACATGGTGATCGAGACCTCGCGCCGCGGCGTGCCGATGGTGCTCGTCAACGGGCGGGTATCGGAGAATTCGTTCCGCCGCTGGAACCGGCTGCCCTCGTTCATCGTCGATCTGTTGCAGCGTTTCGAATTGTGCCTGGCGCGCACACCTGCCGATGGTGCCCGCCTGAGCGAACTGGGCGCGCCCAATGTGATCACCGCCGGCAACCTCAAGCTCGACGTGCCGGCGCCGCCCGCCGAGGCGGCCAAGCTCGAACAGTTGCAAATGGCGGTCGGCCGCCGGCCGGTGATCGCGGCAACCTCGACACATCCGGGCGAGGACGAACTGGTGATCGCGGCGCACCGAAGGCTGCGCGCCAATTTCCCCGGCCTGGTGACCGTGATCGCGCCGCGCCATCCGCAACGCGGGCCGGCGATTGCCGAGCTTGTGAAATCGGCCGGGCTTAGCGCCGCGCTGCGGTCGGCTGGCGAACTGCCGAAGCGCTCGACAGAAATTTACATTGCCGACACGCTGGGCGAGCTCGGCCTGATCTACCGGCTGGCGCCGGTCGTGTTCATCGGCGGCTCGCTGGTACCGCACGGCGGGCAAAATCCGATCGAGGCGGCCAAGCTCGGCGCGGCCATCGTGCACGGACCGCACGTCGCGAACTTCGCGGAAATCTACGGCGCGCTCGATACCGCGCGCGGCGCGGAAACGGTCGGCGACGGCCAGCGGCTGACCGCCGCGCTCGGCGCTCTGTTGGCGCAGCCCGATCGGCGCGAGCGTCTCGCCACCGCCGCGCGCACCACCGTCGATCGGCTGGGCGGCGCGCTTGAGCGCACGCTGCAGGCGCTCGATCCCTATCTCATGCAGATGCAACTGAGGCAGCAGACCGAGCATGCGTGACCCGGCTTTCTGGTGGCGCAAGGCAGGGCTCATGGCGGGCCTGCTCGCGCCGCTGGCCGGGCTTTACGGTGCGGTGGCGGCGCGGCGGATGCGCCGGCCGGGGGCGCGCGCCGGCGTGCCGGTCATCTGTGTCGGCAATTTCACGCTCGGCGGTGCCGGCAAGACGCCTACCACGATTGCGCTCGCCCGTATGCTGACCGAGGCCGGCGAGCGGGTGTTTTGTCTCAGTCGCGGCTATGGCGGCCGACTCACCGGTCCGAAGCGCGTCGACGCGCATGCCGACCACGCGGCTGACGTCGGCGACGAGGCGCTGCTCTTGGCACGCGCCGCGCCGACCGTCATCGCGCGCGACCGCGTGGCCGGCGCGCAAGCCGCGTGCGCGCAAGGCGCCAGCGTCATCCTGATGGACGACGGCTTGCAGAACGGCGCGCTCACCAAGGATTTCACGCTTGCGGTGGTCGATGGCCGGCGCGGCATCGGCAACGGATGGGTATTTCCGGCCGGACCCTTGCGCGCTCCGCTCGACGCGCAGATGGCGCGCTGCGATGCGTTGTTGGTGGCGGGCGACGACGCGGGCGCGCGCGATGTCATCGATGCGGCTCGCGCACGCAAGCTGCCGATCTGGCACGGCCGGCTCACGCCCGATCTTGCGGCGGTCGCCGATCTGCACGGCCGCCAAGTGCTGGCCTTCGCCGGCATCGGCGATCCAGAGAAATTCTTCGCGAGCGTCGCGGAGGCCGGCATCGCCATCACCAAGCGCGTGGCCTTTGCCGACCATTACCGTTTCACCGCCGAGGACGCGGCCGAGCTCATCATGGAGGCGGACGAACTCGGCCTGGCGCTCATCAGCACGGAGAAGGATCGCGCGCGCATGATGGGCGATCCGCTGATCGAGACGCTGGCGCGGCGCACGCATGTGCTGCCGGTATCGATGGCGATCGAGGAAGCCGGCGAGATGCGGCGGACGCTGTTGGCGAAGCTGCGGCGTTAGGCACATGTGTCCCGGGCGCGCCGCAGCGTGAAGCGAAAGCGGAACGATGCGCTGCGGAACCGCGACCGCAAAATGGCCTGACATTGGAACGGCACCGGCTCTGCGGCGCACCGCTTCGCGTTGCGCCGCGTCCGGGGCAAGTCACCCGTCAGACCTGTAGCCCGCATGAGGCGGCGCATCTCGGCAAGGCCGACCCGGATTGCGCTTCCCGTTTCCGGGCTGCGGTCACCACGCCGCAACGGCTGCCTAGGCCCTGTGCTCCCGATACCGCATCATGACCGCTTCCGGCGAGGCATAGGCCTCCTGCAGATCGACGCTCCAATATTTGAGCTCCTCGAGCGGGATCGCCACGCCGGTGACCGCGCAACGCACATAGGCGCCCGGCCTGATCACGCGGAAATCGCCGTCGAGGTATTTGACCTCGGCCTCGCCGTTCATGGGCGATGAGCGATCGTAGCGGTTCAGCACGGGGCGGTCTCCCTGGTTGGGCTGGGCTGGCGCACCAAAGATAGTCGCTCGGGGCCGTGAGCGAAACCCTTCCCTCGTCCGATCACCCCGGTGTGGGCCGAGGCCCGGCCAAGCCCACCGTTGTTCGGTGGCCGATTTCATGGCAAATCCGCTGCGGGGAGTGCCGGAAGTGTTCGAACCGCCGCCGTTTCGTGCCGACCATGTCGGAAGCCTGCTGCGCCCGGCCGGCCTGCTCGACCTGCGCCGCCGGGTCGAGCGCGGCGAGGCCAGCCACGAGGCACTTGCGGAGGCCGAGGACCGCGCCATCGCCGAGGCGGTGGCCTTGCAGCAGCGAGTCGGCCTGAAGCTCGCGACCGATGGCGAGTTCCGCCGCCGCTCCTACCACAGCTATTTTTACCGTCAGCTCGGCGACCTTGCGCCCGACGCCGTCGGCGCCGAGCCGGCCGCTGCCGGCGGACGCGGCGCGCAACCGCAGGCCGCGATTAACAGCAAAGTCAAATGGACGCGGCCGATCCATGTCGAGGATTTCCGCCTGCTGCGTTCGCTGACGCACGCCGTCCCGAAAATTACCATCCCCGGCCCTTGCGCTTTGCATTTCCGCGGCGGCGATGCCGCGGTCACCGCGCGCGCCTACACGGATGTCGACGCATTCTGGGACGATATCGTTGCCGCGTTCCGCAGCGAGCTGACCGCGCTCGCCGAAGCCGGCTGCACTTACGTGCAGATCGACGAGACTGCCTTCGCCAAGTTCGGCGACCCGGACGTGCAGGCTTATCTCGCGGCGCGCGGCGATCGCTGGGACAGCCTGATCGACAAATATATCGCGGTGACCAACCGGGTGCTCGACGGGTTGCCGGCTTCGCTGCACGTCGCCATGCATTTGTGCCGCGGCAATCGCGGCGGCCAGTGGCATTCGCAGGGCAGCTATGACGCCGTAGCGGAGAAGCTGTTCAACGATCTCGCGATCAAAGCCTACTTCCTCGAATACGATACGCCGCGCGCCGGTGACTTCTCGCCGCTGCGGCTGGTGCCCGAGGACAAGACGATCGTGCTCGGTCTCGTCTCGACCAAGACACCCGATCTCGAAGACAAGGACGACTTGCGCCGCCGCATCGCCGAAGCGGCCCGTTACGTGCCGATCGAACGCCTGGCGCTCAGTCCGCAATGCGGATTCGCCAGCGTGGAGACCGGCAATCCGATTTCACCGGAGATGCAGGAGAAAAAGCTGCGCCTGGTGGTCGAGCTCGCACAAGAACAATGGGGCTCGGCATGAGGAGGAAACCCGTCAGGAGGAAACGACCATGTCGATACGAAGGGCCTTTGCTGCATTAGGTTTCGCCGCCGCAAGCCTTGCGCTGGCGCCGCACGCGTTTGCCGACGACACGCTCAAGCTCGCCATCGGCCAGCGCGGACTGTGGGACTCGTCGATTGCCGAAGCCGGCCAACAGACCGGCATCTTCAAGAAGCACGGCCTCGACGTGCAGGTGTTCTACACATCGAGCGGCGGCGAGACGCTGCAGGTGGTGATCGGCGGCTCCTCGAATATCGGCATCGCCGCCGGCACGCTCGGCGTGCTCGGCGCCTTCGCCAAGGGCGCGCCCTTGCGCATCATCGCGGGCGAAGCCACCGGTACGGCCGAATATTATTTCGTGCGGTCGGACTCCCCGATCAAGAAACTCCAGGACGCGACACCCGCGACCACGCTCGCTTATTCCACCAACGGCTCGGGCACCAACATCACCGCCTTGCGCTTCATGAAGGATTACGGCTTCAAGGCCAAGCTGGTCGCTACCGGCACGGTGCCGGCGACGTTCACGCAGGTGATGAGCGGGCAGATCGACATCGGATTTTCGACCCCGCCGTTCGGCCTGAAGGAAGAAGGCGAGGGCAAGATTCGCATTATCGCGCTCGCCAACGATCTCAAGAGCGTGCGCACCCAGACCGTGCGCGTGATCGCCGCCAATGCCAACGACCTCGCCAAGCGGCCCGACGTCTATAAGCGCTTCGTGGCGGCCTATGGTGAAATCATCGACTGGATGTATTCCGACGATCCCAAGGCGATCGAGATGTTCGCGAAATACGCCAATATCTCGCCGGCCATGGCCAAAACCGTGCGCGACAAATTCTACCCGAAGACCATGCTGCAGCTCGACCGCATCGACGGTCTGGACGAGCAGATCCAGGACGCCATCGCCTTCAAATACATGGCCAAGCCGCTGACGGAGGCGCAGCGCGCGGAACTGCTGCAATTGCAGGGCAAGCGGTAGGCTAGCCGCCGAACAGGCTGCCCTGTCCCTCTCCGCCGCCGCCGCGCCGCGTGCGCGGCGGTTTCGGCGCCGGCGCGGGCGATGCGGGCGGCGCGGCGCCCTCGCCGTCGGCCACGGCGGCGATCCGGCCGTCGGCAAATTCGATGTCGAGCCGAGTGCCGCCGGCGATGCCCGCGGCGCTGCGCAGCGGACGTCCGGCGTCGTCGCGCACCAGCGCGAAGCCGCGCTTCAGCACCTCGCGATAGGAGAAGGCCGCGAGCAGCCGCTCGGCGCGTTCGACACGATCGATGCGCCGGTCGAGATACGTGCGCATGGCGCGCTGCGCGGCGGCCCCGCTCGCCTGCACGCGGTCGCGGTAGCGCGCGATCCGCACGCGATGCGCCTGCGCATTGGCCACCAGGCTGGTGCGCAAGCGGCGGTTCAAATTCTCGTAGCGCTCGCGCCGGCGCTCGATCTGATTGCGCAGGAGCTGCGGCGCCAGCCGCGAGGCCACGCGCGAATATTGCGTGTGATGGATTTGCGCATTGGCGCGCAGCGCACGCGGCAGCCGTTCGGCGAGCGCATCGAGCTGCTGGCGCGGCTGCGCCAAAATATCCTTCGGCAGTGCGCGCGTCAGAAGATTGAGTTCCTTGCGGCGCTGCTCGATGCCGCGCTGCCAGCAGGCGAGCTTGCGGGCGGCGAGCGCGGCCAGGTTCGCCAGCAATTCGCCGCGCACCGGCACCGCCATTTCGGCGGCCGCGGTCGGCGTCGGCGCGCGTCTGTCGGCGGCGAAGTCGATCAGCGTGATATCGGTCTCATGCCCCACGGCGGAGACCAGCGGGATCATGCTGCCCGCCGCCGCGCGCACGACGATTTCCTCGTTGAACGACCACAGGTCTTCCAGCGAGCCGCCGCCGCGCGCAACGATGATGAGGTCCGGGCGCGGCAAGGCCCCTTGCTCGGGCAGCGCGTTGAACCCTTCGATCGCATTGGCAACTTCGGCCGCGCTGGTCTCGCCCTGCACGCGCACCGGCCACACCAGCACGCGGCGCGGAAAGCGGTCGGCCAGCCGATGCAGGATGTCGCGGATGACCGCGCCGGTCGGCGAAGTCACGACGCCGATCACCTCCGGCAGGAACGGCAGAAGCTGCTTGCGCGCCTCGTCGAACAGGCCTTCGGCGGCGAGCTTCTTCTTGCGCTCCTCCAGGAGCTTCATCAGCGCGCCGATGCCGGCGGGCTCGAGTGAGTCGATGACGATCTGGTATTTCGAGGAACCGGGGAAGGTGGTGAGCCGCCCGGAGGCGATGACGTCGAGTCCCTCCTCGGGCTTGACGCGCATGCGGCCGTAGGTGCCCTTCCAGATCACCCCCTCGAGCACCGCCTTGTCGTCCTTGAGGCGGAAATAGCAGTGGCCGGAGGGCGACGGGCCCTTGAAGCCCGAGACCTCGCCGCGCACGCGCACGAAGCCATAGGCGTCCTCGACCGTGCGCTTGAGCGCGGCCGAGAGTTCCGAAACGGTCCATTCGGCGATATTGCCGCGCGGGACTGCGGTTTCGGGGCGCACGTCCTCGTCGGCGGTGATTCTGCGGCCGGCCATGCCCCCCTATACGACCTGACGCCGCGGGCGAAAACCCCGGCAACCCGCCGTCAATCCTTTTGGCCCATCCTCAGGGCGGAGGGCGACGGCCATGAGCAATCCGCAGGAACACGAGGTCGAGAACATCCGGGTCCGGGTGCGCTGCCCGGAATGCCGGACCACTTTCCACGAGCGCATTAACCGGGTGGCGCACGGCGACCGCGTGGTCTGCCCGACCTGCCACGAGGAACTGCGGTTCCACGGCATCGGCCATATCCACGACCACGAAACCGTGGCCGACTACATCCACCACGTGGAAGAGCGCACCGCCCACCCGCATTTTTCGCTCGGCGACTGACACAGCGACCGCGCATGGTGCCTGTCCACAGCCGCCCGCGCCCCCTTGTCCGATGCCAGCGCGCCCGCTAACCCGGGAGCCACAGCGGACGGACCTTAGGCGCAATGAACATCCTCATCCTGGGCTCGGGCGGGCGCGAACACGCGCTGGCCTGGAAAATCGCGGCGAGCCCGCTCACCAGCACGCTCTACTGCGCGCCCGGCAATGCCGGCATCGCGCAGGAGGCCGAATGCGTCGCGCTCGACATCGCCGACCACAAGGCGGTGATCGCGTTCTGCCATGAAAAGAAGATCGACCTCGTGGTGGTCGGCCCGGAGGCGCCGCTCTGCGCCGGCATCGTCGACGATCTGGAAGCCGCCGGCATCAAGGCCTTCGGCCCCAACAAATGGGCGGCGCGGCTGGAAGGCTCCAAGGGCTTCACCAAGGACCTGTGCAAGGCCAACAACATCCCGACCGCGGCCTACCGCCGCTTCAAGCAGGCCGGGCCCGCCAAGGACTATGTGCGTGCGCATGGCGCGCCGATCGTGGTGAAGGCGGATGGGCTCGCCGCCGGCAAGGGCGTGGTGGTGGCCGAGACGGTCGCCGAAGCGGAAGCCGCCATCGACATGATGTTCGGCGGCGGGCTGGGCGCGCCCGCCTGGGAGATCGTGATCGAAGATTGCCTCGTCGGCGAGGAGGCTTCGTTCTTCGCGCTGTGCGACGGTGAGACCGCGATCCCGCTCGGCTCGGCGCAGGACCACAAGCGCGTCGGCGACGGCGACAAGGGACCCAACACCGGCGGCATGGGGGCCTATTCGCCCGCCCCGGTGATGACCGCGGAAATGAACCAGCGCGTGATGGACGAGATCGTGCTGCCGACCGTGCGCGCGCTTAAAGTCATTGGCGCGCCGTTCAAGGGCGTGCTGTTCGCCGGGCTGATGATCGCCGAGGATGGTCCTCAGCTCATCGAATACAATGTCCGCTTCGGCGATCCGGAATGCCAGGTGTTGATGCTACGGCTGATGTCGGACCTGGTGCCGGCGCTGATGGCCGCCTGCGACGGGCAACTCAAGAATTTCGATCTGCGCTGGTATGCGGACGCCGCGCTCACCGTGGTGATGGCGGCCAAGGGCTATCCGGGCGCTTACGAAAAAGGC
>DASZQT010000315.1:0-24853 GCA_035549515.1 Pseudolabrys sp. | reverse complement strand
GCCAGCCTTTATGTCGGCAATGTATTCCTTGTCATTCTCAACATCCCGCTGATCGGCCTGTGGGTGCGTCTGCTCAAGATTCCGATCCAGCTCATGCTGGCGCTGATCGGCGTGCTCGCGATCACGGGCGCTTATGGCATCGCCAACAGCATGTTCGACGTCTGGATCGCGCTCGGCTTCGGCGTGCTCGGCTATCTGATGCGCAAGCGCAACATCCCGACGACGCCGATGATCCTCGGCCTCGTGCTCAGCCACACGCTGGAGCAGTCGCTGCGGCAATCGCTGACCCTGTTCGCCGGCGATTGGACCGCCTTCTTCACGCGGCCGATGTCGCTGACCTTCATCGTTTTGAGCGTGCTGTGCGTGATCGCGCCCATGCTCATCCGGCAGCTCAAGCAGCTCAAGCCGCAGACCATGCTGGCGGAAAAGGAAAAGGCGGCGGCCGCTTTGGAACGTGCCGAGGCAAAGAATTAAGGCAAAGAACTAGGCAAAGAACTAAGGGAGAAACGCGATGTTTTCGAATTCGGTCAGAATTTCGCTGCTCGCCGGGGCGGCGGGAACCCTGCTTGCGGCGCTGTCCACCGCGCCGTCGCTCGCTGTCGATGCCGTGAAGCCGACTTCGCCGGTGGAGATCTTCGTCGGCGCCAATCCGGGCGGCGGCTACGACCGCATGGCGCGCGCCATCCAGGGCGTGATCGAAAAGCAAAAGCTGCTCGATGTGCCGCTCAACATCACCTATCGGCCGGGCGGCGGCGGCGCGGTGGCCTGGGCGACGATCAATCGTTACCCCAAGGACATGACCAAGCTGTCGATCTTCTCGCCCAACCTGATCACCGACGATGTGCTCGGCACCTCGCCCGTCACCTACGACAAGCTGACCATGATTTCGACCATGGTGTTCGAGGACGGCTGCTTCGCGGTCAATCCGAAAGGCAAGATCAAGAGCGCCGAAGATCTCGTCAACGCCTTGAAGAAGGATCCCGGCGAGCTTCGCTTCGGTTTCGCGGTGGCGGCCGGCAATCAGTGGCATGTCGCCATGGCGGTGCTGGCCGACGAGCTCGGCTCCGATATCACCAAGGTGCGCTCCACGGTGTTCAGCAGCGGCGGCAAGGCGGTGGCGGCTCTGCTCGGCGAGCACACCGATGTGGCGGTGAGCGGATGCGCGAGCTTCGCCAAGCATAACGAGGCTGGCGATCTGAAGATCGTGGCCGTTGCCGGCGAACATCGGCTGACCGGCTTGCTCGCTTCGGTCCCGACTTGGAAGGAACTGGGCCACAATGTCGTGTGGTCGGCCTGGCGCGGCATTCTCGGTCCCAAGGGTCTGTCGCCCGGCCAGGTAAAGTTCTGGGAAGACGAAATGCAGGCCGTGCTGAAGAGTTCGGAATGGCCTGAAGTGGCGGCGGCGAATTTCTGGCGCACCGAATTTCTCGATCACGAGCAGACGGTGGCGCTGATGGCCAAGCAGCGGGCGCAGTACGACAAGACGCTGAAGCAGCTCGGCCTGATCAAGTGAGCTGCGACTGTCGAGCGGCTGATTTTGAGGGCTGGGCCTGCTTTCACGAGCGGGCCCTTTCCTCGCATGAACGGGAACAAGACCATGCTTGATGCCTATATCTACGATGGACTGCGCAGCCCCTTCGGCAATCGCGCCGGCGCGCTGGCCGGCAATCGGCCGGACGATCTCTTGGCCGATGTCATCCGCGCCGTGGTGAAGCGCTCGCCGTTTGCGGTCGAGCAATTCGAGGACGTCGTGGTCGGCTGCGGTAACCAGGGCGGCGAGGATAGCCGTTGCGTGGCGCGTCATGCCGGGCTGCTGGCCGGGCTGCCGATCGAGATCGGCGGCACGGTCCTGCAACGCAATTGCGGCAGCGGCCTCGGCGCCATCGTCGCCGCTTCGCATGCGCTGACGAGCGGCGAGGGCGAATTGTTCATCACCGGCGGCGTGGAAAGCATGAGTCGCTCGCCCTTCGTGGTGGGCAAGGCGCCGGCCGCGTTCAGCCGGGAGATGGAAGTTTTCGATTCAACCGTCGGCGCGCGCTTTCCCAATCCGCGCCTTATCGCGGAATTTGGCGACGACAATCTGGCGCAGACCGCGGACAATCTGGCGGTCGACTATCAGATCACTCGCGAGGATTGCGACCAATTCGCGCTTGCCTCGCAGCAGAAATACGCGGTTGCCGCCGCCGACGGATTTTTTGCCGAGGAGATCGTTCCGGTCGCGGCCGCGTCCAAGCGCAAAGGTCCGGCCGCATTGGTGACGGACGACGAATTTCCGCGACCGACGACCAGCCTGGAGACCCTCGGCAAGCTGCGCGCGCTCAACGCCGGCGGCGTCACCACGGCGGGCAATGCGTCCGGCATCAATGACGGCGCCGCCGTCGTGGTTCTCGGCAATCGCACGATCGGCGAGAAGACCGGCGCCAAACCGCTGGCACGCATCCTGGCGAGCGCGGTGGTCGGCGTGCCCCCACGCATCATGGGCATCGGCCCGGTGCCGGCGGCCAAGAAAGCGCTTCAACGCGCCGGCATTGCGCTTTCCGATGTCGATGTCATCGAGATCAACGAAGCCTTCGCCGCGCAGGTCCTGGCCTGTTTGAAGGGGCTCGAGATTGCGTTCAACGACAAGCGCGTCAATCCCAATGGCGGCGCTATCACCGTGGGCCATCCCTTGGGCGCCTCGGGCGCGCGGCTTGCGCTCACCGCCGCGCGGCAATTGCAGCGAACGGGCGGACGCTACGCCCTGGTCGCGCTTTGCGTCGGCGTCGGCCAAGGCATTGCCACGGTGATTGAGCGGTGCTGAGTAGGCGGCTGAGCGCTTCCTCGACGCGTTAGGCGTTCGCCAGAATGGAATCGACCTTGGTCGCGGCGGCGCCACGCTGCGCCTGGAAGATTTCGAGATAATTCGGGTTGAACCAATCGGCGACGCCCGATTTATAGCTCGGCCGCGCGAATAGGCGGGCGCGCCAGTCGCGCACGCGCGGGCGGTTCGCGATCGAGCGGTCGATGCCGAGATGCTCGAAGCGGGCCATGTAGGACGCATAGGCGATGTCGGCGAGCGAGAATTGCTCGCCCGCCAGCCACGGTCCACGCGCAAGCGAGGTGTCCATGTCGGCCGCCATCTTTTCGATGCGCTGGATGGCGGCTGCGAACTGCGGCGCCTCGATGCCGAGCTCGACCGCCGCCTTGGTCCGCTCATAGCGCGCGGGATCGAGCCCCGCGAACCAGGCTTTCAGTTCTTCCGGATCGCGCTTGAGATGCTGAAAGCGGAACGCGACGCAAGTGCTGACCGTGCCGGTCGCCGCGTGCAGCGTCTCGTCGAGCTGCTTCATCCAGAGCCGCATTTGCGCGCGATCGCGCGCGCCGCTCGGGCGCAATGGCGCGTCGGGCCACACATCCTCGATATATTCGCAGATCACGTTCGACTCGATGACCGGATAGCCATCGTGCACCAGCGTCGGCACGACTTTGTTCGGGTTGAGCTTCACGTATTCCGGCTTCTGCGAATCGCCCGCGCGCAGGTTCAGGTGCACGCCCTCCCATGGGACGCCCTTTTCCGCCAGCGCCATGCGCACCTTGGCGGCGCAAACCGACATATCGTTATGATAGAGCGTGAGGCTCATATGCGTTTCCTGCCGATGTTTTTTCGTTGTTTAGGTGCTTCAGCCGTGCCGCTGCATGCTGTCCCACCACGGGCACGCAGTCGAGGCTCGGGTGTAATTGCCGTCCATGACATTGACAGGCGCGCGCAAGCCGATCTCGGCCCCTTTCAATTTCAGCGCGGTCGCGGCCGCGAGCCGCTCCGCATCGAGCCAATCGCGGTCGTGGCCCCAGAGGCTGGCGCCGTAGGTGATCTCTTCCGGCGTCCAATTGTCCGGGTCGATCGAGCGGCCGCCCCAGCCGTACTCGACGAAGAAATCCGATGGCGTGCGCGCATAGAACGAGAACATCTGGTCGTTGATGTGCCGCCCGATCGTGGTCGCGATGCGGCCGGGCTCGCGCAGCGCGAGGTCGTAGCCCTGTCCGACATCGTCGATCATGCACAGCTCCATCATCAGGTGATGGATTGTGTTCTTGCCGGTCTCGATCAGCGCGAAGCTGTGATGACGCGGATTGACGTGAAAGAAATAGGCGCGATACGGCACGGTGAAATAGTCGCTCACGCGCATGCCGAGAATGTCGGTGTAGAACGGCAGCGCGGCGTCGAGGCTTTCGACGTTGAGCACGGCATGGCCCATGCCGAGCGGGCCGGTGCGGAAACCTGAAATATTGCGGCCCGGCTTGAACGGATCGCTCGCGACCTCCGCGCCGTGGAAGACCTCGAGCCGATTGCCGGCCGGATCGGCAAAGGCGATGGCCGCGGTGACGCGTCGCTGGCCGGCGACCGCCGCCGACAGACGCTCGACTTTCACGCCCGCGCTTTCGAGCCGCGCCGCCACGCGGTCGAGCGCCGCCGCGTCGGCGACCTCCCAGCCGAACAAAGCGGGCGAGCCGAAGTCCTCGGCGGTGACGATGAGGCGCTGCCGGCGATCGTCCATCCGGAATGTCAGGTTCGACGTCGATCGGTCAACCAGTTGCAGGCCGAGGAATCGCCCGCCGTAGTCGGCCCAATCCGCCACGCCGTTCGCGGCGCGCAGCCCGATATAACCGAGTGACTGCAATTCCATATCGTTCCTCCTGACCCGCGGCGCGTTGACCGGCACGCCATTATTCGACATCCAAGTGTCCCTCGCGTCGCGGCGCGCGGCAAAGCCGCCGGCAACTCCGTCCACTGTGCGGACATTCTCGCCACGACCGTTGTCCGTCCGCGCCGGCCACGGCCATGCTGATCGCAGAACCAACCGAACGGCATCAGCCGTCATCGCCAAGAGGGAGAAAACCATGTCCGCCCGCCCGCTTTGCACTGCCGCGGCACTCGCATTCGCGCTTGTCGCCTCGGCACTCGACGCGTCCGCCGCGCCGGTGACGCTGCGCTTTTCCAGCTTCGAGCCGCCGCAGGCCTTCATCACCAAGGAAATCCTGACGCCGTGGGCGGAACGCGTCACCGCGGACTCCAAAGGTACGCTGAAGATCGAGATGTTCGCGGGCGGCACGCTCGGACGCGATCCGGCCTCGCAGATGAAGCTGGTGATGAACGGCGTCGCCGACATCGCCTGGATCGTGCCGGGCTATACTCCCGGCCGCTTCGACCAGACGACCTCGGTCGAGCTTCCCTTCGTCGTGCCGAACGCCTATGTCGGCTCGGTCGCGAGCTGGCGCATGTATGAAAAAGGTCTCTGGAAGGGCGGCGGCTTCGACGAGATCAAGCCGCTCTGTGTCTGTACCTCGGCGCCGTCCGTCATCAACACGACGTATCCGGCGCACGACCTTGCCGACCTCAAGGATCACAAATTCCGCGGCGGCGGCCCGGTGCTGCTGAACGTCATCAAGAGCCTCGGCGGCGTGCCGATCGGCGGCATCACCGGACCGCAGCTCGCGGAATCGCTGTCGCGCGGCCTGATCGACGGAACGCTGAACGAATGGAATTCGCTGCAAACGTTCCGCGCGCTCGACGTCACCAAGTCTCACATCGTGGCGCCGCTCGGCTCGCTGTCACTGATGGTCATCATGAACAAGCAGAAATATGCCAGCCTGCCGCCGGAGGCGAAGGCGGCGATCGACAAGAATTCGGGCGAAGCCTTCTCCAAGCTGTTCGGCACCATGTTCGACAAAAACAATGACGCGGTGTTCGCCAAGGTCAAAGCCAGCAAGGACCACACCGTCTTGATTCTGGACAAGGAGCAGCAGAAGCCCTGGCGCGCCGCGATCGAGCCGGTCTACACGGACTGGAAGAAGTCGACGCCGAACGGCGACAAGCTGCTGCAAGCGCTGCGCGACGAGGTTGCCGCGGTCGAAGCCGGCAAATAGCCCCTACCGGGCGGCCCGCCGGCCGGGCCGCCCGCTTCCCGTGACCGGTAATGATCGCATGACCCAACATCTGCATGTTCCGATCCTCGTCGTGGGCGCCGGGCCGGTGGGCCTCGCCGCCGCCAATCTGCTCGGGCAGGAGGGCATCGGGACGCTCGTGCTCGAGCGCAATGCGCAGACCGTGAACCACCCGCGCGCGATCGTGCTCGACGACGAGGGCGCGCGCACGCTGCAGGCCTTCGGCGCCGACGCCTATCTCGCCGGCACCATCGAAGGCGACGGCGCGCGCTATTACGACGACGCCGGCGAATGTTTCGGCGTGGTGGGCGCGGGGCCGCGCACCTACGGCTTCGCCAAGCGGCATTTCATGTACCAGCCCGAGCTCGAACGCGCGCTGGTCGACAATCTCGCGCGCTTTCCCGCCGCCGATCTGCGCTTCGGCTGGGAGGTGACCGGCATCGCGCCGGACGCGCAAGGCGTCACCGTGTCTTGCCGTTCGCCCGACGGTCCCGTCACCATCCGTTGCGACTGGCTGCTCGCCTGCGACGGCGGCCGCAGCCCGGTGCGCGAACGGCTCGGCATCGGCTTTGCCGGCAGCACCTATGCGCAGGACTGGATCGTGCTCGATCTCAGCGACGACGACGATCGCGCCAATTACACGCGTTTCTTCTGCTCCACCGCGCGTCCCAGCGTCAGCGTGCCGGCGCCGCGCGGCGGCCGCCGCTACGAATTCATGCTGCACGACGGCGAGACCGCCGACGAGATGCTGACCGACGCGGCGCTCGCGCGCCTGCTGACGCCGCACCGCAGCTTCGAGCCCGCGCAGGTGCTGCGCCGCGCGGTCTATCGCTTCCACGCCCGCATCGCGGACCGGCTGCGCAGCGGCCGCGTGCTGCTGCTGGGCGATGCCGCCCACTTGACGCCGCCGTTTGCCGGCCAGGGCATGAACGCGGGCCTGCGCGACGCGCATAACGTCGCCTGGAAGCTCGCCGCGGTGCTGCGCGGCTTCGCAACCGAAGCGATCCTCGACAGCTATGACGAAGAGCGGCGCGATCCGGCCTGGTCGATGATCCAGCTCGCCGTCGCCATGGGCCAGATCGTCATGCCGAAGGGCGAGGAACAGGCGGCGCTGCGCGCCATGCTTTTGAAGATGCTGGAGGCGTTCCCGGGCGCGCGTGATTATTTCCTGCAAATGAAGTTCAAGCCCAAGCCGCGCTATGCCAGCGGGCTATTCGTCGACATCGACGCGCAGCCTTATCCGGCTTCGCTGGTCGGCGAAATGCTGCCGCAGCCCGAGGTCACAGCGCGAGAAGGCCGTTGCAAGCTCGACGCGCTGCTCGGCTCCGGCTTCGCGCTGATTGCACAGCACGCGGCGGGCGCGGAAACCTTGCGCCGCTTGACGCATCCGCTCTGGCGCAAGCTCGCGCCGGCGCGGGTCTATCTCAACGCGGCGCCGGGCGGCGATCACACGGGCGTCATCGCGGCGACGCCGCTCGACGGCTTGCACCAGCCGTTGCTGGCGCATCGCGATCAGGTTCTTCTGGTGCGCCCCGACCGTTACGTCGCCGGCGCCTTCGATGCCAATGACGAGGCGGGCTTCGCCGCGCGCTTCGAGGCGGTGCTCAACCCAACGGCGGCGGCGCGCCTGTCGGCCTGACGCGCGGCATTCGTGATCACTCACACAACGGCCGCGTCGAGGCCCTGGAGCTGCGCCTCGATCTGCCCAATGGCCTTGCGCAGCGGCGGCAAATTGCGCGCGACCGCGTCGGCGAAACTGAGCGCGCGCGCGATCCAGATGATGCTGACGCAGGCCAGCACCCGTTCGCCCTGACGAATCGGCATCGAGATGCTGGCGGTATGCGGATTGAAACCCTCGCTGCGCGAGCCGTAACCCACGCGGCGCGTTTCTTCGACCAAGCGCGTGACGAAGGTCTTATCGCGCGCCAGCGCATCGTACGGCTCGTCGGAACGGCGCAGGCGTTGCAGGATCAGCGCGCGTTCCCGTTCCGGGCAGAACGACAGATAAGCCCGCCCGCCCGAAGTCCCGAGGATCGGCAAATGGCTGCCCGCCATGCCGCGGTCGATCGAGAACGGGCTCTCCACATGCGTGGTTTCCCGGATGATCATGGTGGCGTTCTGGTACGTGACCAGGTCGACCGGCCACAGCACTTCCTTGCCGAGTTCGTGCACCACCGGCGCCGCGACGCGGGCGATCCAGACGTCATCGTGGAACCCGGCGCTCAGCATTTTGATTTGCGGCGTGAGGTGCCAGCCGTCGTCGGATTTGCTGCGCGCGATATAGCCGAGCGCGTCGAGCGTCTCCAAGAGACGGTAGGTGGTCGGGCGCGGCAGGTCGACCATGCGCGCGATCTGCTGCGCCTTGGCGCCATGGCAGCGGTTCAGCGCCTCCAAAATCTTGAGGCCCCGCTCCAGCGACCGCACGCTGCCGAAAGACGCCATCCCGCCAATCCGTCCGCCTAGTGAACAGGTCTGCGGATCATTTTGCGCCGGTTCGCCGCTGTCAATCATAATCAGTTGCAACAAAGAGAAACAGTTGGCGGGGAGACGTTCGATGCGGCTTGCCAGCGTCACGATCGACGCACGTTCGACATTCGGGCTGATCAAGGGCGACAAGCTGCTCGATGTCGGCGCCATGATCGGCCGGCAATATCCCGATCTGCGCGCTTTGCTTGCGGCCGGCCCCGCCCTGCTGGGCGAGTTGCGCGAGCGAGAGGCCGATATACCGCTCGACGCGGTGCAGTTCCTGCCCGTGATCCCGAACCCGGATAAGATCATCTGTGTCGGCCTGAACTATCGCTCGCATGTCGCGGAGACGGGTCGCACCGAATCGGAAAGGCCGGCGATCTTCTTGCGATTGGCCGCGAGCCAAGTCGGCCACCGGGCGCCGATGATCTGCCCCGCTGTCTCCGCGCAATTCGATTACGAGGGCGAGCTTGCCGTGGTGATCGGCCGCCGTGGCCGCAATATCCCGCAAGAACGCGCGCTCGATTACGTCGCCGGCTACTCTTGCTACAACGACGGTTCGATCCGCGACTGGCAGCGCCATACCCATCAATGGACGCCGGGCAAGAATTTCCCCGGCACCGGCGCGTTCGGGCCGTGGCTGGTGACCGCCGACGAAATTCCGGACCCGACCGTGCTCACGCTCGTCACGCGGCTCAACGGCGAGACGGTGCAGAGCACCTCGCTCGATCTCTTGATCTTCACCATTCCCGAGATCGTCGCTTACGTTTCGACCTGGACCGAGCTGATCCCGGGCGACGTGATCGTCACCGGCACCCCGGGTGGCGTCGGCTTCAAGCGCAATCCGCCGCTGTTCATGCGGCCCGGCGATACGGTGGAGGTGGAGATTTCGCAGGTCGGCACGTTGAGCAATCCGATCGCGGCCGAGAACGTGTGAGGCCACGGGCACCGATTTCAACGAGAGCTGCGCGATGACCGAACCCCCTCGCTATTGGACGCTGATGCGGCAGGCGACGCGCGTGATGGCGCTCATCGGCTTTCTCGGCCTGCTGCTGCTCGCCGTGATGACAACGGTCGACATTCTGTCGCGCTGGTTGTTCAGCGCGCCGCTCTACGGCGTCAACGATGTCAGCGCGATCATGATGGCGGTGGTGATCGCCGCCTGCCTGCCGGCCAATCTCGCTGAAAAGCAGAACATCACCGTCGAGTTCTTCGGCAATATGCTGGGGCCGCGCTGGAAAGCCGCGCTCGATGCCTTCGGCGGCCTGGTGACGCTGGCCTTCGTCACGGTGGTCGCGCTGCGTTTCATTCCGTACAGCATCGAGATCACCACGTCGGGGCAAACCACCTGGGTGCTGAAGCTGCCGGTCGCGCCGGCCTGGTGGATCGCGACGGTGCTGCTTTTGGTCAGCGTCCCGGTGCAGGGCGCGGTGGTGGCGTTCGATATCGCGCGCGCGATCCGGCCGGAGTCGGCCGATGTATGATCCCTTCACCATCGCGCTGATCGGCTTTGCGGCGATGTTTCTGCTGATCGTGCTGCATGTGCCGATCGGCATCGCCATGGGGACGGTCGGCGCGGTCGGCTTTGCCAGCATCGTCGGCCTCGATCCGGCGCTGAGCCTGTTGGCGAGCGAGCCGGCCTCCGTCTTTACCAATCTCGATCTCGCGGTCATTCCGCTGTTCCTCTTGATGGGAAGCCTGGCGGGCGCCGCCGGCTTGCCGTCCGACGTGTACAATCTCGCCTATGCGTTCATCGGTCATCGCCGTGGCGGATTGGCGCTCGCCACCATCGGCGGCTGCGGCGGCTTCGGCGCGGTCTGCGGTTCGGCCATCGCGACCACCGCCACCTTCGGCCGCGTCGCGCTGCCGGAGATGCTGCGTCGTGGTTACTCGCCCGCGTTGGCGGCCGGATCGATCGCCGCCGGCGGCACGCTCGGCATCATCGTGCCGCCGTCCTCGATCATGGTCATCTACGCGATCCTGACCGAGCAGTTCATCGTCCACATGTTCATCGCCGCCATCGTCCCGGCGATCATGGCCATCGCGTTCTATTTGATCGCGGCGGCGATTTATGTGCGCTTGAATCCGAAGGCAGGTCCGGCCGGCGAGCGCATGCCGTGGCCGGAGCGATGGAAAGTGATCAAGGCGAATTGGGGCGTGCTGTTCCTCGCGACGGTCGTGCTGGGCGGCATCTATACCGGTGTGTTCACCGTCAACGAGGCCGCCGCGGTCGGCGTCACCATCGCGCTTGCCTTCGCCATTCTGCGTGGCCGGCTCGGCCTGCGCGAGTTCCTCGACGTGCTGGTCGAGTCGGCGGCGACCACGCTGATGATCTATGTGATGTTGATCGGCGCCTCGATTTTCTCCTACTTCATGTCGGTCGCGCACGCGCCCGACCGGCTGATCGAGGCAATCACGGATCTCCATCTTTCCGGCGGCATGGTCATTCTGCTGCTGTTGATCATGTATCTCATTCTCGGGGCGATCTTCGATGAGGTCGCCGCCATTGTGATCACGCTGCCTTTCGTGCTGCCGATCATCAAGCACTTCGGTTACGACCTGGTGTGGTGGGGAATCATCAACGTGATCGTGGTCGAGATCGCGATGATCTCGCCGCCGATCGGCTTGAACGTGTTCGTCATCCACGGCATGCGCAAGGACATCAAGCTCGGCACGATCTATCGCGGCATCATGCCGTTCCTGGCGGCCGACATCGTGCGGCTGGCGCTGCTCGCTTTGTTTCCGTCGCTCACGCTTTTCACGCTGCAATGGCTTAAATGAAAATGCACGCTCGACAACACGGTTGAAATCATAACGATCGCGGGAGGATCATCATGCGCCGGGGCTTCGCCAGACTGACTGCCTTCGCACTTCTTGCCGGGGCTGCCGCCCTTTCGTTGCCGGCGGCGGCGCAAAACTATCCGGACCGGCCGATCCATTTTTACATTTCGTCCGGCCCCGGCACGCCGCCCGACATCATCATGCGCGTGATCGCCGATGCGCTTGGGCGCGACGAACATTGGACGGTCGTGCCCGAGAACAAGCAGGGCGCCTCACAAACCATCGCCGGCAACGAAGTGCTTCGCCGGCCGGCCGACGGCTATACGGTTTATGGCTTCTCGATGCCGGTCACCGCCGCGCCCGCGCTGCTCGAGCGGATGCCGTTTTCGCTGGAGAAGGATTTCGCGCCGGTGGTGCGGCTGACCACGTCATACAACGTCCTGGTGGTGCCGCCCTCGTCGCCGGTGCACAAGATCGGCGACCTCGTTACCCTGCTCAAGCAAAACCCCGGGAAGATGACCTTTTCCTCCGGCGGCTTCGGCAGTCCGGCGCATCTGGTCGGCGAAATGTTCAAGCTGCGCGAAGGCGTTAGCGCGGTGCACGTGCCTTACGCCCGCATGCCGCAGGCCATCGGCGACCTGATGAACGGCACCAATCAGTTCATGTTCATCACCACCTTACCCGTCGTCGGCCTGATCAACGCCGGCAAGCTGCACGCCATTGCGGTCACTGCGCCGCATCGGGTCGCGGCCTTGCCCGACATCCCGACCGTCGGCGAGCAGGGACATCCTGGACTGGTCGCGATGGACTGGGTCGGACTGGCCGTGAAAGCCGGAACACCGCAGCCTATTGTCGCCCGCATCAACATGGCGGTGAACAAGGCGCTTGCGACCCCAGAGGTCCGCGCGGCACTTGCTAAGATCGGCGCCGAGCCGGCCGGCGGAACGCCGGAGGCGTTCGGCGAACTGATCGCCTCGCAAACGGCGCATTGGAGCAAGGTCGTCAAAGAGTCCGGTATCAAGATTTCACAATAGGAGCCGCTTGTGAGCCGACCCGTCATCATTACCTGTGCTTTGACCGGCGGCGCGCCGCTCACTGGGAAAAACCCGGCCGTGCCGGTCACGCCCGAACAGATCGCCACCTCCGCGGTCGAGGCGGCGAAGGCGGGCGCCGCGATCGTGCACATCCACGTGCGCGAGCCGCAAACCGGCGCACCGAGCATGCGCTTCGAACTATACGATGAAACGGTGAGCCGCATCCGCGCGGCCGGCATCGACGTCATCATCAACCTGACGACCGGCGCCGGCGCCCGCTATGTGCCGGGCGAGCCCGACCCCGGTAAAGGCGGTCCGGGCACCACCATGACGCCCTGGCCCGCGCGCGTCGCGCACATCGAGAAGCTCACGCCGGAAGTATGCAGCCTCGATGTCGGCAGCATGAATTTCGGCGAACACGTCTTCGTCAACACGCCGAGCCACCTGCGCGCGATGGCCGCGGCGATCAAGCAGAGCGGCGCCAAGCCCGAGATGGAAGTGTTCGAGATCGGGCACATCCGGCTCGCGCGCCATCTCATCGAGAGCGGCCTGATCGAGCCGCCGCCTTTGTTCCAGCTCTGTCTCGGCATTCCGTGGGGGGCGCCGGCGACGCCGGAAACCATGATGGCGATGCGCGACCACTTGCCCGACGACTGTGTCTGGGCCGGTTTCGGCATCGGCTCGATGCAGTTTCCGATGGTCGCGCAAGCCGTGCTGCTCGGCGGCCATGTGCGGGTGGGGCTGGAGGACAATCTCTATCTGGCGCGTGGCGTATTGGCGCCGAGCAACGCGGCCCTGGTCACCAAGGCGATCGAGATTGTCGAGCGGCTGGGCGAGCGCCCCGCCTCGCCGGATGAGGCGAGGCGGATCCTGCGGCTGCGCGGGGCGTGAGGGCGCTAGCCCTGCTGCAACAGCGACTTGTCGATCATCGCGTGCACGCCCTTCACGTTGTTCACGGTCTGCGTCACGTGCAGGTCGACCGCGAAGCTCGCCAGTGAATAGGCGTCGGCCTTGGCGATGCCGAGCTTCTCGGTGAGCCAGTCGATCATCGCGCGCAGCGCCTGCGCCGCCGCGTCGTCGAGATCGACGTCGAGGCCGAGCGTGATGAAATGCGTCGGCGATTCCGCGCGCGGCATGCGCCAAGCAAGATCCTTGCGCACGATGAACTGGAACGTGCCGGTGAGCGCGGTCTCGATTGCCGTGCCGCACACTTCGCCATCGCCCTGCACGGCATGGCCATCGCCGGTGGAGAACAGCGCGCCCTTGGTCCACACCGGCAGATAGATCGTGCTGCCGGCGATCAATTCCTTGCAGTCGAGGTTGCCGCCGAATTCGCGCGGCTCCTTGCTGTTCTGCCGGCCGTATTCCGGGCGCGGCGCGACCGCCAGTTGCCCGAAAAACGGCCGGATCGGAATCTTCATGCCCCAGGGCATGGTCGCCGTCATGGCCTCGCGGTCGATGGCGAGCTGGATGATGCGCTGATAGGGAAAGTCCTCCGGCAGCGTGCCGACCAGACCGCGAAACGAATTCCAACCCCAGTTCTGCCGCAGCGCGATCTCCTGGATGCGCACTTCCAGCACATCGCCCGGCTCGGCATCCTCGACATAGACCGGGCCAGTGAAGATGTGATTGCCGGAGCCCTGCTTGACCTTCTGATGGATCTCCAAATGTTCCGGCAGGATGTTGTAGCCGGAATCCTTGGCCGGCATCATCGGCGGATTGCCGGACACGGTGTCGATGACGACCGTGTCGCCGGAATTGATCGTGAGAACGGGCTTGAGCGTGGGATCGAGATAGCCCCAATGCACCGTCTCCGGGATCGAGCGGAGATGGTGCGTTTGCGGCGCCTCCTGCCTGGCGGCAAGCATCGCATTCATGCTGTGATTCCTTTGATCGAGAACGAGTTACGAATTGGCCGCTTCAACGTCCGTTCGTCCCCGCGGAAGCGGGGACCCAGTCTTTGCCCAACAAAGAACTGGATTCCCGCTTTCGCGGGAATGAGCGGTGGACTGGGCATCGTCACCAAACACAGGACGATCTGCGAGCGGCCCGCACTCAGCTTCCGAGCAGCGTGCCCGGCGGCAGCTTGAAGCAGTAGTCGGCGATTTCGCCGGCGCGCGTGTACCAGACCTTGTCCTTCTTCGGATGTTCGGCGCAGTGCTTGAGCGCCTTGCGCAGCGGCCGCATGCGCGCCGGCTGGCCGACGATGAAGCCATGCAGCGAGAGCGCGAACACAAGCGGCTGATCCTCGGATTGCTCGAGCATCTCCTCGAAGGCGTCGACGATCATGTCGGCGAATTCGCGCCCGGTATGGTCGCGTCCGACCAGCGTGCCGGCGTCGTTCAGCGGTTCGAGCGGGTAGGGCACCGACAGGATCGGGCCGGAGCGCGTGCGCATCCACAACGGCTGATCATCCATCGGCCAGTCGAGCAGATGGGTGTAGCCGGCTTCCTTGAGCAAATCGGGCGTGATGCCGGACTCCTGCGCGCCCGGACCCATCCAGCCGGTCGGCCGCACGCCGCAATATTTCTCGATGCCGGTGGTGACATCGTCGATGATGCGCTTCTCGTCGAGTTCCCAGCGCCCGCCCATGGTCTCGCCATTGGTGCGGCCGTGGCCGAGCACGTCGTCGCCGCGCTCTTTGATCTTGGCGACGAGGTCGGGATAAAGCTCGGCCACTTCGCTGTTGAGCAGGATCGAGGCCGGCAGTTTCAATTCGTCGAGCGCGGCGAACACGCGCCAGATGCCGACGCGGTTACCGTAGTCGCGCCAGGCATAGTTGCGGGTGGAGGGCGCCGCGCCGCGATTGGTCGGGTCCATGCCGCGGCCGGTCATGAAGGCGAAGTGCTCGATGTTGAGCGCGATATAGAATGCGAGACGCTTGCCGTCCGGCCAGCTAAAGTCCTTCCGGTGAACGATCGAGGAATGGTCGTAACGCTTCTGGTTCGGCATCAACAGCATTGTCGTCTCCGCAACACACGTGAATTTGCGCCAGCCACGATGCAAACCTCGCGCCAAGTGTCGCGCCACCCATTTCATGACTTATTGTCAAGTAACATGACTAAACTGGCCGGTTCCGGACGCCCGTGTAGTCGGAACCAGACACGGCGGCCGTAGAGTTAACGCCAATTTGCGGGCTTTTTCGGCAGTGCTTGCCGCTTTTTTTCGCATCGGCCGCCCGCATCCGCGTTCGGTGCAAATAGTCATGTCGCTTGACAAATAAGACAGGCTATGACGTTTTGAGCGGGCCGGACAATGTCAAGGAAGCGGCCTGCCGCAAGGAGCCGATGATGCTCTTCGTCTGCGCCGTTCATCCAACATAGCGCGCGCCGCGCGCGTCCGGATTGTCCGCAATATGACACTGCCCGCGAATCCCCTGGCGAAGCTGTCTTTGCGCGAGTTCGCCACAGTGTTGCGCCGTGGTGAAACGAGCGCGGAGGCAGTGACGCTCGCCTATCTCGAGCGCATCCGCGCGCTCGACGCCAAGCTCGGCACGTTTCGCGTGGTGACCGCCGACGCCGCGCTCAAGGCCGCGCGCGGCATCGACAGTCTTCTGGCGGCGGGAACCGACCTCGGTCCGCTGATGGGCGTGCCGGTCGCGGTGAAGGAGATTTTCGCCACCGGCCTGCTGCCGGCCGGCGCCGGCTCCGACATGGACATTCGTTTCCTCGGGCTAAGCGAAGGCCCGTTCATTCGTGCGCTCAAGCGCGCCGGCTGCATCGTGCTCGGCATCACCAAGACGACCGAGTTCGCCGCCGCCACCATCAATGTCGACAAGCCGATGCCATGGAATCCGGCCGATCCCACGATCAAGCGCGTGTGCGGCGGATCGAGTCACGGCTCGGCCGCCGCCATGCGCGCCGGCCTGTGCGCGTTTTCGGTCGGTTCCGACACCGGCGGGTCGGTGCGCCTGCCGGCCGCGCTCTGCGGTGTGTTCGGCTACAAATCGACGGCGGGGCGCTGGTCGACCGCGGGCGTCTTCCCGCTCTCGCCCTCGATGGACAGCGTCGGCGTCTTCACCCGCACGGCGGACGACGCAGCAGTGATCTTCGATGCGCTCGAAAGCGCGACGTCTGACCAGCAGGCCTCGAATCCGGGTCTCACGGCCTGCGCACTACGGATTGGCCGTCCACGCCAATATTTCACCGAAGTCTGCGATCCGGTGGTGCTGTCGCGTTTCGACAAGGCGCTGGCCATGCTGCGCCTCGCCGGTTGCCATATCGCCGATGTCGATTTGCCGGATGTCTCGTCGGCGATGTCGTCATTCGGCCCGCTGTTGTTCGGCGAATTCGCCGCGCTGGTCGGGCGCGAACGTTTCGAAGCCAATCGCAAGTGCATCGACCGCGTGCCGGCGGCGCGCATCGAGGGCGCCGTCGGCATGACGGCGGAAGCGCTGGTCGGATATCGGGCGCGGCACCGCGCGGCGGTCGCGACGGGCCTTGTGCCGCCGGGCATCGATGCGCTGGTGACGCCGGCGGCGCCCTTTCAACCTTGTCCGGTCGACGATGTCGCGAGCTTTGAGTCGGCGGCGGCCTGGAACATCCGCGCCGGCCACTGCACGCGGCCGGGCAATTTTTACGGCCTGTGCGGCACGACGATCCCGATCCAGGTCGACGGGGAATTGCCGATCGGCCTGCAGGTGCTCGCGCCCGCCGGCCACGATTCTCAGCTTCTGGCGATCTCGCAGACGATCGAGGCGGTCGTCGGCAGCCATGCGGCTTGATCATCCAACCCGAGCAACGGAGACAGTGATGGCGTCAACAATCGTGAGCGAAGAATACTGGCCGATGAAGGGCTCGGTGAAGCTCTTTGCCTTGCGCAAATACAAGGATAGCGCCAAGGGCAAGCCGGTGCTGGTCTTGGTGCATGGCTCATCGCTGTGCGCGCTGCCGAGCTACGATCTGCGCGTGCCGGGGCGCGAGTCGGAATATTCCATGATGGACATCTGCGCCGAGCACGGCTTCGACGTCTGGACGCTCGATCACGAAGGCTATGGCCGCTCCGACCGCACGTCGAGCAATTCGAACATCGCCATGGCGGTCGACGACATCGGCGCGCTGCTGCCGATCCTGAAAGAAAAGACCGGCCAGAGCCGTTATCATTTCTACGGCCAATCGTCCGGCGGCTTGCGCGCGGCGAGCTTCGCGCAGGCGCGGCCCGATTGCGTTGAGCGGCTCGTGCTCGACGCGTTCGTGTGGACCGGCGAGGGCTCGCCGACGCTTGCCAAGCGGCGCGAGGGGCTTAAGGATTATCTCGCGTCCAACACGCGCAAGCTCAAGCGCGAGAACCTGGTCGGCATTTTCGACCGCGACATGCCGGGCACCTCGGAGAAGGCGGTGGCGGAGACGGTGGCGGACCAGCAATTGTCCTATGGCGACGCGGTGCCGTCCGGCACTTTCGTCGACATGTGCTCGGTGCTGCCGGTGGTCGATCCCGCGAAGCTGCCGGGGCCGGTGCTGATCCTGCGCGGCGCGCATGACGGCATCGCCACCATGGAAGATTTGACGTCGTTCTTCATCAAGCTGCCGAACGACGACAAGCAGTTCACCGTGATGCCGGGCACGGCGCATATCGCGCATCTCGGGCTGAACAAGCACCGCTTCTATCACACGCTGCTCAACTTCCTCGGCATGCCGGGGCGCAAGGATAGCGCCGGGCATTGAGCGCACAAAAGGGCCCTTGGCTTGCGGCGAAGCCAAGGGCCATTGGATGCGAAATCTTGCTCAGAAGCTCGGCGGCGTATTGACCCACAGCACTTTCGCGGTCGTCTTGCTGACATTGCGATAGCCGTGCGCGAGCGGCGAGCGGAAGAAGATGCAGTCGCCGGCGGTGAGATGATAGGTGTCCTTGCCGACGGTCATATCGATCTGGCCGTCGAGGATGTAGCCGAATTCCTCGCCCGAGTGTTCGATCAGGCCGTCGCTATAGCCGCCAGGCGCCACCGACAGGATATTGGCCTGCAGCAGCGAGGCCGCGCGCTGCGGGATGATCTGCTCGAGCGAGACGTCCTTGCCTTGCCATTCCGGATCGACATTGATGACGCGCCGCTTGCCGCTGCGCAGCACCTGCACATCCTGGCTGTCGTCGTTGTCGTCGAACAGCGTGCCGATATTGATATCGAGCTCGCGGCTCAGCCGGTGCAGCATGGCGATCGAAGGCCGCACTTTGTTGTTCTCGATCTTGGAGACGAAACTTTCCGAGCAGCCGACCGCGTCGGCGAGTTCGCGCAGGCTCAGGTCTTTCGACAGCCGCGCGTGACGCAGGCGGGCGCCGATGCGGACTTCGGGGCTGCCGATCTTCTTGCCCGGCAGGTCGCTCGGGCGCGACAATCGGACTATTCTGTTGTCGCCCGCTCGCACAGGCTTACGTCTAGGCTTCACCGGCATTCCCGTTCCCCACGCGGATTTCCCCCACGCGCCTTCTTGTCGGCGCGCATGATGCGCGCCGCGGTTGTTGATCTGGCTATGCCAGAACCTGGATTGAGTGGCAACTGAAATGACCGAGGGTCAGCCGGCGGCGACCGAGATGCCGCCGCTCGGTCCGCGCATCGCCCAGCCGGTCATGCGGCGCTCGACGATGCTGGTGATGGTGTACATGATGATGCCCATGATGCTGGTCACCAGCAACGCCGCAAAGGCCAGCGGAACTTCGAAGCGGGAAGACGCCGTCAGCATGAAGCTGCCGATGCCTTTATTGCCGCCGACGGTTTCCGCCACGATCGAGCCGATGAAGGCCACCGTGATCGCCACCTTCAGCGACGCGAAGAAGTAGGGCATCGAGCGCGGCAGCCCGACTTTGCGGATCACCTGCCAGCGGCTGGCGCCGAGCGCGCGCAGCACGTCCTGCAATTCCGGTTCCACGGTGGCGATGCCGGTGGCGACGTTGACCAGGATGGGGAAGAACGCCAACATAAACGACGTGATCACGGCCGGGATCGGGCCGACGCCGAACCAGATGATGAGGATCGGCACCACCGCCACCTTCGGGATCGTATTGAACCCGATCAGGGCCGGATAAAAGCCGGCATAGATGATCGGCGACGAACCGATGAGCACGCCGCCCGCGGTGCCGATCAAGATCGCAAAGGCAAAGCCGGTGGTCGTGGTCACCGCCGTCTCCCACGCGCTTTGCAGAATCGGCATATGGAATTCCCATGCCGCGGCGAAGATCGCCGCCGGGCTCGGCAGCACGAATTCCTCGATCTGGAATCCATCGACGCAGAGCTGCCAGATCAGGAACATGGCGGCGATCACCAGCCAGGGCAGCACGTAGCGAAATTCCTTGCGCCGCGACAATGGCCGGCGACGCTTGACGTTCGACTTGGTCTTACCGACCGCGACGTTCTCCATGGTCATGTCGCTCATGCTGCCTCCCGCGCCGAACTGATGTGATTGCGCAATTCCTGAACCAGATTGACCGCGTAAGGCTCATAGGTCATGTCGAGCTTGCGCGCCCTGGGTAAGTCGACCGTGCGTTCGGCGACGATGCGGCCGGGCCGCGCGCTCATCACGAGGATGCGATCGGCCAAAAACACCGCCTCGCGCAGATCGTGCGTGACGAGGATCACGGTCGGCCGGCGTGCGATCCAGAGATCCTGCATCGCCAGCCAGAGTTCCTCGCGCGTGAACATGTCGAGCGCGCCGAACGGCTCATCGAGCATCAGCAAAGCCGGATCGTGGATCAGCGCGCGGCAGATCGAGGCGCGCTGCTGCATGCCACCGGAAAGCTCCCACGGATACTTGCTTTCGAAGCCCTGCAGGCCGACCAGCCGCAGCAAATCGCGCGCCTTGGCTTCGTAATTCTTGCGGTCACGCGAGAGTTGCGAGGCATGCGGCTGAACGATTTCGAGCGGCAGCATCACGTTGTCGAGCGTGGTGCGCCACGGCAGCAATGTCGGGTTCTGAAACGCCATGCCGGTGATGCTCAAGGGACGGTCGACTTCCTTCGAATTTACGATGACCCCGCCGCGCGTCGCCGGCCACAGACCGGTCACCACTTTCATCAGGGTCGACTTGCCGCAGCCCGAGGGCCCGACCACGGCGACGAATTCGCCGCGCGTGACGCGCATCGAGGCATGTTCGAGGGCGAGCGTGCCGTCACCGTCCTCGCCATAGCGGAGGGACACATCGTCCATCTCCACGAAACTGCTCATCGTCATGTCGTTCATTGCATAATCCTTAGTCTCTCGCCTTGGTCTCTGGAATTTACGCCGGCTTCTGGACGATCGATTTGGCAATCATGCAGTGCGCGCCTTTGACGTTATTGACCGTCTGCGTGACGTGCAGATCGGCGGCAATGCTGCACAATGCGTAGGCTTCATCGCGCGAAATGCCGATCAAGGAGACGATCCAGTCGATCATTTGCTTGAGCGCGATGCGCGCGGCGTCGTCGAGATCGGGATCGAGGCCGAAGGCGATGTAATGCGTCGGCGTCTCAGCCCGCGGCAGCTTCCAGCCGAGACCCTTGTGCACATGGAACTCGAACGTTCCTTTCAGCGAGGTCTCGATCGCGGTTCCATCGACTTCGCCGTGGCCTTGCGCGGCGTGACCGTCGCCGGTCGAAAACAGCGCGCCTTCGTTCCACACCGGCAGATAGATAGTTGTGCCTGCAACGAGATCCTTGCAGTCGAGATTTCCGCCGAATTCACGCGGTTCTTTGCTGTTCTGCTTGCCGTTGGCCTTGGGCGGCGCCACCGCCAGTTGGCCGAAGAACGGCGCCATCGGCACCTTCACGCCCGACGGCATGGTCGCGGTGTTCGATGCTTCATCGAGCATGATGTGGAACACGCGGCCGACCGGAAAGTCTTCCGGGATCGTCCCCATATAGGGGCGGAAGACGTTCTGCCCCCAGTTCTGGCGCAACGCGATGTCGAGAATCTTGACCTCGAGCACATCGCCGACCGCGGCGCCGGTCACGTAAACGGGGCCGGTCAAAATATGGTTACCGGTGCCGCGCTTGGCACGCTGATGAATTGCCGCAAGCTCGGGCAGAAATGACAATTCCTTCGGCGGTTGCCGATCCGGATTGCCTGTGACGCATTCGATGACGACGCGATCGCCGTCGTCGATCGTCAATGCCGGTGCCAGGCTGCCGTCAAAAAAGCCCCAATGCACGGTTTCTGGCGTCGATTGCAGCAAATGCGTCTTGGCCGTCATCTCGTTCGGCTTGATTGGTCTGTTCATTGCACTCGTTCCTACTGCCTTGCACCGTCGCGGTCGTTCGGCCGCCGTCGCAATGCCGGCGATTTCGCGGCAAACCGAAGATGCCGTGCAGCGCAGCCGCCGCATGACTAGCAACGAGGCATTTTCAGCCTCGCGGCGGCCGCCGCGACCGCGTGCCCGTTAGGGGTTGCAAGCAACGTGCCAGCTAATCAACAGACTTTCCAGGCATGCAATTTGCTTGCGTAGAGGCCGCCTCGTGCAATGTGCAAAGGAGTTGGACAATGCCCGTCATAAGAATGAAGAGGATCACGCGGAACGAAGCCGCCGGCCCGCACCCGGCGTCCGCAGGGCGCAAAATCGGCCGTCGCGCATGGCTTGGCGGCGCCGCCGCGTTGGCCCTCGCCGCGGCCCTGCTGCCGCAGGCGCCGGCTTCCGCCGAGAAGAAGAACGTCAAGATCTCGCTCGACTGGATCGTGCAGGGCACGCACGCGCCGTTCTTCATCGCCCGCGACAAAGGCTACTTCAAGGATGCCGGCGTCACGGTCGACGCCATCGATCCCGGCAAGGGCGCCACCAATGTGGCGATCAGCGTGGCCAGCGGAACTTACGATTTCGGCTGGGTCGACATGCCCTCGATGATCAATTTCAATGCCAAGAACCCGAACAATCCGCTGATCGCGGTTTACATCAGCTTCGACGCATCGCCGCTCGCCATCATCGCGCGCAAGGACGCGGGTATCCACTCGCCGAAGGATCTCGACGGCAAGAAGATGGCCGGCGGCACCGGTGGCGCCGGACATGACACCATCGGCATTCTGCTCAAGGCCTCGCATGCCGAAAACGTCAAGATCGACTGGGTGCCCGTGCAGCTCCAGCTCTACGGCGCCATGATCAAGCGCGGCGAGGTCGCCGGCACGGTCGCGTTCACCAATTCGAACGTGCCGGCCTTGCTCTCAGTCGGCATGAAGATGAGCGATATCACGGTGCTGAAATATTCGGACTACGGCGCCGACATGTATGGCCTGACGCTCGCGACCACCAAGAAATTCCTCGAGGAGAATCCCGACACCGTGCGCGCGGTCGTGAAGGCGCTCAACAAGGGCGAGCTCGATACCATCGCCGATCCCGATGCCGCGCTCGCGCTCATGTACAAAGTCGACCCGATGATGAAGAAGGACATCGAGAAGATCCGCCTCGGCCTCGCGCTCGAGCTCACCAAGACGCCGCACGTGGTCAAATACGGCATGAGCACGGTCGATCCGAAGAAGCTCCAGTTCACGATCGATTCGATCGCGGATGCCTATCACCTCAAGGACAAGCCGAAGCCGGAAGATGTCTACACCGACAAATTCCTGCCGCCGGTGGCCGAACGGATGCTGAAATAACGGCCCTTCATTAGTGCGGAGCGCCGCGTTGCGCGCGGCTTCTCCGCGCTTTTGGCTCGGCGGGCGACAGGCCGGGAAGATAGTTTAAACTTAGAATATTTATGTTTGAAATAAACCGCGCGATCGGGCATAGTGGCGTCGGCATCCCTGTTGGGGGAGTTGGCGACGATGCGCGCGGCGGTACTCGGCGGTGGCCCGGGCGGGCTTAATTTCGCGATCTCGCTGAAGGCACGCGGTCCCTCCTGCGAGGTCACGGTAATCGAGCGCAATCGGCCGGACGACACCTTCGGCTGGGGCGTCGTGCTGTCGGACGAGACGCTCGGCAAGCTCGAAGGCAACGATCCGGTCGGCGCCAAGGCGATCCGCGATTCATTCGCCTATTGGGACGACATTGCCGTGCATTACCGCGGGACGGTGGTGAAGTCGGGCGGGCACGGCTTCTGCGGCATCGGCCGCCAGCGTCTCTTGAGCATCCTGCAGCATCGCGCGCGCGAACTCGGCGTGCACATCCATTTCGAGACCGAGGCCGAGCCGGTCGATCATTATGCCGCGAACTACGATCTCGTGGTCGGCGCCGACGGCGTCAACTCGCGCGTGCGCGCGGCGCATGCCGCCGTCTTCCAGCCCGACATCGACGTGCGCGCCTGCAAATACATCTGGCTCGGCACGCGCCAGAAGTTCGACGACGCCTTCACGTTCATTTTCGAGGAGACCGAGCACGGCTGGATCTGGGCGCATGCCTATCAATTCGACGCCGACACCGCGACCTTTATCGTCGAGTGCTCGGAGCAGACCTGGCGGCGCTTCGGCTTCGACCGCATGTCGCTCGACGAGACCATCGCGACTTGCGAGCGCGTCTTTGCCCGCCACCTTGGCGGCAATGCGCTGATGTCGAACGCGCGCCATTTGCGCGGGTCGGCCTGGCTCAATTTCAATCGCGTGCTGTGCGCGCGCTGGAGCCATGAGAATATCGTGCTGCTGGGAGACGCTGCCGCCACCGCGCATTTCTCGGTCGGCTCCGGCTCGAAGCTGGCGATGGAGAGCGCGATCGCGCTCGCCAATTACGTTTGCAGCGAACCGACGCTCGATGCCGCCTTTGCCCGTTATGAAAGCGAGCGGCGGCTCGAAGTGCTGCGCTTGCAGAATTCGGCGCGCAATTCGACCGAATGGTTCGAGCAGGTCGAGCGCTACCTGCATCTCCATCCGGTGCAGTTCAACTATTCGCTGCTCACCCGCTCGCAGCGCATCAGCCACGAAAACCTGCGCCAGCGCGATCCCGACTGGCTCGCCGCCGCCGAGAAATGGTTCGACGAGCAGGCGACCGGCGCTAAGCCGAATGCGGCGAGGCCGCCGATGTTCGTGCCGTTCCGCGTGCGCGGCATCGAGCTTGCGAACCGGGTGTGCGTCTCGCCGATGGCGCAGTACAAAGCCGAGGGCGGCACGCCGAACGACTGGCATTTCGTGCATTACGCCGAGCGCGCCAAGGGCGGCGCCGGCCTGGTGTTCACCGAGATGACCTGCGTGTCGGCGGAAGGGCGCATCTCGCCCGGCTGCACCGGCCTCTATACCGACGAGCACGAGCGCGCCTGGAAGCGGCTGGTCGATTTCGTGCATGCCGAGACCGACGCCAAGCTCGCCATCCAACTCGGCCATTCCGGGCCGAAGGGCTCCACGCAGCTCGGCTGGCAGGAGTCAGATGCCCCGCTCGCGGAGAACAATTGGCAGGTGGTCGGCGCGTCCGCCGTGCCGTGGTCGGCGGAGAACCAGATGCCGCGCGCGCTGACGCGCGCCGACATGGACCGCATTCGCGACGAATTCGTGCGCGCGGCCGAGCGCGCCGCGCGCATCGGTTTCGACTGGCTCGAACTGCACTATGCGCACGGCTACCTGATGTCGTCCTTCATCACGCCGCTCTCGAATAAGCGCACGGATGAGTATGGCGGCAGCCTCGAAAACCGCATGCGCTTCCCGCTCGAAGTGCTGCAAGCGGTGCGCAAGGTCTGGCCGGACGAGAAGCCGTTGTCGGTGCGCATTTCGGCGCATGACTGGGTCGGGCCAGGCGGCGTGCAGCCGCAGGACGCGGTCGAAATTGCGCGCATGCTCG
>DASZQT010000314.1:0-16819 GCA_035549515.1 Pseudolabrys sp. | reverse complement strand
AAATTCGGCACGGTCGCGGCCACCAATGTCAGCGTGACGAACGCGACCAGCCTGTCCGCGAAGACGCCGCAGCACGCGGCGGGCAGCGTGATGGTGTCGGTGGCGACGCCGGGCGGCACCGGCCATCGGGCGGCCGCCTATACCTATACGGCGGCCGCGGGCCTCACCGTGAAGAACGTGATGGTGCCGAGCACCGATCTCGGGAAGTTCAATCAGATCGTCGACGGCACCACGCGCGCGGCGAATGCGGGCAGCGGCGGCACGACCGGCGTGCTCGCGCTCGCGCCCGGCGCGCATGTCGTCAGCGAGACCGCCGGCAGCGGTACGAATGCGACCAACTACACCAGCGTGATCGGCGGCAATTGCAACCCGCTCGGCGACATCTCGTTGGCAACGAACGCATTCAAGACCAAGGCTCCGATGCCAGAGGCGCTGGCCGGCTCGGCCGTCGCCGTTCTCAATAACCTTCTTTTCGTCATCGCCGGCGACGGCAGCAAAGCCGTCCATGTTTACAGCCCGCTATCGAATCAAGGGACGACGCTGACATCGGCGCCGCTGCCCTATAATCGCCATTTGCTGGGCGCCGGCGTTATATGCCGTCCCCACGCGCCGAACTCGGTGTCGTGGCGCTCAACGGAATCCTCTACGCCGTGGGTGGCTTCTACGACAATGGTGCGAACAACGCGCCGAGCGACGCTTTCCAAGCCTACAATCCGTAGCGGACGAACAAGCCGGTTGGGCTACTCGACGCGAGGCCATTTGCTTTGCTCAGAGGGCGGGCGGCAAAGCGCGCAATTTCTTCACACGCGCGGAAAAGGCTGACTTGCCCTTGTGCCGATGATAGAAGCGTAGCGTTCCTGGCGCCCCCGCTCCGAGGCAAACGCGCCGTCGCTCTCAGCAAGGCAATAACAAATGGCAAGCACGTCCGAATGGCGTCCGACGCGGGAAATCGAGCTCGTGGCCGGGACGCCGCCGGGCGGCGGACAGGACCGACCGGCGCGCGCCCTGATTGAGGTGCTGACGGCGCACGATCTGCTCGGCCAGCCGGTGAAGCTCACGAATATTCCGGGCCGCGGCGGCGGCAACGCCTGGGATTATCTCCGGACCAAGAACGGCGATCCGCACGTGCTCGCGATCAGTTCGCCGACGATCATCAGCAACAAGCTGATGGGCGTCAGCGACTTCGACTATGCGGAACTGACGCCGCTGGCCAACCTTTACACCGAATACCCGGTCTTCATCGTCCGCGCCGACTCCTCGATTTCCGATGTAGCCGCGCTCATCCGCCGGCTCAAAGCGGACACGGCGGGCGTGCAAATCGCGCTCGCAACGGCCATCGGCAACACCAATCACATCGCGCTGGCGCGGCTGACCCAGCACGCCGGCGGCGACGTCAAGGCGCTCAAGATCGACGTGTTCGATTCGGCGCGCTACGCCATCGGCCACGTGGTCGAGGGCAAGGCCGAGCTCGGCGTCATCACCGCGGTCAGCGCGGTGCCGGAATTGACCGCCGGCAAGCTCAAGGCCGTCGTGCTGTCCGGGCCGCAGCGCTTGGGCGGGGTGTTCGCCGAAACGCCGACGCTGATCGAGAGCGGCGTCGACTGCCAGGTCGGCATGTGGCGCGGCATCGTGGCGGCGAGCGGTCTGCCGCCCGCGGCGATCGCCTTCTGGGACGACACGCTGGCAAAAGCGACCGCGGCCGAGCTTTGGCGCACCGAGCTCGCGAACAAGTATTGGGCTAACACCTTTATGATCGGCGCGCAGGAGTTGAGCTTTCTCGACGAGGACCGGCGCCTGACACAAGCCGCGCTCGCGGAATTGGGCCTGCTGCCGGTCAAGCGGTAAACGGCGGCGATGGCATCGGGGCCGCGTCGCAATAGGCGGCGGCGATGCGATAGACCATGGCTTCGTCGAAGGCCTTGCCGGCGATCTGCATGCCGAGCGGAATGCCGCGCGCCGACAAACCGGTCGGCACCGCGATGGCGGGCGTACCGGTGACATTGAACGGCATGCGCAAGTGGCGCTCATACGTGCGCGCGATCGCTTCGGGGTCGTCGATGCGGCACGGCAGTTCGAGGCCGGACAGCGTGACCAGCGCGTCATGATCCTCCATCAGCGCATTGAATCGCGCCGTCAAAGCCGTGCGCGCCTGCAACGCCTTGATGTATTCCTCGGCGCGGATGAAGGCGCCGGCGCTGAGCTTGCGGCGGCTGATTGCGCAATAGTCCTGCGGGCGCTGCTTGAGCCAACGCTCGTGCACGACATAGGACTCGGCCTGCAGGATGGCGCGGCCGCAGGCATTCCATTGCGCCAGCGGCGGCAACCGCACCCGCTCGACCCGCGCGCCGAGTTGTTCCAGCACGGCGATGGCGCGCTCGATGCCCTGCTTCATTTCGGTGTCGGCGGCCGCATCCTCGGTATAGAAATGTTCGACCACGCCGATGCGCAGGCCTGCGATTCCCGTGCGCAAGTCCTTGCCGTAGTCAGAGGCCGGCGCGGAACGGCTGCCGGGGTCCTTCGCATCGAAGCCTGCGATCGCCTGCAACAACAGCGCATTGTCCTCGACCGTGCGCGTCATCGGCCCGATATGGTCGAGCGAGAAGGCGAGCGGCATCACGCCGCGCCGGCTCACCAGGCCGTAGGTCGGCTTCATGCCGATAATGCCGCAACAGGTCGCCGGATTGCGGATCGAGCCGCCGGTGTCGGTGCCGAGCGCCGCCGCGAGCATGCTGCTCGCCACCGCCGCGCCCGAGCCGCTCGACGAGCCGCCGGGGTGAAGGTCCGCATTCCACGGATTGCGTGCGGCCGGCCATGGCAAATCGTGCGCGGGGCCGCCGGAAGCGAATTCATGCAACGCCAGTTTGGCGATCACGATGGCGCCCGCCGCGCGCAGCCGCTCGACCACGGCGGCATCGGCGGCCGCAACATGATCCGCCATGATCTTGGAGTGGCAGGTCGTCCGCGTGCCGGCGACGTCGATCAAATCCTTCAGCCCGCAGGGAATGCCATGCAACGGACCGCGATAGTGCCCGGCCGCGATCTCGGCCTCCGCGGCACGCGCCTCAGCGAGCGCGGAAGCCGCGAGAACATCGATGACGGCGTGGTAAGTCGGATTGAGCGCCGCGATGCGCTTGACCGTATGCACGACCAGCTCGACCGGCGAGAGCTTGCGCCGCGAGATCAGCGCGGCTGCGCCGGCAATGCTCAGATCGTCGAGCGCGCTCATTCTGCCGGCTGCGCGCCAACGAAAATATGCGCCGGCTCGGTGGTGGGCTCGCGCGCGGCATCGAGCGCGGGCGCGCCCGACAGACCGCGCTCGACCGACGCCCGCATGAGCGCCGGATAGGCGGCCGCGAAGCCCCCTAGCCCGGCGCGATCTGCGAGTTCGAGGATCAGTTCGTCGGTCATGCGCTCGCTCGTCGTCAGGCCGGCGCCACCACGTTGATCGGCTTGCCGGCCGCAAAGGCGAGAATCTGATCCGCCGCCGTGCCGTAGAGCGCTTCATACGTGGCGCGCTCGACGTAGCCGAGATGCGGGGTGCACACGACGTTGGGCATTTTCAAGAGCGGATGGTCGCCGCCGAGCACCGGCTCGGTCTCGTAGACGTCGATGCCGGCACGGCCCGGGCGTCCGTTATTCAGCGCATCGAGCAGCGCGTCCTTCTCGATCAGGCCGGCGCGGCTGGTGTTCACCAGGATCGAGTCCGGCTTCATGCGCGCAAGATCGGCGGCGGTGACGATGCCTTGCGTCTCCTTGTTGAGCGGGATGTGCAGCGAGATAACGTCGCAGCTCGAGAAGAATTCCTCACGGCTTGCCGCCGCCTCGAAACCCGCCTCCTTGGCGCGGCCGAGCGAGCCTTCGCGGCCCCAGCAGACCACCTTCATGCCGAAGGCCTTGCCGACGGTCGCGACGACGCTGCCGATCTTGCCGAACGCGTAGACGCCGAGCGTCTTGCCGGCAAGAACATTGCCAAGCGAAATCTGCCAGCGGCCTTCCTTCATGGCCTGCACTTCATTGGGAATGTTGCGCGCGGCCGACAGGATGAGCGCCCAGGCGATCTCGGCCGTCGCATTCGGTGTGCCGCCGCCGCCGGCCGACACCACGATGCCGCGCTCCTTGCAGGCCGCCATGTCGATATGCGCGGTGTTGCGCCCGGTCTGGCTGATCATCTTGAGGTCGGGCAGCGCTTCGATCACCTTGCGGGGCATGGCCGTACGCTGCTGGATCAGGACAACGGCCTCGGCGCCCTTCAGCATGGCGATCAGGGCCGCGTCGTCCTTGGCGGCATCGTGAAACACCTTGACCTCGTGCCCTTTCAGCTTGGCGGCGGCGTCAAGCGTGTTGAAGGCATTCTGATAGTCGTCGAGCACGGCGATACGCATCGTCTTCGTCCTTTGCATCGCAAATGAGGTTGGCGCCCGGCACAATGCCGGGCACCGCGTTCAACGGGAAAGCGTGCCGGCCTACTGCGGCTTGAGACCGATCTTCTTGATGAGCGTCGTGTAGCGTTCGATTTCGCTTTGCATGAACTTGGCCATGTACGCGCGCGAACGCTGGTCCGGCGGCGTTACGGTGATGCCGATCGCTTTGTAGCGCTTGACCACCTCGGGGTCACTCAACACCTTGTTGAGCGCGGCGTTGAACTTGTTCACGATCGCATCCGGCGTTCCCGCCGGCATCATGAAGCCGTTCCAGGCCGTCGACTTGAAACCCGGGAATCCGGCCTCGTCGGCGTCCGGCACGTTCGGCATGAACGGATCGCGGTGATCGTCGGCGACGGCCAGCGCCTTGATCTCGCCCTTGGCCAACAGCCCGATGACGCCGTTCGGCTGCTGGCAGGTGTAATCGACGCGGCCGCCGAGCAGATCCTGCATCAGCGGCGGGGTGCCGCGATACGGCGCCGACGCCGGATTGACGCCGACGATGGCGTCGAACATCGAGCAACCCAGATGCGTCATGGAGCCCGGCCCGACATGCGCGAGCGTGACCTTGCTTTCGTTCGCCTTCAGATAGGCGGCGAATTCCTTCAGCGTGTTGGCGGGGATGTCCTTGCGGATTACCAGCACGATGGGCGAACTGCCGGTGAGGCCGACGGGCGTGAAGCTCTTGACCGGGTCATAGCCGGGGTCTTTGTAGAGCGCCACCACGGCGGCGTGCGTGCCGGGCGAGACCGTCGTCAGCGTATAGCCGTCAGGCGCGGAATGCGCGACCTTGCGCACGCCGATGGTGCCGCCGGCGCCAGTCACGTTTTCAATGATGACCCGCTGGTTGAATTCCTTGCTCAGCCCGTCGGCGGCAACCCGCGCGACCACGTCCGAGCCGCCGCCCGCCGAATAGGGAACGACGATGGTGATGGGCCGGCTCGGATAGTCGTCCGCCTTGGCGACCGCGAGCGTCAATGCAAGCGTGGCGGCCAGACTGCCGAGCAGCATCGATGGTCTGAGCATTGTCTTCTCCCTCCTTCGTTCATGGGCTGGCCGCGTTCCCGGCCATTCGGTGCGTCGATTTGTTTTGCTTCGCCCGTCATGCGCGGGTTTGCAGGCGTTATTCCGTCACGGTTTGAGCAGGATTTTCCCGAAGCTTTTGCGCGACTCGATGAAGCGATGCGCCTCCGCGGCATCTTTCATGGCGAAGGTCTTGCTGACCGGGATCTTGAGCTCGCCGGCCGCGATGGCGCGGAAGCAGCCCTCGACGGCGGGCCGCAGGTCTTGCGGGCGGCTGGCGCGATAATGGCCGCTCGAATAGCCGATCACCGAGCGGTTATTGGCGTGCAGTTCGCTGGTCTTGACGACACCGGGTCCGCCGCCGGCATTGCCATAATTGACGTAGCGGCCGAAGGCGGCCAGCACCTCGAGGCTGCCGGCGAAGGTCGCGCCCGCGACGGAGTCGAGAATGACGTCGACACCCTTGCCGCCGGTCGCTTCCTTGACGCCGGCGGCGAAGTCGCTCGCCGGCAGCACGAGGTCGGCGCCGCATTCCTTGGCGACGCCCGCCTTGGTCATGTCGCCGACCGTACCGATGACCGGTTTGGCGCCGGCCTTCTTGGCTAATTGAACGGCCACCGAGCCGACACCGCCGGCGGCGGCGTGAATGAGAACGGATTGGCCCGCTTTCAGCGCGCCGGCGAGGTGAACCAGGTTCCATGCGGTCACAAGCATGACCAGGCCGCAGGCGTCCTCGTCGCTGACGCCATCGGGAATCTTGTAGCTCAGCACCGGCCGCGCCAGCGCGATCTCGGCATAGGAGCCGCCGTCGACAAACGCCGCAACGCGATCGCCGGGCTTGAAGTCGCGCACATTGGCGCCGACGGACATGACCGTGCCGGCGCAATCGAGTCCCAGCACCAGCGGCAGCTTGGCGGGGCGCGTGCCGTTACGCCAGATCGTGTCCGCGAAATTGAGGCTGGTGACGGATACCTTGATGGCGATCTGGTCGGCGCTCGGCTGCGGCTCGGGGTGCTGCTTCCATTGCAGCACCGAGGCATCGCCGAACCGTTCGATGACGACAGCGTCCATATACGCGCTCCTTTTTTCGTATTGTCACCGGCGGGCGGGGAAGACGGAAGGGGAATGTCGGACCGGGCCGATTAAATCTTTTGAAGTTGAATTCAACGATTCCGAACGGCCGCATTTTGTCCTTTTGTTGCAGGCCTTTTTTGCATTGCAGCGCGAATGCTCTGGTGCGTTGCACCGTCGCGCCGAACGTTGTTCGCCGGAAATCGGCGTGCCACAAATTCGGCGTCGCGCGCGCACCATGGAAGGGCACGGAAGCACATGGCGAATGAATGGAAGCCCACGAGCGAGATCGAGATCATTGCGGGCACGCCGCCGGGGGGCGGCACGGATCGCTCGGCACGCGCGCTCCTGCGCGCGATCGAAGCCAATAAGCTGATCGACGTGCCAGCCAAGGTCGTCAACATCTCCGGCGACGGCGGACGCAAGGCGTGGGAACATATTGCCGGGCGGGCGGGCGATCCGAACCTGATCGGCATTAACTCGCCGAACAACGCCACCGACGTGCTGACCGGCATCTGCGCGGCCGACACGATCAAGAGCCAGCCGCTCGCGGTGCTCTACAACGAATACATGATCTTCATTTCGCGCGGCGACTCACCCGTCACCAGCGGCGCGGAACTCGTGCGGCGGCTGAAGACCGACCCGGCCGGCGTGACGATTTCGCTGTCGACCTCGCTCGGCAACCCGAACCACATCGCGGCCGCCAAGGTCATCAAGCACGCCGGCGCGCCGGTCACCGCGCCGAAGATCCGGGTGTTCGATTCCGCGCGCAATGTCGTCGCCGACATTGTCGCCGGCAACGCCGATGTCGGCGTCATCACCGCCGCCAGCGCCGTGCCCGAACTGAAGGCCAATCAGGTGCGCGGCATCGCGATGTCGTCGCCCATGCGGCTCGGCGACGTGTTCACCGACGTTCCGACCTGGAAGGAACAGGGCGTCGACTGCGACGTCGGCGCCTGGCGCGGCGCCGCGGCCGCCGCCGGGATCACCGCGGAGCAAGCCCGCTTTTGGCAAGGCGTCTTGTCCAAGGCGGTCCAGACCAAGGAATGGAAGGAAGAGGCCGGCAAGTTCAGTTGGTCGGACATGTATATCGACGGCGACCGGCTCACGGCCTATCTGAAGAATGAATATGCCGAGTTCGAGGAGATTCTGGGCGCGCTCGGTCTCCTGAAGGTCTAAAGGCATGAAGCGCCGCAATCTGGGCACGCTCGAGGTCTCCGCCATCGCGCTCGGCGCGCCGGTTTACGACGTGACGACGGACCAGGAGATCGATGCCTTGGTCACGCACGCCTTCGGGCTGGGCATCGACCTGCTCGATACCTCGGACGCCTATCAGGGCGGGCGGCACGAGGCTTCGCTCGGCCGTGTGCTGAAAGGCCGCCGCGACAAGGCCGTGATCGCCACCAAGTTCGGCAATCTGCGCGACAAGGACGGCAAACCGGCCGGCGTCAACGGCCGGCCGGACTATGTCGTTGCGGCGTGCGAGCGCAGCCTCAAGACGCTCGCGATCGATACGATCGATCTCTATTACATCCATCGCGTCGACCCCGATGTGCCGATCGAAGAGACCGTCGGCGCCATGGCGAGCCTCAAGACCCAGGGCAAGATCCGCCATCTCGGCATCTGCGAGGCGGCACCCGCCACGCTGCGGCGCGCGCATGCGGTCCATCCGATCAGCGCGCTGCAGACGGAATATTCGCTGTGGTCGCGCGATCCCGAAGGCGGCCTGCTCGACTTGTGCGCCGAGCTCAACATCGGCTTCGTCGCTTATAGTCCGCTTGGGCGCGGATTTCTCACCAGCACCGTGACCGGCACGGATGCGCTGCAAGCCGGCGATCTGCGGCGAGGCCATCCGCGCTTTCAGGCCGACAACGCCGCCCATAATCGCGAACTGGTCGCGCGCATGAACGCGGTGGCCGAGCGCCATGGCTGCACGCCGGCGCAGCTTGCGCTCGCCTGGCTGCTGCGGCAGCGCGAATTCATCGTCCCGGTGCCGGGCACGCGCCGCGTCGCCTATCTGGAAGACAACGCGGGCGCGGACGAGGTCGCGCTTTCCGACGACGCGATGGCCGAACTCGACCGCATTTTTGCCCCCGGCGCGGTTGCCGGCGAACGCTACCCGCCCGGCCTGCTGGCGCGGGTGAACATCTGACAACACAAGGTGAATGCCATGGATGAGATGCAGGAGATGGCCGCCGAGCACGGCGCCTTGCGGGCCGTGATTTCGCATTGGGCCGCGCTCGATGCCATGAATTACGCGGCCGTCGCGGACGGCTTCGCGGCCGACGGGGTCTGGCACCGGCAGGGCAAGGAGCTGAAAGGTCCCGGCATGGTCAGCGCGGCCATGGCCGAGCGGCCGAAGGGCGCGCGCACGCGCCACATCGTCACCAACGTGCTGGCGACGGTGAAAGGCGAGAGCGAGGTTGCGATCGACTTCTACATGACGGTGTTCTCGCATAATGGCGAGGCGGATGCGCCGCCCCCCGCCCCTATGAATGTCCCGAACTCGGTCGGCCTTGCGCATGCGACGGTCCGGCGCGACAACGGACAGTGGAAAATCGTTCAGTTGCGGTCGGCGGCGACCTTTCAGCGCAAATAGTCCCGGGAGGCAGCTTTGAAACTTGTGAGTTTTATCGCCAACGGCAAATCCGCCTTCGGCGCGCTGATCGGCGACGGCATTGTCGAGCTCGGCCGCAAGAGCGGCTTCAATACTCTGCGCGAGGCGATCGCGGCCGGCGCGCTGGATGGCTTCAAGCGCATCGTGCAGGAAGCGGCACCCGATTACAAATTGTCGGACGTGACATTGCAGACGCCGGTCCCGGATGCCGAAAAGGTCATCTGCATCGGCGTCAATTACCGCGCCCATGTCATCGAGGTCGGCCGCGCGATGCCGGAACAGCCGAGCGTCTTCTTCCGGCTACACAGCTCGCTGGTGGCGAGCGGCGCACCGATCGTCCGCCCGACGACATCGCACGACTTCGATTACGAAGGCGAGTTGGCGGCCGTCATCGGCACCGGCGGGCACAAGATCGCCAAGGCCGACGCGCTCAAGCACGTGGTCGGCTACACGATCCTGCAGGACGGCAGCATCCGCGACATCCAGCTCAAGGGCTCGCTGGCGATGGGCAAGAACTTCGCCGCCACCGGCGGCGTCGGGCCCTGCATGCTGACCGCCGACGAGGTGCCGGACTACAGGAAGCTGACGATCGAGACCCGGCTCAACGGCGAACGGAAGCAATATTCCGGCCTCGACGATCTGATCTTCGATATTCCGTCGATCATCGAATATGTCTCGGCGGCGATTCCGCTGTCGCCCGGCGACATCATTGCCACCGGCACGCCGGACGGCGTGCAGCTCGGCAAGAAGCCGCCGAAGTGGATGCAGCCGGGCGATGTGCTCGAGATCGAGGTGCCGGCGATCGGCATCCTGCGCAACAAGGTGGTCGACGCGACGTCCTGAGCGCCGTCAGGCCTTTCGCTTCATCGCGGCGACGCGCTTGCCGGCCGCCGGCGCGGCTTGCGCGGGCGCGTCGTTGGCGAGCTGCACGCCATGCGCCTTGGCGAACTCGCGCAATTCGGCCTCGATCAACGCAAACATGCCGCGCGCGGCCGGCGGCAAAGTCTGGTCTCGCCGCGTCGCTATGCCCATGGAGCGCGACAAAACAGGATTCGTCAGCGGCACGAAGGCGAGGTCGGCTGCGGTCGGCGGCTTGGTCAGGCGCGGCAGCACGGTGATGCCGATGCCGTTGCGGATGCAGTCCATCATCGAGAACCGGCTCGAGATCGATGCGACGACGTTGTTTTCCACCCATTGCCCCAAGCCTTGGCTCGCCACGGTCTCGAACGCATCGTTGCCGATGAGATTGCGCCCTTGCAGCGCCTTCCAATTTGCCGGCCGGCCGGGCCGCGCGATCGGATCGTCCTTGCGGCAGATGATCCCAAACGTATCGATGGCGACCGGATGGAAATTCAGCTTCGGGTCTTCGCCCAGGTGCGCGACGATCGCGATGTCGGCAAGCCCGTCCACCACCATCTGGCGCGCCTGCTTGGAGCGCTGGTCGATGACGCGCACGGTGACATCGCCGTGCTCCTTCATGAAACGGCTGAGCACGGTCGAAAACCATTCCTCCGCGAGAAACGGCACCACCGCGACCGTGACCAGACCGCGCTCCGCGCGCGTGATCTGGCGGACGTCGCGCACCACGCGGTCATGCGTGCGCACCAGTTCGGCGAAGAGCGGCGCCAGGGTCTGCCCAAGCGGGGTGAGGCGTCCCCTTTGGCCCTCCTCGAACAGCGGCGAGCCGATCTGCTGCTCCAGCTCCGCCATTGCGGTCGAGACCGCCGCGGCGGACCGGTAGGTGGCCAGCGCCGCCGCGCGAAAGCTGCCGTGCTCCGCGGCGATCACGAATTGGCGCATTTGCTGGATGCGAAGGGTCTCGTTCATGGCCGTTTCCCCTTTTTTAGATTTCTTGAAAGTTTAGGCCAGCAAATCAGGTTTTGCAAAAGTTGGGCGCACGCGATCTCGCGCGCGGCGGCATAGACGTAAGACAAATCGGCGTGACGGTCGCCGCGCCGCGAGGGCGTGCCGAGGGCGATGAATACGGCATCGGGCATTCCATACGTTGTCGATCTTGGATCGCAGCTCACCCGTCAGAATTCCACCCTCGACGATTCTTCAATTAATCCGTGTACTATTACTCGGCGCCGATCGAGACGCATTTTGACAGTCTCTAGACTCGGAGGATACGCGCTAGGCCAGCGGCCGACTGCTACAAAAATCTACCCACAATTCTGCTACAAAACGATAGACCAACGCCGGTCTATATAGCTGATATTAAAGGATAAAAAAGATTGGTGCGGTCGAGAGGAGACCGCTCAATCCAATATCTAACTGCATGATTTTCACGGAAGCCGCGGTCGGCTGAATTTTGGAAAAGTTCAAAGCCGACGAAATACAAAGGTTGAGCAGACACATCGGAATGGCGCGAAACGGCCAAAGCCTTGGCCGTCGCCGAATTGGAGGCGTTGAAGCGAACTGCCGAACGCGATGAGGGCGGCCTCACCGGCCAGTCCAACAATCCGATATTCTCTGAATTGCCCAAGATCGACGCATCCGATTAGGACGACAGGATCTCACTCAACGGCTTTTGACTTCCTGTGATCGTGCTCGGCTCAACATCGGGTCAGGCCGCCACGGCACCCATCCCCGCGCCCGCGAGGGAACGGCGACGGCGTTCGTTCGTTGCCCAATGGGATGTACCATTTCCGCGGCGGTCCGGGCGACAACGCCGCGCACTCTATTGTCTCAGGAGGTTTCCATGGCCAGCCCGACCGCCGGCGATGTGCTTGTCGACACGCTCATCCGCTGGAACGTCAACACGGTGTTCGGTCTGCCGGGCGACGGCGTCAATGGCATCATCGAATCGTTGCGCAACCGGCAGGACGAAATCCGCTTCATCCAGGTGCGCCACGAAGAGGCCGCGGCCTTCAACGCCTGCGCCTATGCCAAATGGACCGGTAAACTCGGCGTCTGTATCGCGACCTCCGGTCCGGGCGGCATCCATCTGCTCAACGGGCTCTATGACGCCAAGCTCGACGGTCAGCCCGTGCTCGCGATCACCGGGCTTCAGTTCCACGATCTGCTGCACACCTGGACCCAACAGGATGTCGAGCTCGACAAGCTGTTCATGGATGTCACGGTCTACAATGCGCGCATCATGGGTCCGCAGCACACCGAGAACGTGGTCGAGCTCGCCTGCCGCGCCGCGCTCGCCTATCGCGGCGTCGCGCATATCACCATGCCCGTCGACATGCAGTCCGAACCGCTGAGTTCCGACATCAAATCGAAACGCAACGTCCCCCATCATGTGCCCGACATGATGGCACTGTCCAACCGCATGCCGGGCGAACGCCCGCTCGCCGACGCGGTGGATATTCTCAACGCGGGCAAGAAGACCGTCATCCTAGCTGGCCGGGGGGCGCTCGGCGCCGGCGATGCGCTGGCGGCGGTGGCCGAGAAACTGGCGGCCCCGATCATCAAGCCGCTGCTCGGCAAGGCTTGCATCGACGACGACCATCCTTATTGCATCGGCGGCATTGGCCTGCTCGGCACCAAGCCGGCGCAGGAAGCGCTGGAAGAGTGCGACACGCTGCTGATCGCGGGGTCGAGCTTCCCCTATATCGAATTCTATCCCACGCCGGGCAACGCGAAAGCGGTGCAGATCGAGATCGACGCCATGCGCATCGGCCTGCGCTACCCGGTCGATGTCGGGTTGGTGGGCGATGCAGGCCGCGTATTAGGTGCGCTCGCCGGCCGGTTGAGGCGGCACGACGATCGCTCCTTCCTCGAAAAAGCGCAGAAGGGCATGAAGGAGTGGAACGAGCTCATGCAGCAGCGCGGCACCGTCGACAACAAGCCGATGAAGCCGCAGGTGGTGGCGCATGAATTGAATAAGCTGATCCCCGACGACGCCATCGTTGCGACCGACTCTGGCACGATCACCACCTGGATCGCGCGCTATCTGCGCATCCGCGGCGACATGAAGTTCTCCTGCTCGGGCAATCTCGCCACCATGGCCTGCGGCCTGCCCTATGCCGTCGCAGCGGCGATCGCTTATCCCGAGCGCCAGGTGATCGCCTTTGTCGGCGACGGCGGACTAACCATGCTGATCGGCGAACTGGCCACCTGCGTCAAATACGGTCTGAACGTTAAGGTGATCGTGATCAAGAACAACGCACTCGGCCAGATCAAATGGGAGCAGATGGTGTTCCTGGGCAACCCCGAATATGTCTGCGAATTGCAGCCGATCGATTTCGCCGCAATCGCGCGCGGCTTCGGCGTGAAGAGCTTCACCGTCGACGACCCCAAGCAGTGCGCGGCAACCTTGCGGGAGGCGCTCTCGGTCAAGGGTCCGGCGCTGATCGAGGCGGTGGTCGATCCAAATGAACCGCCAATGCCGCCGAAGGTGACCTTCGAGGATGCAAAGAACTTTGCCGAAGCGCTGGCGCGCGGCACACCGGATGGCGGCAAGATTGCGCTGACGGTGGCTGCCGACAAAGTACGCGAACTGATCTAGCCCGAAAACGATGCCAGACGCGCCTCACTGGCGCGTCAGGTAGTCGCCGGCCGTCAGCACGAACATGAAGGCGAGCCAGAACAGGCCCGCCATCGCCGCCAGCCGCAGGAGCGGGCTCGACGAGCGCAGCTTCATGAAAAACAACAAGACCAGCAGCACCTTGATGGCGGCAATGGTTAAATTCAGGATTGAATTGAATATCCCGAGCGGGACATAGGCCGAGCCGACCGTCAGCGCGAGCAGCAGCAGCAGGGCGAGCCAAACGGCGCCGGGGACAATCCAGATATGCAAGGCGCTTGCTTGCCGTGTGTTCATGACGCGCGCCCGACCAGGTAGAGCAGCGGCAGCAGGATGATCCAGACAATATCGACGAAATGCCAATAGAGCGCCACGCCCTCGAACGTGCTCGCCTCCAGCGGAAGACGGCGCCGGTAGAGCGCTGTCGCGACGGTGCCGACCACACTTACTCCGATGGTCAAGTGAATGGCGTGTACGCCGGTCGCCACCCAATAGAACGCCCAGAACAATTGCGTCGCCGGCGGGTGCAGCGAAAAGCCCGGCCCCGGAAACAGGCCCTTCGACAGGTCGTCGTGGTATTCGAAGCCCTTCGTTACCAGGAAGGCGATGCCGAACACGGCGGTCGCGCTCAAGCACCATAGGGTCATGCGCCGGAATCCGGCTTCGGCCGCCTCCGCCGCCACCGCCATGGTCAGGCTGCTGGTCAAGAGAATGGCCGTGTTGAGCGTGCCGTAAAAAACATCGGTCTCCTTCGCAGCGATGTGAAACGCTTCCGGGAACGTGTTGCGATAAATCGCGTAACCGAGAAAGAGCCCGCCAAAGAACAGAACCTCGGTGGCGAGGAACGCCCAGACGCCGAAGGCCACGCCCTCGCGCTGTCGCGCCAGATCGGGCCAGGGTTCGCGCAATGCGGGGCTGTGCTCGCTCATGCCTCGGCCTTTTGGATATCGGGTTGACGATTGTGATCCGCCGCGGTTTCCGCCTCCGGGTGATAATGATAGGGGCCACGCACCACGATCGGGATCTTGTCGAAATTTCCCTTAGGCGGCGGCGACGGCGTCTGCCATTCGAGTCCAGTGGCATTCCAGGGATTGGCCGGCGCACGTTGTCCCCGCAGCAGCGAGAGCGGCAGATAGATCAGCGGCAGCACATAGGCGATGCCCAGGATGCCGGCGCCGCCGGTCGACATCAGGTGCCAGATCTGGAACACCTCCGGGTAGACGTGATAGCGGCGCGGCATGCCGAGCCAGCCCATGATGTATTGCGGCATGAAAGTCATCATGAAGCCGAAGAACGTGGCGATCGCCGCCACCCGCGCCCAGCGCTCGGAATAGAGCTTGCCGGTGATCTTCGGCCACCAGAAATGCAAACCGGCGAAATAGGCAGTCACGCTGCCGCCGACCATGATGAAGTGGAAATGCGCGACCACGAAATAGGTGTCGGTAGCCTGGATGTCGATGGGCACCGAGGCGAGATAAAGCCCGGTGAGGCCGCCGACCGTGAACAGGCCGATGAAGCCGAGCGCATAGAGCATCGGCGATTCGAAACTGATCTGGCCGCGATAAAGCGTCGCCGTCCAGTTGAAGGTCTTGATCGCGGAGGGCACCGCGACGATGAACGACAGGAACGAGAACACCAGACTGGCATACGGCGACTGCCCGGCCACGAACATATGGTGGCCCCAGACCATGAAGCCGATCACCGCGATCGCCAGCAGCGAAAACACCATGCCGACATAGCCGAACACGCGCCTTCGCGCGAAGCAGGTGATCACTTCCGAGATCACGCCCATGGCCGGCAGGATCATGATGTAGACCGCCGGGTGACTGTAGAACCAGAACAAATGCTGGAACAGGAGCGGATCGCCGCCATTGGCGGGGTTGAAGATCGGCACGCCGAGGAAGCGCTCGGCCATGACGAGCAACAGCGACATCGCCAACACCGGCGTCGCCAACACCATCACGATGCTGGTCGCATAAATCGCCCACACCATCAGCGGCAGCCGGAACCAGGTCATGCCGGGGCAGCGCAGCAGATGGACCGTGGTGATGAAATTGATGCCCGTGGCGATGGACGAAAATCCGACCACGAAAACGCCGAGCGCCGCCAGGATCACATGCCCGTTCGAGAACAACGTCGAGAACGGCGTGTAGAAGGTCCAGCCGGTGTCGACCCCGCCCGCCCAGATCGTCGCGATGGTAAAGATGCCGCCGATCGTGAACAGATACCAGGACATCAGATTGAGTCGCGGAAACGCGACGTCATGCGCGCCGATCATCATCGGCAGCAGGAAATTGCCAAGCGTGGTCGGGATCGACGGCACCAGGAAGAACCACACCATCACGATCCCGTGCAGCGTGAACAACCGATTATATTGGTCGTCGCTCAGGAACAGCCCATTGGGCTCGACGAGTTCGAGCCGTACCAAGCCTATGGCAGTCCCAGCAATGAAGAAGAAGACCGTGATCGACAACGCGTAGAGAATGCCGATGCGCTTGTGATCGGTGGTGGCGAGCCAGGACCACAGTGTATGCCCCTCCTCGAGGTAGTTTGCGGGAGCGCGCGGGGGGAGATCGACGACGGTGATGGCGGTCATGGATTGGCCTCCGGCGTGGCCGAGAGCGATTTGATATAGGCGATGAGCGGCACGAGCTGGCCCTCGGTGACGAGGCCCTTGAAGCTCGGCATCACCGGCGCGAAGCCGGCCACCACGTCCTTGCCCGGCTGCAGGATCGAGTCGCGCAAATAGGCCTCGTCCGCGATCGTGCTGCGGCCATCGGCGAGCTTGACCTCGCGGTTGAAGATGCCGGCGAGATCGGGCGCATGCACGGTCGAGCCGGCGGCATGGCAGCCCGAACAGCCGAGCGAACGGAACAGCGCTTCCCCCTGGCGGGCGAGCCCGGCGGTCTGCGGCGCCTGCGACACCCACTTTGCATAATCCGCCGGCGTCATGATGACGATACGGCCGGTCATGCGCGAATGACCGGTGCCGCAGAACTCCGCGCACATCAGCATATACGTGCCCGGCTTGTCGGCGGTGAACCAGAGATACGTGTAGCGGTCGGGCAGCACGTCCTGCTTGATGCGCAGCGCCGGCAGGAACAGGCTGTGAATGACGTCTTCCGACGTCATGCTCAGCACCACCGGCTTGCCCGCCGGCGCATGGATCTCATTGATCTCGCGCACCCCGCTCGGCTGCTGCACCTTCCA
>DASZQT010000313.1:0-4309 GCA_035549515.1 Pseudolabrys sp. | reverse complement strand
GGCTGTCGCCCGGACGGCAACTCGAAGAACGCCGCGGGTACCCGTTTCATGGCCATCTCGGCGCCTTCTCGTACCAAAAATGGTACGGAATTTCAACACCGCAAGCACGCAAGAATGCAGGCATCCATCAATTGTAAATGGACCATTGTCCAATACCAGTGATGGCGGAAACCGGGGAGCCTGGCGGGCTCTCCAGCATTGACACCATGCCCCGCGCCATGCAGCTAGCGGCGGATATTCATTGCCCCGCACGGAAGGATGTCGAACGTGGCGAAGGCTCGGCGCAAGGCCCCTCCCCCGGAGCTCACGACGGTATTGGACTTCGTCCGTTACGCGGTCACCCGCTTCGGCGAGGCCAAGCTCGCCTTCGGGCAGAACACGCATGACGCGGTCGAGGAAGCGATCTTCCTGGTGTTCGAAACGCTCGGCCTGCCGATCGACCGGCTCGATCCGTTCCTGCCGGCACGGCTGACCGCCGCCGAACGCGCGAAATTATTCGCGCTGATCGAAAAGCGGATCACCTCGCGCGTGCCGGCGGCCTATCTGCTCCATTGCGCCTACCTGCAAGGCGAGCGCTTCTATGTCGACGAGCGCGTGATCGTGCCGCGCTCCTATCTCGCCGAACTCATTTACGGCGAGCCGTTCAGCGGCGAGGACCCGCTGGTCGATGCATCGGCGGTGCAGAGCGTGCTGGAGCTGTGCACCGGCTCCGGATGCCTGGCGGTGCTGGCCTGCCGTGCATTTCCAAACGCGCAGGTCGATGCGGTCGAACTTTCGAAGGACGCCCTCGCCGTCGCCAAGATCAATGTCGCCGAACACGGACTTGAAGAACGCATCCGGTTGCTGAAGGGCGACCTGTTCGCGCCGGTGGGCGAGGCGGTCTACGACCTCATCATCGCCAATCCGCCCTATGTCGATGCCGAGGCGGTGGCGGCGTTTCCGGCGGAATACAAACGCGAGCCGCTGCTCGCGCATAAAGGCGGCGCCGATGGCCTCGACATCGTGCGGCGGATTCTCGAGCGTGCCGGCACGCATCTTTCGCCCGACGGCGGACTGCTTTGCGAGATCGGGCGCGGGCGCGCGATTCTGGAGCGGGATTACCCGGACCTCGGCTTCCTCTGGCTCGATACCGCGCAAAGCAGCGGCGAAGTGTTCTGGCTGCCGGCGGAGGAATTGCAAAAAACGACGGACTGAATCATGTCCCGGATGCGGTGCAGCATGAGCACCATAAGCGCCTTTGCGCGCTTATGGTCCGAAATGATGCACCGCCGATCCGGGACCGCCACACGTTCGGACGGTCCCGGGTCTGCGGCGCACCGCTCCACTGCGCTACGCGCTGCACCGCGCCCGGGACACGCCGGCGACCATGGCAGCACTGCACCCCGGGAAGCGCGGGTGGTCAAATCCTAGGCAATCTGCGATAGCTGGGCGTCCGCCGGGACCCTTTGAATGTTGCAGTCGCCTTCCCACTCGATCGAGAGCAAGGCCTCCTGGGTCGTCGCCAGCGTGGCGCTGGTCACCATGCTGATGGCGTTCGGCTCGGCCTGGATCATCGCGGTCGCGCTCAAGGACATCGCCGCCGAAGTAGGCGGCACGCGCTCGATCCCGGCACTCGGGGCTTCGCTCGCCTGGCTCGGCTCCGGCGTCGGCGGCATCCTGATGGGCCGCATCGCCGACCGGTTAGGCACGCGCTGGACCGTGATGTTCGGCGCGCTGATGATCGGCGTCGGGCTTTCGATTTCCACGCTCGGCCCGCCTTGGCCGCTGTGGATCGGTCACGGGCTGTTCATCGGCCTGATCGGGCTCGGTGGCATCAATGCGCCGCTCTACGTCTATGTCAGCCGCTGGTTCGACCGCCGGCGCGGCTCGGCGCTGGCGCTGATCTCGAGCGGCAGCTATCTCGCGGGCGCGCTGTGGCCGCCGCTGTTCGAGCGCGCGATCGCCGGCTTCGGTTGGCGGCAGACCATGCTGTGGTACGCGCTCGCCGAGAGCGTCATCATCGTGCCACTGGCGGCAATCTATTTCCGTCACCCGCCAGAGGTCATCCACACGACAGCCGGAACGAATGACGCGCGCGAGACCGCCCGCGTACTCGGGTTGCCGAGCAATGTCGTCTTCGCCATGATGTGCGCGGCCGCCGTGATGTGCTGCATCCCGATGGCGATGCCGCAGGGGCACCTGGTCGCGTTCTGCAGCGATCTGGGGATTGCGCGCTCGGTCGGCGCGGTGATGTTGTCGGTGTTGCTGGGCACGGCGTTTTTGAGCCGGCAGATCTGGGGCGCGATCTCCGACCGCATCGGCGGGCTGTCGACCGTGCTGCTCGGATCGGCCTGGCAGGCTTCCGCCATGTTGGCCTTCCTGTTCACGCAGAGCGAGGCCGGGCTGTTCACGGTGGCCGCTGCTTTCGGGATGGGCTTCTCCGGCATCATCCCGGCCTATGTGCTGGCGCTGCGCGAAATGTTTCCGGCTTCCGAAGCCTCCTGGCGGATTCCGACGCTGCTCTTGTTCAGCGGCGCCGGCATGGCGCTCGGCGGCTGGCTCGCCGGGCTGCTCTACGACCATTACGGATATTACGCGCCGGCCTTCGCCGCCGGCATCGGCGCAAACATCGTCAACCTGATGCTCATAGGCTCACTGGTGGCACGGCAGCGGCTGCGTCGCCGCGAAGCCTTCAGTTGATCAAGCCGCGCGCGGGCTGAGCGCGCGGGCGGCCAACAGGATTCCGAGGGCGATCAAGCCCGGCGCCAGCGCGAACCAAGTCCCGGCCGCGAGGAGCGCCGCGGTACCGGCCCAAGCAATCGAGGAAAGCGCTTCCAGCAGGGTAGCGATGCGCGAGGACGTTTGCCGCCGTCGGAACTGGCTGCGGCGCGCCTGCACCCGGAAGAAAAGCTGGATCGCGGTAGCCGCGCCCGCCGCCGCCAGCGTGCCGATGGCAGCAATGAGCGCCGTCACCGGCGAAGCAACAGCAAACGCCAGCACAAGCGGCGCAAAGATCAGCGCGATGGCGCCCATCACCGCCTCGATCTTGGCCAGCAGCACGGCGCGCGGACCGATCGGCGCGGTACCGACCAGATCGGGCGCGTCCTCGCCGGAGATCGACAGCCAGGCGAGCCCGCCGCCGAGTTGACCCGCGGCCATCACCAGCACCGGAACCAGCACGATCAGGGCACCGGTGCCGCTGGAAAAGCTGCGCCAGAGCAAGACCGCCGGTGGCAGCAGATAGAGGATCTGCATGAGCGTCTGCGACATCAGCCAGGGGTCGCGCTTGAGCAGCATCCATTCCTTGCGGCGCAGCGCGGCCTGCGGCGAACGGGCACGGAAGGCGCGTTGGCGGCGCTGGCGCACCACCTGCTCCGAAACGCCGGCTGCCGCCACCGCATGGTCGCCGAAGCGCGGCGCGAAGATGAGGATGGTGGCGGCGAGCAGCACGACACTGAGGCCGACCACGGCGGCAAGCGCTTGCGCGTCGCCGAGCACGGCACGCGCCGGCAGCCACAGCGCGCTCGTGGTATCGGGCGCATGCGCAATCAGCCAGTGCGACTTGAGCGGCGCGTAACGCGACAGGCTGCCATAAGAGAGGATCGCCGCCACCTGCAGGCCGATGACGAAGGCCGCGCCGATCACCGCCGCCACGATCTGCGCGATCAGCCGCGTGCGCTGGGGACCGAGCAAGCGGAACAGCAGCACGGTGAGCGCCACCGCCAATGCCGTCGCCGCGATTCCCATCCCGGCAAGGACGAAATAGGCAAGCAGCCAGTGCGCGCCGCCAAGCGCCGCCAGCACGTTGACGAAGGGCGAGGCGATGAGCATGGCCAGCGCGGCGCCGGAGGCGGCGATGCTGCCGATGCGGATCGCGAACACCGCGCGCGGCGAGGTCGGCGAGGTCAGAATGAGATCGAGATCGGAGCGCTGGTAGAAGGCACGCGTCACCGACTCCATTGCCTGCGAGAGCAGGAGCGAGAACGACAGGATCAGGGTGCCGGTGAGTGACACCAGCATTGCCTTGTCCGGAACCGCGCCCAAGCGGGCATAGGCGCCAACCACGGAATAGGCAATCAGGTGCATGACGACGGCGAACAGCACGAGCACGATCGCCACGCTGCGCAGGCGATGGCGCTGGCCGGCGGTCAAGAGCGCGATCCAATCGCGCCAGCCGAGCCGCAGCTCATGGCTCGCGAGAAAGACGAGGGTGTTCGCGCGTGTCACGCCGCCTGCTCGCTCACCAAAGTGAGGAACGTATCCTCCAGCGTGCTGCCGGCGACGCCGGTGCGGCGACGCAGATCGTCGAGCGTGCCTTCCGCGATCAGCC
>DASZQT010000312.1:0-2844 GCA_035549515.1 Pseudolabrys sp. | reverse complement strand
GCGCCATCATCCGCGAAACGTGCTGTCGCGCAAGCCCATCCACTTGTCATCGCCGGGCTTGACCCGGCGATCCCCCTTAGGAGTGCAACGTGCGTCACTTATCGTGAGATGGCCGGGACATAAGGGCATTCACGCCCGTCTTCGACGGGCTATGCCCGGCCATGACAGTTGAGAGCATGGAGCGAAAGCAAAAAATCACCGCCCCAAAAACTTGTCCAGCGCGCCGGTCTCTTCTTTCGCCCCCTCGAAATCATCCGCCATGCGCTCGTAGAAGCGCGCGGCTGCGCTGAATATGTCGTGCTCGGGATGATCCTCGCCGACGAAGCCGGCGATCTCGTCGAGCTCAGCCACCCAGCGATAGGCCTTGGCATACATGCCTGGGGTCTGGCGGCTGAGCCAGGCGAGCAGCGGCTGCTGGCTTTCCTCCAATTCGGCTTTCAAGGCCGCGGCAGAGCCGCCGCGCGTCGCGGCCAGCATCATCGCCGCGCCCAATGCCGTGAAGCCCTTGGTGATGCCGGCATAGGACATTTTCAGCGCCGAGGCGGCGGTGAGCGGGCCTTCGAGCACGCGCACGACCAGCCCGTAGTCATTGAGCCGGGCGAAATCATGCGCGGCCGGTCCGGAGGCGTAAATCTTGGTGTTCTTCGCGCCCGGCTTCGCGGGCGGGCCGATGATGCCGGCGGCGACGAACATCGAGCCGGTGGTGGCGATCACGTCGGCGATTTCCGTCATGGACTTGGGGTTGACCGCGTTGCAGTCGACATAGACGGTCTTTTTGTTCGAGGCGCGCAGGATGGGCGCGAACCGCCGCGCCAGCGCCAGGGCCTCACCCGGCGGCACGATCGAGAGCACGAAATCGGCTTGCGCGATCTGGGCATCGCCCACCGCGACCATGCCGGCCTCGCGCGCGCGCGCCGCGCTCGTCTCGCTGCGGCCGGCGAGCGAGGTGAGCACGGTCACCTTGCTTTCGGCGAGGCATCGGCCCACGCCGGCGCCCATGCTGCCGGGCGCGATGATGGCGACGGTGGGGGGCATGGAAAAATCTCCGTATGACGCCGCTTCTCTTCACCTCTCCCTGAAAGGGGGAGGTCGCTCGCTGACGCGTAGCGGAAGCGAGCGGGTGGGGGTCTTCTTATAGAACACGGACCCCCTCCCTGACCCTCCCCCTTTCAGGGGGAGGGGACCTGCGCGGCGCGCGTGGCGTCCGGCAATCAAGACCCCGTCACCCCGCCATCGAGATTGATGCTCTGGCCGGTGATGAAGGCAGATGCTTCCGAGGCGAGGAACAGCGCCGCGCCCACCAGGTCCTCCGGCACTTCGGCGCGCGGAATGCACTGCATGGCGACGATGCGCTGCTTCTGCTCGGGGGTGACGGTCTTGCGTTCGATCTCCGTGAAGGTGGCGCCCGGCAGGATGGCATTCACGGTGATGCCGTCCGCGCCGAGTTCGCGCGCCATCGACAGGCTCATGCCCATCAGCGCCGACTTGGTGGCGATGTAGTGCAGATAGTTCGGCCGCCCCAGCCGCACCGCGCCGGACGCGATATTGATGATGCGGCCCCATTTCGCCCGCCGCATCGCCGGCAGAACCGCGCGCGCGCAGAGGAACGGGCCGGTCAGATTGACGCGCAGCACGTGCTCCCATTCATCGAGCGGGATCTGGTCGAACGGGCGCATTTCCAGGCTCGAGAAAATGCCGGCATTGTTGATCAGCACGTCAATGCGGCCCCATTCGTCCTCGACCACCTCGATCATTTCCGCGATCGAGGCCGGATCGGCGACATCGGTGGTGACAGCCAGTACTTCACCGTCGGCTTTGAGGATTTCCTCGGCCACCGCCTCGGCCTTGCTCTCGTTCAATTCGGCCACCACCACGCGCGCGCCGGCGCTGGCAAAGGCCTTGGCGAAGACGCGGCCGATGCCTTGTCCCGCGCCGGTGATGATAACGACGCGCTCCTTGAGCGAGGGGAAGACGATGTTTTGCTGGTCGGTCATGCTGAGCCTCTTGTCATTTCGCCGTGTGGCATGGCAGCGCTGGGTCCCCGTTTTCGCGGGGACGAACGGGGGGCCGGGCGGGGCCACTTGCCCCGCTCATGCCCGCGAAAGCGGGCATCCAGCACCACCGTTCGTTTTCGCACATTGATAATGCGCAAGTTAATTAAGCCGCATGCTTCTCGAGCGCCGCGCGCGCATCCCAGGGCGTCCACCAGGGCTTGAGCCCGAGGTCGCGCGCGATCACGCCGGCGCTGATATAGCCGGCGCCGCCGGAAATGGCGCCGCCCGGATGGCCGGCGGAACCGGCGCTGTACAGGTTCGGGATCGGCGAGCGATAGCCGAAGTGATTATACATCACCTGCTCGGCGTTGAACGCGCCCATGAAGATGTCGCCGCCGCGCATATTGATCATCTCCTCGACATATTCGCGGCCGGTATAGATGTAGCGGCCGAGGACGTTCTTGGCGGTCATGTTCGGACAATAACGCGCGAACACCTCCACGATACGGTCGGCGAATTCCTCCTTGAATGATTCGTAGCTGCGCTCGCCGATGGCGGGATCGAGCGGCATCACATGCCAGCAATAGGTGGTGTGCTTGCCGGGCGGGGCCTGCGTCGGATCGAGCAGGCTCAAGGGACCGGAACCGAATTGCACGATCTTCGGCACCCGTCCCGCCTGCACGTCCTGGTGCGCGGAGAACAGGTCCTCCATGGTCTCGGCGCCGATCGACCATTTCATCGCGCGGTTGATGTTGGGATCGAAAGTCTCGGCCGCGAAGCGCGGGCTTTCATTGAGCGCGAGATGCAGGCCGAACAGGCTCCAGGCCGTGTACTGGAAGCTGTCGAGCTT
>DASZQT010000311.1:0-2859 GCA_035549515.1 Pseudolabrys sp. | reverse complement strand
GCCGTGATCGCATTTCAGGCCGGCGAGATGCCAGCCCATGGTGCCGTTGCGCAGCGCGATCACCTTGTTGGGTACGCCGGCATCGATCAAGGACTGCGCGCCGATGATGCTGCGGGTGCGGCCGGCGCAATTGACCACGATGGTGGTGTCCGGCGAGGGCACCATATCGCGCACGCGCAGCACCAGCTCGGCGCCCGGCACGTCGATGCCGGTCGGGATCGAGATGCGCGAATATTCATCGAAAGGCCGGCTGTCGAGCACCTTGAGATCGGCGCCCGAGCGCATCAGCGCGTCGAGTTCGCTCGCGGCGATGCTGGGCGTTTCGCAGGCATGCTCGATGACTTCGCCGAAGGCTTTGCTCGGCACATGCATGCCGGAGAAGGTGACGAAGCCGGCCTTTTCCCAGCCGGCCACGCCGCCTTCGAGACGGGAAACGTCGCTGTAGCCGGCGCGCGCCAGGATCGGCGCGGCGCGCTCGACCAATCCGTCGTTGTCGTCCACCAGCACGATGCGTGTGCCGTGCCGTGGCACCAAGTCAGCAAACCGCAATTCGAGCCGGCTCAAGGGCACCGAGCGCGCCCACAAGAGATGATTGCGCGAATAGATCAGCTCCTCGCGCACATCGATCAGCGCGAGCTCGCCGCCGTCGGTGAGCATGGCTTTGAGCGTGGCGGGAGAGATGGGGCGAAGGCTTGTTTTTTCGAGCATGGCCTCTCCTTTGTCATGCGCGGGCTTGACCCGCGCACCCATCTTATTCGTAAGAGGATGGATTGCCGGGTCTCGCCGCTTCGCGGCGCCCCGGCAATGACGAGCAGCGCTACGTCGCCTGCTGCGGGGTCATCTGGTGGACCTCGCCGGTCTTCAGATCGACGCGCATGCGAGTGATGTTGTCGAGATTGGTGCCGGTGACGCGCACGAAGCGCGCATAGTCCGGATAGTCGATCGAGTGGATGGCGCCGTCCTGATAGATGCCGGCTTGCCCGGGCGTGAGCCGGTATTTCTTCACCGGCTTGAGCTTGGCGTGCGTGGGATCGCTCCCGTCGTCCTCGTGTTCCCACTCGGTCATCTCGGTATATTTGGTGGCCTGGCCGTAGATCGCCCAGGACTCGCCGTGATCGTGCGGCGGCGACACGCGCGCCTTGTCGTTGATATGCGCGAGCACCTGGAAGCCGAGCTTCGGATCCTCGTACAGGACCTTCAGCCCGCGCGGCTGGTCGTCGCCGCAATATTCCTGGATGAAGTCGGGATTGGACAAGAGCCGTTCCAGATTGAGGCGAACCTGCTCGCGGCCCGACGGACCGGGATCGCTGGCGAGCGTCGCGCGGCAATCGGCGATGAACTGGTCGAGATTGTAAGCGGCTTGTGCCATTGGCATCCTCCCTGGCGGCGCCTTGCATATTCTGCTGCCGTTCGAGCCCAAAGCTAGCACAGAAAATTTCCCGGAATAAATCGTCCCGCCGGCCGATCTAGTCCCCGGTTGCCACGCCAACACCGGGAGACAAACCATGACCGCGCACGATAGCGACCACGACCAAGGCCCCAGCCGCCGCAAGGTGCTGGAATGCATGACCTGGGCCGGAACCGGCGTCCTCTGGACCGTTACCGGCGGGGTGCCGACTTCGCTCGGGATCATCGATGAGGCGCTCGCCGCCGAGCAGAAAGGCTTCACTTTTCTGCAAATCAGCGACAGCCACATGGGTTTCGACAAGCCCGCCAATCCCAACGCCAAGGGCACGCTGGAAGAGGCCATCGCGCGCGTCAAAGCCTTGCCGGCGCGGCCAGCCTTCATGATCCACACCGGCGACATCAGCCATTTGTCGAAACCGTCGGAATTCGACGATGCCGAGCACATCATCTCGCAGGCCCGCCTCGATGTGCATTACGTGCCGGGCGAGCACGACCTGATCGACCCGGATCAAGGCAAGCTCTACCGCGAGCGCTACGGCCGCGGCACGCGCGGCGCCGGCTGGTACTCGTTCGACGCCAATGGCGTGCACTTCGTCGGCCTCGTGAACGTCGTCGATCTCAAGGCCGGCGGGCTCGGCAATCTTGGGCACGAGCAGCTCGAATGGCTGGAGGACGACGTGCAAGGCCGTTCAGCGTCGCAGCCGATCGTGGTGTTCGCGCATATCCCGCTCTGGACGGTCTATCCGGCCTGGGGCTGGGGCACCGACGATGGCGCGCAGGCGCTCGGCTATCTCAAGCGTTTCGGCTCGGTCACCGTGCTCAATGGTCACATCCATCAGGTGATGCAGAAGGTCGAGGGCAACGTCACCTTCCACACCGCGCGTTCGACCGCCTTCCCGCAGCCGGCGCCCGGCAGCGCGCCTTCGCCCGGGCCGATGAAGGTGCCGGCGGAAGACCTGCGCAAGATGCTCGGCATCGCCAGCGTCACCTTCCAGCAGAATGAGCAGCGTCTCGCCATCGTCGACACGCCGCTCAAAAGTTGAACGTCGAAACCGCCATCAGCAACGGACGCGAACATGATCCGCGCATTCACCTATGCCGCACTGACGGCGCTTGTCTTGACCACGTCGAGCGCCGCTCAGGCGGCCGAGATGCAAGTCACCATCGACAATTTCACTTTCGGTCCGCAGGAACTGAAGGTGAAGGCCGGCACCACCGTGACCTGGACCAACCGCGACGACATTCCGCACACGGTGACCTCCGACAAGATGCTGTTCAGGTCGAAGGCGCTCGACACCGACGACAAATTCTCGTTCACATTCACGACACCCGGCATCTACAAGTATTTTTGCTCCTTGCATCCGCACATGACCGGATCGATCGTGGTGGAAGCGGCGACCGGCAGCAATGCGCCGCAGTAAATCGGTTGGACGCGTGTAGCATGGCGTTCGA
>DASZQT010000310.1:0-15111 GCA_035549515.1 Pseudolabrys sp. | reverse complement strand
GGGTCCTGCTTGGGGACGCAGTGCCTTCCTAAGCGAGATGGCCGGGACAAGCCCGGCCATGACACACTGCCGCCCTCACATCCCCGAATAATTCGGCCCGCCGGCGCCTTCCGGCGGCACCCAGGTGATGTTCTGGTTGGGGTCCTTGATGTCGCAGGTTTTGCAGTGGACGCAGTTCTGCGCGTTGATGACGAACTTCGGCGTGCCTGACTCCTCCACCCACTCATAGACTCCGGCCGGGCAATAGCGCGCCGAGGGGCCGGCATAGACGTCGTGCTCGGAGCGCTTCTGTAACGCCATGTCCTTAACCTTCAGATGCGGCGGCTGGTCTTCCTCGTGATTGGTGTTGGACAAGAACACCGAGGACAGCCGGTCGAAGGTGAGCTTTCCGTCAGGTTTCGGATACGTAATCGGCGTGCATTCCGCCGCCGGCTTGAGCGCGGCGTAATCCGGCTTGCCGTGCTTGAGCGTGCCGAACAGCGAGAAGCCGAGCGTGCTGGTCCACATGTCGAGGCCGCCGAGCGCGATGCCGGCGAGCGTGCCGAGCTTCGACCACAGCGGCTTGGCATTGCGCACGCGCCAGAGGTCCTTGCCGATCGGCGAGGAACGCCACGCGGCTTCGTAGTCGGTCAGCACATCCTGCGCGCGGCCGGCGGCCAATGCGGCGGCCGCGGATTCCGCCGCCATCATGCCGGAGAGCATGGCGTTGTGGCTGCCCTTGATGCGCGGCACGTTCATGAAGCCGGCATCGCAGCCGATCAGCGCGCCGCCCGCGAAGGTGAGCTTGGGCACCGACTGAAAGCCGCCTTCGGTGAGCGCGCGCGCGCCATAGGCGAGCCGCTTGCCGCCTTCGAAGGTGTCGCGCACCAGAGGATGCGTCTTGAAGCGCTGGAATTCCTCGAACGGCGAGAGATAAGGGTTCGTGTAGTTGAGGTGCACCACGAAGCCGACCGACACCAGATTGTCGTCGAAGTGGTAGAGGAACGAGCCGCCGCCGGTTGAGCCGTCGAGCGGCCAGCCGAACGAGTGCTGCACCATCCCCTTCTTGTGCTTCTCCGGCGCGACCTGCCACAGCTCTTTCAGGCCGATGCCGAACTTCTGCGGCTCGCGGCCCTCGGCGAGGCCGAACTTGGCGATCAGCTCCTTGCCGAGATTGCCGCGCGCGCCTTCCGCGAACAGCGTGTATTTGGCGCGCAATTCCATGCCGCGCGTGAAAGAGTCCTTCGGCTCGTTGTCCTTGCCGATGCCCATGTCGCCGGTGGCGACGCCGGCCACCGCGCCGCTGTCGTCATACAGCACTTCCGCCGCCGCGAAGCCCGGATAGATTTCGACACCGAGCGCCTCCGCTTTGCCGGCGAGCCAGCGGCAGACATTGCCGAGCGAGACGATGTAGTTGCCGTGATTGTTCATCAGCGGCGGCATCATCAGGTTGGGTAGCCGCAGCGCGCCCGATGCGCCCAGATAATAGAAGCGGTCGTCGGCGACCGCGGTCTTGATCGGCGTGTCTTCCGAGCGCCATTCCGGCAGCAGGCGGTCGAGCCCGACCGGATCGATCACCGCGCCGGACAGGATATGGGCGCCAACTTCGGACCCCTTCTCCACGATCACCACGGAAATCTCGGGGTTGATCTGCTTGAGGCGGATGGCGGCGGCCAAGCCCGCGGGCCCCGCTCCTACGATCACCACATCAAATTCCATCCCTTCGCGGGCAGGCAAATCGGCCATAAAAATCTCCTGAACTCCGGTATTTCATTGTGCCACAGCGCGGGCCACCGCGCAGCGACTATGCTAGAGCGCGTTGCGATTGGCTCGACCCAACTTCCGCTCGTCCCCGCGAAAGCGGGGACCCAGCGCGGCGCGGCCCAACTGGATTCCCGCTGGAGCCTGTCCCCGCGAAGGCGGGGACGGGAATGAGCGGTGGACTGGGCGATTCCATCCGATCGCAATCCGAACTAGGGTTGAACCATGATCCCCTCGGACCGCACAACCGCGCGCGCACTGATCGACTTCTACCTGGAAGCCGGGGTCGATGCGCTCGTCGGCGAACAGCCTGTGGATCGTTTTGCTGATGAGGCATCCGCGAGCGCCACAGGCGCTCCACCTCCCCCAGAAAGGGGGAGGTCGATCCGCGAAGCGGATCGGGTTGGAGCGGCGGAAACGGCCGCGGTCCACCAGGCACCCCCTTTCCCTGCCCTTTCCCGCAAAGCGGGAGGGAGTCCCACATCCGCGAGTCCGCCCGTCGCCGCCACGCTCGCCCCCGATGCCGCCGCCATGGAGGCGCGGCAGGCGGCCAAGAGCGCTCAATCGCTCGCCGAGCTACGCGCGATTCTGGAAAATTTCGACGGCTGCGCGCTGAAGGCGACCGCCACCCGGCTCGTCTTCGCCGATGGCAATCCGGAAGCCCGCCTGATGCTGGTCGGCGAAGCTCCCGGCCGCGACGAAGACATCGAGGGCCTGCCCTTCGTCGGCCGCTCCGGCAAGCTGCTCGACCGCATGCTGGCCGCGATCGGGCTCGACCGCGGCCAAGTCTACATCGCCAACATCGTGCCTTGGCGCCCGCCCGGCAATCGCACGCCGACGCCGCAGGAATCGCAGATTTGCCTGCCCTTCGTCCTGCGGCAGATCGAGTTGGCCGATCCCGACATTCTCATCTGCCTGGGCGGGCCGTCCGCGCAAACTCTGCTCAATATCAGGGACGGCATCACCAAGACGCGCGGTCGCTGGTTTCCCTTTGACACCGGCACGCGCGAAATCCGCGCCATGCCGACCTTCCATCCCGCCTTCCTTTTGCGCAGTCCCTTGCAGAAGCGCTTCGCCTGGCGCGATTTCCTGGCGATCAAGAAGGCGCTGGGCGGCTAAGAGCACGGGTTGCGAACCGCACGACCTCGCTTCCGCTCGTCCCCGCGAAAGCGGGGACCCAGCTGTGAGTCCGCGCTGGATTCCCGCTTGCGCGGGAATGAGCGGGAATTCTGGCTGCTGCACCGACACAAAGAAATCTACCGCCACGCCACTAAAACCGCGCCCGCCGCGATGAGTGCGATGCCGAGCCAATTCGGCAAGGTCAGACGCTCACCGAGAAAGGCGACGCCGAACACGGCGACCAGCACCACCGACAGCTTGTCGACCGGCGCCACCTTGGCGGCCTCGCCGAGCTTGAGCGCGCGAAAGTAACACAGCCACGAGGCGCCGGTGCCGAGCCCCGACAGCAGCAAGAACAGATAGGTGCGGCCCGAGATCGTCCCCGGCGACTGGAACTGCCCCGTGGCGGCAAGCAGGAAGCCGAGCGTGACGATGACGACGAGGGTGCGAATAAAGGTCGCAAGGTCGGAGCCGACATTTTCGACGCCGACCTTGGCGAAAATCGCCGTCAGCGCCGCAAAGATCGCCGAAAGCACCGCCCAAGGCAGCCAGGATGCCTGCCAGGATGACCATAGATTCATGGACTCGTCTCTCTGTCGTTTGTCACACGGATTTGCTCGAAACGCGCAAAGATCGTGCTCGGCTTAGCGCCGAATGCCCGAGTCACGCGATGCAGCCAATAATACCGCAGCGATGCATTCGCGCGAACACAGCTATGGAACTCTCGCGGTCGCCGTGATTTATAGTTGCGGCTAAATTCACGGGCGACTCAAGAGCACCGGAGCACGCGATGGACCTCGATCCCGTCCTGCTGAGCCGTCTGCAATTCGCCTTCACGGTTACCTTCCATATTATTTTCCCGACCTTCACCATCGGGCTGTCGGCCTACATCGCCACGCTCGGCGTGATGTGGATCCGTACCGGAAACGAGCGCTACCACCTGCTGATGCGGTTCTGGACCCGTATCTTCGCGGTGTCCTTCGCGATGGGCGTGGTGTCGGGCATCGTGATGTCCTACGAGTTCGGCACCAATTGGAGCCGCTTCTCGCTCGTGGTCGGCAATGTGGTGGGGCCGCTGATCGGCTACGAGGTGCTCACCGCGTTTTTCCTGGAAGCGACCTTCCTCGGCGTGTTGCTGTTCGGCTTCAACCGCGTGCCGCCCTGGCTCTATGTGATGTCGGGCGCGATCGTCGCCGTCGGCACCGCGATGTCGGCGTTCTGGATTCTGTCGGCCAATAGCTGGATGCAGACGCCGGCCGGCTTCGAGATGAAGAACGGCATCGCCTATCCGACCGACTGGCTGGCGGCGATCTTCAATCCGAGCTTCCCCTATCGCTTCGCGCATATGGTTAATGCGGCTTATCTCACCACCGGCTTCGTGGTGCTGGCGGTGGGCGCGCGTTTCCTGGTCGCCGGACGCCATATCGAGGAAGGCCGCACCATGCTGCGCATGGCGATCGGGCTGACCGCGATCCTGGCGCCGCTGCAATTGATCATCGGCGACCAGCACGGCCTCAACACGCTCCAGCACCAGCCGATCAAGGTTGCCGCGATGGAGGCGCATTGGGACGGCTCGAAGCCGGGCGCCTTCGAGATCTTCGCCTGGCCGGACGAGAAGACGGAAACGAACCGCTTCTCGATCGCAATCCCGCATGCCTCATCGCTGATTCTCACCCACACGTTCGATGGGCTGTTCCCCGGCTTGAAGAGCGTGCCGCCGTCCGAGCGGCCGCCAGTTGCGCTCGTCTTCTTCGCCTTCCGCGTAATGCTGGCGGCCGGACTGTTCATGATCGCAGCCGCGCTTACCGGCGCCTTCCTGTGGTGGCGTGGCACGCTATTCTCGACGCGCTGGTATCTGCGCATCGTGGCGCAATGCTGGTGGATCGGCTTCATCGCGGTGATTGCGGGCTGGATCACCACCGAAAGCGGACGCCAGCCCTGGATCGTGCAGGGCCTGTTGCGCACCGCCGATGCCGCCTCGCCGGTGCATGGCGGCAGCGTGCTGGCGACGCTCGTTCTGTTCGTGCTCGCCTACGGCACCGTGTTCTCGTTCGGCATCTATTACATCAACCGGCTCATCGCGCGCGGACCGGAGCCTTCCGAGCCGCCCGGCCCGGTTGTGGGCGCGCCGATCGTGGCCGCACACACGTCCGAAATTGATCGCGTCAGCGCGCGCTGATCTGACAAGGAGCGAGAGGCCATGGAATGGTATCTCCCCGTGATCTGGGCCGGCCTGATCGGCACGGCCGTGGCCATGTATGTGATCCTCGACGGATTCGACCTCGGCGTGGGCATTCTGTTTCCCTTCGCCGGCAGCGAGCGCGAACGCGACCAGATGATGCGTTCGGTCGCGCCGTTCTGGGACGGCAACGAGACCTGGCTGGTGCTCGGCGGCGGCGGCCTGTGGGTGGCCTTTCCGGGCGCCTATGCGGTGATCATGCCGGCGCTTTATCTGCCGGTGATCGTGATGCTGCTTGCGCTGGTGTTCCGCGGCGTTGCATTCGAATTCCGCACCGTGTCGCGCAGCAAGACCTGGCTTAATGTCGCATTCACGGCAGGCTCGGCGGTCGCGGCTTTCGCGCAAGGGGTGATATTGGGCGGGCTGATCCAGGGCATCCCGGTCACTGACGGCGCTTTTACCGGCGGACCGCTCGATTGGGCGACGCCGTTCGCCTTTGTGTGCGGGTGCGCGATCATTGCGGGCTACGGGCTGTTAGGCGCGACCTGGCTGAGCCTGAAGACGGAAGGCCCGGTGTCGCGGCGCGCGCGCGAGCATGCAAAACCGCTGCTCTTGGCCGTGCTGCTGTTCATGGCCGCGATCAGTCTGTGGACGCCGCTATCGGAGCCGCGCATCGCACAGCGCTGGTTCACAGTGCCCAATATCTATTTCCTGTGGCCGGTGCCGGTCGTGACCGTGCTGGTGGCGTTTTTGATCTGGCGCGGGCTGGAGCGCGGACGCGAATTCCCGCCGTTTCTGGGGGCCATCGTGCTGTTTCTGCTTGGCTATCTGGGGCTGGTGATCTCCAACTTCCCCTATCTGGTGCCGCCTTCGCTGACCGTGTGGCAGACTGCGGCCGCGCCGGCGAGCCAGATTTTCGTGCTGCTCGGCACGCTGGTGCTGCTGCCGATGATCCTCGGCTATGTCGCCTTCGTCTATTGGCTGTTCCGCGGCAAGGTGGCCGAGGGCGAGAGCTATCACTGATGGGCGGGCGCCGGCGTGGGCGTCGGCCGCAGCACGGCCCAGCCGAGGCGGATCGGCGGCAGCAGGCCCTGCACCGCGCGTGAGAACGAGTGCGGCACTTCCGCTACCATGTCGGGAAACTGTGGCTTGAGGAAATCAGGCGGCGTCACCGCACTGTCGTTTGCGCCCCACACCAGCACGCCACCATGCGTCTTGAGGTCGTCGGCTGTGGCCCAGGGACTGCGCGCGGGCGCCCAGGCGAAATAGACATGCGGCCGGGCGGGCGCGCCGAGCGCAATGAGCGGGGCCATATGCGCGTCGCCGCTGACATAGTCGAGCGGCTTACCGGTGCGGCGCTGGAAATTGTCGGCGAAGAAATGGCCTTCCGCGCTGGCCGGCTGCGCGATGGCGAGATCGGTGCTCACGACCCATGGCGAAAACACGAGCGTGACCACCACCAGCAACGGTGGCGCAACGAGCAAGACCATCCAGGCCGAGGACACCAGCGCCTCACGATAGAGCAGCAAGCGGTCGCCGGCCGCAACAACGGCCGCCAAGCCCGAGAGCACCAGCAACGGCGCGATCGACGCCAGCGGTCCGAGCTTGTGACCGGCAAAGGCGAGGGCGATTGCGGTGAGCGCGGGCGCCAGCGCGAAGACATAGACATAGACGCGCGCGAATGCCGCGGCCGGATTGCGATCGATCTCCGGGGCATGTTCCCGGCGCGAATGCGGCCACCCGCTCGCCAGCGCGACCAGCAACAGCAATCCGATATGCGCCAGCAGCAGCGTCATGCCCAGCCAGACCGCCGGTGACCAGGCGCCGGTCAAGACGTCGTTGGCATCGAGGCCGGAGAGCACCAAGTCACGGCTTCGATAAAGCCAAGCCGCGTGCGGAAAGATCACGACAGCGAATAAAAGTACCGACACCCAGGGTTCCGGATCGCGCAAGGCGCGCCGCCCTGGCGCTGTTGCCAGCGTGAAGACGATCAGCAGGACGACCAGGATCGCGCCGACATAATTCGACAACAGCAGCAGGCCGAGATCGATCGCGAGCAAAAACCAATAGCCGCGCCGCATCTCGGCGAGCGCGCGCCAATAAAACAACAACGCCAGCGCCCAGAACGGCGCGGCGAGTATGCCGGGACCGAAATTCACGCTAGGCACCGTGAAGGCCGCAATACCAACCATAAGCAAAATTGCGAGCAGCGCATGGCGGCGGCCGACAATCGCGCGGCCGAGCGCGAACACCGCCCAATAGGTGAGCACGATCGCCGCCTGCGCCAGCGCATAGACGCCGAACATGCCGGCAACGCGGAAGGCGCATTCGGCCAGCCAGAACGCCAAAGGCGGCCCGAGATAGCTGCCGAGCACGAATTCGCGCCCCACCGCCAGCACCAGCGGCACCTCGCCGGGCGGCGCGCCGTAAAACAGCGTCGGCACCAGCGTCCACAGCACGGCTTGCGTGAGCGTGGCGCCCCAGAACACCGCCGCCGGACGGCCGCGCAGGAATTCGATAAGCAGGGAGACGTAATTCATGAGGCGCTTTTCTTAAATCCCGCCTCCGAGAGGCGCGATATAGCAATGCGCAGGAATAAAGAACGTCGGCTAGAGTGGCAACATGTCCGCGACCGCATCGTCGGCGCCGCCTTGCGCGGCAAGCCGCGCCGCCACCGGCGCGAACGACTGCCGGTGATGCACGGTGGGGCCGAGCCGCGCCAGCGCCTCGAAATGCTCGGGCACGCTGTAGCCCATATGGCGCTCGAAGCCGTAGCCGGGATGCGCGAGCGCCAGCCGCGCCATCAGCCGGTCGCGTGTCACCTTGGCGACGATGGACGCGGCCGCGACCGAGGCAACCAGCGCATCACCCGACACCACCGCTTCGCAATCGCAGCCGCAATCGATCTTGATGTTGCCGTCGACGAATACCATCTTGGGCCGCACCGGCAGCGCCTTCACCGCGCGCGCCAGCGCCCACAGCGAAGCGCGCAGGATATTGTCGCGATCGATGCGTTCGACCGTGCCGAAGGCGACCGCGACCTCGGCCGTGGCGCAAATCTTGTCGCACAGCTTTGCGCGCTCTTGCGCATCGAGTTTTTTGGAGTCGTTTAGTCCGCGCGGGATGCGCGCCGGATCGAGCACCACCGCCGCGGCCACCACCGGACCGGCGAGCGGTCCGCGGCCCGCCTCGTCGCAGCCGGCCACCGGCCAGACGCCCCGCGTGAGCCATCGTCGCTCGCGTCGGAACGTCGGGCGCAGCGCCGGCTCTTTCAGCGGCAGGCGGGGAACGGATTTCGCGACACGCGGCATGGCTTGATGAGTGCCTGCCGTCAAAACTTAAGTCAATCGCGGCGCACCTCGTGTGGATATTGTCATGAAAATGGCACTCGCACTCCACCTCGCCATGCCCGGCCTTGTGCCGGTCATCCACGTCTTAAACCTCGCAAATTCAAACACGTGGATGGCCGGGACGAGCCCGGCAGTGATGTAGCGCCGACCGACTTATTGCTGCGGCGTATAGCCCGAGGCTTTCACCGCCGGCGCCCACAATGCCGTGTCGGCCTTCTGAATGCGGCCGAGTTCGGCGCTGCTGGTTCCGGTCGGCACCAGACCAAAGGCGAGCAGCTTGTCCTTCACGGCCGGCGCCTGTACGGCGGCGGCAATCGCCTTGCTCAATTTTTCCACGACATCCGGCGGTGTCTTGGCGGGAGCGAACATGCCGTACCAGCCCTCGCCCACGATGTCGTAGCCGGCCTCCTTGAAGGTCGGCACCTCGGGCACGAACGGCGAGCGCTTGGCGCCGGAGGTGGCGAGAATACGAATGGTGCCGGCCTTGTGCTGCTTGATCAGGTCACTGCTGGTGGTCACCTCGATGGGGATCTGTCCGCCCATCAAGTCGGTGAGGGCCGCGGCCGAGCCGCGATAGCCGACATGGCGCAGGTCGACGCCGACGGCCTTGCCAAAGGTGACGCCGAAGAAGTGCGGCAGCGTGCCGGCGCCGGGCGTGCCGTAATTGCCCTGTTTGGGATTGGCCTTCAGCCAGGCCACCAGTTCCTTGAGATTATGCGCCGGCACCTGCGGGCCGACGGCGAGCGCGAAGTCGAAAGTAGCAACCTGCGAAAGCGGCTCGAAATCGGCAACCGGATCGTAAGCAAGGTTCTTGTAGACGAGCTGGTAGATCGACATCGGCGCGACCGGCGTGATCAGCAGCGTCTTGCCGTCGGGCGGCGCCTTCTTGACATCCTGCACGCCGATGCGGCCTTGCGCGCCGGTGCGGTTCTCCACGATCACGGTTTCCTTGAGCGACATGCGCAATTGATCGGCGATCAGGCGCGCAATCGCGTCGCCCGAACCGCCGGCCGCAAACGGAAAGACGATGCGGGTCGGCTCGCCGCCGAGTTGCGCCAAGGCCGGATGCGATGACAGTGCGGCGGCGGTGCCGAGCGCGGCGCTGCGCAGAAGCGTTCGACGGTCCATGGTTGTTTCCTCCCCTTGTGGTTTTTTGAATTCCGACTTGTCGCTAAGCATCGCCGCGATAGCGGTTCCAATATTCCTCCGGCAATTCGCCTTCGTCCCACACGCCGATCAGAATGCCGCGGCGGTCCGATTTGCCGCTTGACTGCTTGATCTGCCGTTCCGAGCGCGTCGTGCGCTGCGACAGCCGCAGGCCCCACTCGGCGAGCGCAGCCGCGAGCCGCTGGCGTTCCCGCTCATAGGCCGGGTCGGCGCCGAGATCGTGAAGCTCCTGCGGATCGTTCGCAAGATCGAACAGCATCGGGCGGAAGCCGACGGCATGCACATATTTCCAGCGTGTGTCGGCGACCATGAACAGATGGGCGTCGCGCGGCTCGATGCCGAGCCGCTCGCCCACCGGCAGCATGGAATAATCGTATTCACTGAAGACGTAGTCGCGCCAATGCGCCGGCTCAACGCCACGCAGGAAAGGCATTAGGGAGCGGCCCTCCAAGCGGTGCGACTGCTCGGCCGGATCGGCGCCGACGAATTCCAGGAAGGTCGGCGCCAGATCGATGGCCTCGACCAGCGCGTCGCAGGTGGAGCCGCGCGCGGCATCCGCCTCCGGTGCCGGATCGTAGATAATGAGCGGCACCTTCACCGACGGCTCGTGAAACAGGTCCTTCTCGCCCAGCCAATGATCGCCGAGATAGTCGCCGTGGTCGGAGGTGAAGATGATCATGGTGTTGTTGAACAACCCGCGCTCGCGCATGAAGGAAAACAACAGGCCGAGCTGATCGTCGATCTGCTTGATCAGCCCCATATAGACCGGGATGACCTCGGCGCGCACTTCCTCGCGCGCGAAGGCCTTGCCCACGCGCAGGCTCATGAAGGCCTCATAGACCGGATGCGGATCGCGCCGCTCCTCCTCGCTGCGCACCGCCGGCAGCACGTCACCGGCGCCGAACATGGCGTTGTAGGGCGCCGGCGCGATATAGGGCCAGTGCGGCTTGATGAAGGAAAGATGCAGGCACCACGGCCGTTCGCCCGCCTCGCGCATGAAGTCCATGGCGCGCCGCGTCATGTAGGGCGTCTCGGAATCCTCCTCGCGCACGCGCGCCGGCTTGCGCGCGTGGCGCATGGCCCAGCCGGAGGCGAGGCCATTGCCCTCGCCTTCCGCGGCATTGGCGAAGTCGTGCCAGGGATTGTCGCCGCCATAGCCCTTGTCGTTGAGATAGCGGTTGTAGCGCGGTTGCCGATCGTAGCGGCCGTCGGGACCGACGCCGTGCAATCCGTCGTCGCGCTCATACGGATCGAAGCCGCATTCGCTCACGCGCACGCCGATGATCGAATCGGGATCGATGCCGAGCCGCGCCATGCCCTCGCTGTCGGCGCGCATATGCGTCTTGCCGACCAGCGCGGTCTCGATCCCGAGCGGGCGCAGGTAATCGCCCAGCGTCATCTCGCCCACTTTGAGCGGCACGCCGTTCCAGGTCGCGCCATGCGACTGCACATAGCGGCCGGTGTAGAAGCTCATGCGCGAGGCGCCGCACACCGGCGACTGCACATAGGCGCGTGTGAAGCGCACACCCTGCGCCGCCAGCGCGTCGATATTCGGCGTGGGCAGATGCGGATGGCCGGCGCAGGACAGGTAGTCCCAGCGCAACTGGTCGCACATGATGAACAAGATATTTTTTCGCTCGCGCGCCACGCCGGTCCCCTCGTCCATTGGGCGGCCACTAGACCGCAAGACGACGGGTCGGTCCAGCGATCGCTGCGCTTCGCCCGCCCTGCGGACACATGGTCCCGCTCGGTGAGATGGGCCAGCAACAATCGGAAATTGGCCAGCGGCGGCGCTCAGCGCGCAAGAGCAAGGCAGCCCTTGCCGGTGAACGCGTTAGAACAAGCTCAATTGCTGTTCGCCCGCATTCGGCTTGCGGAAATGCTGGATCGAAAGCTGCGTGCGCGCCTTGTTGAGGCCGAGCTTCTCGCAGGCCATCTCGAAGCGGCGGCCGATCATCCAGGCATAAGGCCCGGTACCCTTCATGCGGGTGCCCCACTGCGAATCGTAGTCCTTGCCGCCGCGGGTCTCGCGCACCAGCGTCATGACGTGACGATAGCGGTCGGGATAATTGGCCATCAGCCATTCACGGAACAGGTCGCGCACCTCGAGCGGCAGCCGCAGCAGCACGTAGCCCGCCTCGCGCACGCCGGCGGCCTGCGCGGCGTCGAGAATGCGCTCGATCTCCGCGTCGTTGAGCGCCGGCACGATCGGCGCGACCATCACCGTGGTCGGCACGCCGGCGGCCGATAATTGCCGCAGCGCCTCCAGCCGCCGCGCCGGCGTCGCCGCGCGCGGCTCCATTTTGCGCGCCAGTTCGGGGTCGAGCGTGGTCACCGACAGCGCCACCTTGGCGAGCTTGCGCTCGGCCATGCGGGCGAGGATGTCGACATCGCGCACGACCAGCGCCGATTTGGTCACGATGCCGACCGGATGACCGGCTTTCTCGAGCACTTCCAGGACGCGCCGCATGACCTGGTACTTGCGCTCGATCGGCTGGTAGGGGTCTGTATTGGTGCCGATCGCAATCACCTTGGGCTGATAGGCCGGCGCCGACAGTTCGCGCTCCAACAGTTCGGCCGCTTCCGGCTTCACGAACAGCTTGGATTCGAAATCGAGCCCCGGCGACAGGCCGAGATAGGCGTGGGTCGGGCGCGCGAAGCAATAGACGCAGCCGTGCTCGCAGCCGCGATAGGGATTGATCGAACGGTCGAAGCCGATGTCGGGCGAATCGTTGCGGGTGATGATCTTGCGGGTCGAATCGGCCTGCACGGTGGTCTTGAACGGCGGCAGCTCCTCGAGCGAGCGCCAGCCGTCGTCGAAGGCCTCGCGCGCCTCCGCCTCGTAGCGGCCGGAGACGTTGCTCTGCGCCCCGCGCCCGCGCCGCCGCTCGTGATCGACCACCACGCCGAGCATGGCGCTGACATCATCATAGCCGCCCGCCGGTGTGGAGGGCAGCTCCTTCACCGGCGGACGTCTTTGGGCTTGGTTCGAACGAGCCATGGCAGGGACCCTATCGGCTCAACATGAACATAACAAGAACATTCTTAAAAGTTCACAAATTAGCCCGTTCTCGGCCCGATCTCGTAGAGCGCCAGCCCGGTTCCACATGATATGGTACGTGCTAACACGTAACGCCATGACCCCATGCTGAGTGCCATCATCGCCGCCCACGAATCGGAACGTACTCTGGTACCGACCCTGTCGGCGCTGGTGCCGGGCGCGACCGCGGGGCTGATCGGCGAGGTGGTGGTGGCGGACGCCGGCTCGACCGACGCCACCGCCGAGGTCGCCGACATCGCGGGCTGTCGCTACATGAGTTCGACCGAGCCGTTGGGTGTCCGGCTGAAGGCCGCCGCGCTGTCGACCCGCACGCCCTGGCTCCTGTTCCTGCGCGCCGGCTGCGTGCCGGAGCCCGGCTGGGTCCCCGCCGTCGACCGTTTCATGGCCGGCGCGGACCGGCTGGAAGGCGCCGCGCGCGCCGCCGTCTTCCGGCCGGCCGCGGCCGCCGATCTCCTACGGCCGACCTGGTCCGAAGTGCTGGCGCTGCTGCGCGCCGCCTTCGGCGGCCGTGCCCGGCCAGAGCAAGGCCTGCTGATCGCACGCCGCTTCTATGAAAGCCTCGGCGGCCACCCGGAAGGACCGGAGCCCGAGGCCGCGCTGTTGCGCAAGATCGGCCGCCGCCGCCTCGTCATGCTGCCGGCTGCGGCGAGCCCACCGCGCTGACCCCTTCCGTCATTCCGGAGCGCGAGCCTCGGCTCGCCAGCCCGGAATGAGGGAAACATATACTTGACTTTGTCAACTAATTGGCCGAGGCTCCGCGCGTCATGAAAATCGACGCGCCCGATCTCGACCGCATCGCCGCCGTGCGCCGCTTCAACCGTTACTACACGCGGCAGATCGGCCTCCTGCGCAAAACCTATCTCGACAGCGACTATTCGCTCGGCGAGATGCGCGTGCTGTACGAGATCGCGCAAGGATCCAAGAACGACGAGCGCCCGACCGCGACCGACATCGCGCGCGCGCTCGACCTCGATGCCGGCTACCTCTCACGCGTGCTGCGCAATTTCGAAAAGCGCGGACTGATCGCGCGCACCCCCTCCAAGAAGGACGCACGCCAAAGCCATCTCGCGTTGACCGCGCGCGGGCGCAAGTTTTTCGAGCCGGCGGAAAAGCGCTCGCAGAAAGACGTCGGCGCCATGCTCGCCAAGCTCAAGCCGGATCAACAGGCGCGACTGATCGCCGCCATGGGCGAGATCGAAACCTTGCTCGAAGGCGGCGTGCAACCGACGTTGCAGGAAAAGCCGGCCTATATCCTGCGCGATCCGCATCCGGGCGATTTCGGCTGGATCGTTTCGCGCCACGCCGAACTTTATGCGCAGGAATACGGTTGGACCGAGCCGTTCGAAGGCCTGTGCGCCGGCATCGTCGCCGACTTCGCCAACAAGAACGATCCCAAGCGCGAGCGCTGCTGGATCGCCGAGTTGGACGGTGAAAATGTCGGATGCGTCATGCTGGTGAAGGACTCCGACGAGGTCGCGCGCATTCGCCTGCTGCTGGTCGATCCGAAAGCGCGCGGGCTGCGCCTGGGCGCGCGGCTGGTCGACGAATGCGTGCAGTTCGCGCGCGCGGCCGGCTACAAGCAGGTCACGCTGTGGACGCATTCGGTGCTCACCGCCGCCCGCCACATTTATGAGAAGGCCGGCTTCACGCTGACATCGTCGGAGCCGCGTCACACCTGGAGCCGGGATGTCGTCGCGGAATTCTGGGACCTGACGTTATGAAGCCCTGGCCGCCGGAGCTCGGCGCCCGGACGGTCATCTTCCACGCCGCGCGCGCCCAGCGCTTGCGCTCGCAAGCCCGCAGCGTGTTGCTGATGCGCATGATCGAGCGGCTGCGCCGCCGCGCCGCGCACGCCTTCAACTTTCGTTGACCTCGGTCTTGTTTCGTTGACCTTGGTCTTGGCGCCGGCGCGCGCCATCGCCAACTGACGCGCATCGAACACAATCCTCAAGGTGCGCTTCCATGAAAATCGATTTGAGCAACAAGCGTGCGGTCGTGACCGGCTCCACGCTGGGCATCGGCTTTGCCATCGCCAAGGGCCTGGCCGAATGCGGCGCCAGCGTCGTCGTCAACGGACGCGGCGAGGCAGCCGTGGCCAAGGCGAAGGAGCGGCTGGCGGCGCAAGTTCCTGGCGCAAAGGTCGAAGGCGTCGCGGCCGATCTCGGCACGGCAGCCGGCGTCGAGAAATTCATCGCACAAGTGCCCGAGACGGACATCCTGGTCAACAATCTCGGCATCTTCGAGCCGAAGCCGTTCGAGGAAATTCCCGATGCCGACTGGCAGCGCTTCTTCGACACCAATGTGATGAGCGGGATCCGCCTGTCGCGCGCCTATGTGCCGGGCATGCGCAAGAAGAACTGGGGCCGCGTGGTGTTCATTTCCTCCGAGTCGGGCCTGAATATTCCGGTCGAGATGGTGCATTACGGGATGACCAAGACGGCGCAGCTTGCCGTGTCGCGCGGGCTGGCGGCTTCGCTTGCGGGCACCGGCGTCAC
>DASZQT010000309.1:0-9255 GCA_035549515.1 Pseudolabrys sp. | reverse complement strand
GAAGCCTATAAGCGCGAGGAGATCGCGGCGGCCAAGCGCGCCAAGCCGCTCGCGGTGCTGGAGGCCGAAGCCAAGTCCGCGCCGCCGCCGCGCGGCTTCCTGCGCGCCATCGAGAACCGCGTTGCCGAGGGCGGCTATGCCCTCATTGCCGAGGTCAAGAAGGCAAGCCCCTCGAAGGGCCTGATCCGCGCCGATTTCGACACTCCCGCGCTCGCCAAGGCCTATGAGGCCGGCGGCGCCACCTGCCTGTCCGTGCTGACCGATGCGCCCTCGTTCCAGGGCCGTCCCGAATATCTGGCGCAGGCGCGCGCGGCGACCCGCCTGCCGGCGCTGCGCAAGGACTTCATCTACGAGCCCTATCAGGTCGTCGAATCCCGCGCGCTCGGCGCCGACTGCGTCCTGATCATCATGGCCGGGGTCAGCGACGCAGCCGCGGCCGAGATAGAAAGCACAGCCTTTTCATATGGTATGGACGTTCTTGTTGAGGTTCATGCGGAAGATGAGCTTGAGCGGGCGCTGAAGCTCAAGTCGCGCCTGATCGGTATCAACAACCGCGACCTGCGCACTTTCATCACCTCGCTCGCGGTCAGCGAACGGCTCGCCCCGCGCGTCCCGCGCGACCGCATCGTGGTCGGCGAAAGCGGGCTCAACACCCCGGCCGATCTCGCCCGCCTGGCCGCCGTCGGGGTCAATACCTTCCTGATCGGCGAGAGCCTGATGCGGCAGGCCGATGTCGCCGCCGCCACCCGCGCGCTGCTCACGCGCGAGCCGCACCGCGTCGCGGCGCATTAGCGTCATGGCCAAGGCCCGGAAAACGCCTGCGCGCCCCGCCCGCAAAAAGGCGAAGCCCACGCCGCCGTCCGGGACCGAACTCTCCCATATCGACCGGCGCGGCGAGGCGCACATGGTCGACGTCTCGCACAAGCCCCCCACCGAACGGATCGCGGTGGCCGAGGGCAAGGTCATCATGCGTAAGGACACGCTCGACCTCGTGATCGCCGGCAATGCCTTGAAGGGCGACGTGCTGGGCGCGGCGCGCCTTGCCGGCATCATGGCGGCCAAGCGCACGCACAGTCTCATTCCGCTCTGCCATCCGCTGCCGATCACCAAGGTGGTGATCGAGATCAATCCGGAACATTCGCTGCCCGGCTTCCTGGTGCAGGCGACGGTGAAGGTCACCGGCCCGACCGGGGTCGAGATGGAAGCGCTCACCGCGGTGTCGGTCGCGTGCCTGACCATCTACGACATGGTCAAGGCGGTGGAGCGCGGCATGCGCATCGAGGGCATCAGGCTTCTGGAAAAGAGCGGCGGCCGCTCCGGACATTATCGCGTGGAGAGATAACCCGTGCCGATGATGTCGGTCGCCGAGGCTTTGCAGCGGGTGCTGGCCGATGCCGGCCCCCTGCCCGTCGAGACGGTCGCGCTCGCGGACGCGCATGGCCGCGTGCTCGCTCAAGATATCGTGGCCTTGCGCACGCAGCCGCCGGCCGCCGTCTCGGCCATGGATGGCTATGCCGTGCGCGCGGACGATGTCGCGCAGGCGCCCGCGACGCTTCAATTGATCGGCGAGGTGGCGGCCGGTCATCCGTTCGATGGCACGGTCAAAGCCGGCGAAGCCGCGCGCATCTTCACCGGCGGCGTCATGCCGGCCGGCGCCGATACGGTGGTGATCCAGGAGCTCACCGCCCGCGACGGCGACACTGTTGTCATCCAGAAGGTCACCGCCAGGGGCCGCAACGTGCGCGGCGAAGGCATCGACTTCACGCAAGGCGAGGTCTTGCTGCGCGCCGGCCGCCGGCTCAGCGACCGCGACCTGATGCTGGCGGCGGCAATGAACCATGCCACCCTGCCCGTTTACCGCCGGCCCAAGGTCGCGGTGGTCGGCACCGGCGACGAACTCGTCATGCCGGGCGCGACGCCGGGGCCGGGCCAGATCGTCTATTCCAACGGCTTTGCCGTCACCGCGCTGGCGCACAGCGAAGGCGCCGAGGCGCTCGATTTCGGCATCGCCCACGACCGGCTCGACGACATCGTCGCGGCGGTGCGGCGCGCGCGCGACTGGGGCGCCGATATCTTGGTGACCACCGGCGGCGCCTCGGTCGGCGAGCACGATCTGGTGCAGCGCGCGTTGAAAGCGGAGGGCCTCGACCTGTCGTTCTGGCGGGTGGCGCTGCGTCCCGGACGGCCGATGATGCACGGCAAGCTCGACGACCTGCAGGTGCTGGGCGTGCCGGGCAATCCGGTGTCGTCCTATGTGTGCGCCTTCCTGTTCCTGGCGCCGCTGATCCGGCGGCTGTCCGGCCGAACCGATATCGAGCGCGAGCCGGAGACGGCCCGGCTCGGCTGCGACCTGCGCGCCAATGACGAGCGCGCCGATTATATCCGCGCCACCTTGGAACCGGGACCGGACGGGCCGGTGGCGACACCGCTGCCGAATCAAGATAGTTCCCTGATGGCGCCTTTGGCGCGGGCCGACTGCCTGCTGATTCGGGAACCTTTCGCGCCGGCTACGCGCGCCGGTTCACCCTGTGTCATCCTTAAGCTCGCGCTTTAGCGGCCTTTCGACTTTTTCACCCGAAATTAAATGGTTGCGGAACACATATCGAACAGATAGTGTATGTTCATGATTTGTTTCTGGCCGGACCCTTGCCGGGGCACGGCCAAGCCGGGGAGACCGCGATGCTGACCCGCAAGCAATTCGAACTCTTGCGCTTCATCCACGAGCGCCTGACCGAGGCCGGGGTGCCGCCTTCGTTCGACGAGATGAAGGAAGCGCTCGACCTGCGCTCGAAGTCCGGCATCCACCGGCTGATCACGGCGCTGGAGGAGCGCGGCTTCATTCGCCGCCTGCCCAACCGCGCGCGCGCCATCGAGGTGATCAAGCTGCCCGATTCGGTCGGTCACGGGCTCGGCGGCGGCCGGCTACGGCGCTTCACCCCGAGCGTGATCGAAGGCGATCTTGGCCGCGTGCGCGCCCCCGCCGCGACGGTAGCGCCGGACGTGGACGATGAAAGCGGCGGCCGCCCGATTGCGGTGCCGGTGATGGGCCGCATTGCCGCCGGCACGCCGATCGAGGCGATCCAGCAGCGCAGCCATGTCATCAACATGCCGCCCGACCTGTTGTCGGCCGGCGAGCATTTCGCGCTCGAAGTGCGCGGCGATTCGATGATCGAGGCCGGCATCCTCGATGGCGACATCGCGCTGATCCGCAAATCGGAGACGGCGGAGACCGGCGACATCGTCGTGGCGCTGATCGACGACGAGGAAGCCACCCTCAAGCGTTTCCGCCGCCGCGGCGCCTCGATTGCGCTGGAGCCCGCCAACCAGTCTTACGAAGTGCGCATCCTGCCGCCTAACCGCGTGCGGATTCAGGGCAAGCTGGCGGGATTGTTTCGACGGTATTGAGGGCCACGTGCCCGGATGCTGCGCGGCATGGAGCGGAGCGAAATGACCGCCGCGTCGGGGATCGTCGCGGCGCAAAACCAAGGTCGAGCGTCGTGCTCCGAGAAACGCTGAGGCTGCGCTGCTGATGCGGGGCCGTTTCAAAGACGGAATCCGTAACGGTCCCGGTTCTGCGCCGCACCGTTCCGCCATACGCGTCGTCGACGCATATGGCTGCATGCTGCGTCGCGCCCGGGACACGGACCAGCGCTAATCCCCCGCCTCCAAGTTCTCCAGATTTGGCGTGGCATCAGGCGCGATAGGCTTTGCCGGTGCCCCGGTGCGCGCCAAATTCTCCGCCCTCGCCCACGGCCGATCGTAACCATTGGGGCGCGCGGCGGTCTGCTCAAAGGCGTCGCCAGTCCAACGCAGCGTCATGGCGCCGCGGGCGCGCCATGCGTTGCGATCGATCAACATGGCATTGCAGGCGGCGGGCGCTTCGCGCGCGCTCACCACCACGGCGGCGCGCGCGCAATCCTCCGCGAAGGCTTCCGCATCGAGCGCCATGGCGACAGACCGGCCGTCGGCAAGCCGGCCGATGCAGCCGATCTCGTCGCAGGCAACACCCGCCTTCAGGCTCGCGTCCTTGACGGTACGCCCGTCGGCATCGGCCGCCAGCCATTCCTTGACCGCGAAGTTGTCGCGCCCGCTGTGCAGTACGCTTAAGCGCCCGTCCGACCCACGGATCGCGGCGACCTGTCCGTCGCCCGCTATCAGCACATCGGGCCGTGGCGTCATCACCGCCCATAGACTTGCCGCAAGCGCCAGCACCGCCCCGCTCCACCGGAGTCGCGAGCGCAGCAGGCAAATAAGCAGCAGGCCGGCGGTACCGAGCAGCAAGGGCCCCGTGCCGAACGCCTGGATGCGGCCGACCGCCCCGGGCAGGTTCGCCACCCACAGCACCACCGCGATCATCCAGTCGATGCCGATGCCCATCAGGTGCCAGCACGCGCCGTCGAATCCGAACGGCGTGAGCAACACGCCGAGAATGCCCATCGGCATGACCAGCGCGGAGATCACCGGCATGGCCAGCAGATTGGCCAGCACGCCGTAAGGCGCCAGGCGGTGAAAATGGAAGGCGGCGTAAGGCGTGGTGGCAAGCCCCGCCACCAGCGCTGCCATCAACAGCCCGGCGATCTCGCGCCCGCCCCACACCGCCGCGCGCGCATAAAGCGAGGCGTCGGCGTCCGCTCGAAACGGCAGCCCATATTGATAGGCCGCGATCAAGGCGAGCGCGGCCGCGAACGACATCTGAAAGCTCGGCGTTACGATGGCGGGCGGCGAAAGCAGGAGCACGGCAAAGGCGGCGATCGAGATCGTGCGAAAGGTCAGTGTCGGCCGATCGACCATGATGCCGATCAGCACGATGGCGATCATGATGAAGGCGCGTTGCGTCGACACGCTCGCCCCCGACAGCACCAGATAGAACGCCGCCATCACGAGCGCGCCGGCCGCCGCCCATTTCTTGATCGGCCGGCGCACGGCGAGCGATGGAAAGAGCGCGAGACCGGCGCGGATGAAAAAGAACGCGATGCCGGCGACCACCGCCATGTGATAGCCGGAGATCGCCAGCACATGCGCGAGGCTCGACACGTAGAACGCGTCGTTCACCGGCGCGGAGATGGCGCCACGCTTGCCGGTGATCAGCGCCGAGGCGATGGAGCCGCGGTCGCCGGCCAGCACCGCATGGATGCGGCGATTGATGGATTCGCGCATGCCATCGATCACGGCCGCGTAGTGCAGCCACAAGCCGGGTGCCGCCTGCGCCGGCACGGTTCTGATCTTGCCGAGCGCGTAGCCGGAAGCGCCGATACCCTGGAAGTACATGTCGCGCGCGAAGTCATAGCCGCCGGGCCGCAACGGCTGGAGCGGCGGCGACAGATGCGCTTTCAAGTCGACAAAGGCGCCGACCGCCGGCGCCGTCCCCTTGCGCACGGCGACGCGCACGCGCTCGGGTCTCTCGGCGATACGCGCGCCGTCGAGACGGGTCAGGCGGATGACGATGCGGTCGCTGCGCTCGCGCTCTTCGCGCACCTCGACGAAACCGCCGAGGGAAGCGCTTCCGACCGGAAATTGCAGCACCGGATGCGCGATGCGTTGCGTCTGCAAGGTCGCAACCGCGAAACCCGCGGCGACGGCGGCAAAGCCGAGCGCCAGGGGAAAGCCGATGGCGCCGCGGCGCGCCGTCACCGCAAGCGTGATTCCGACCAAAGCGGCAATCGAAGCCGCCCACCAGGCCGGCTCGCGCTCGGCAGTGAAGTAAAGGACAATGCCGAACCCAAAGGCGACCGGCAGCCAGGGCAGCAGACGGCCGGGCGCGACTTCGGCCAGCGCCCATTCCGACAGCACGCCGCGCAGACGCGCGAGGCGGGCGCTGGCTTCCGCCGGCCAGGCAAAGCCCGAGCGCCGGCGCGCCTCGGCGACCGCCGCCGCCCAGGCCCTCGCCCGTGGTCGCTCGCTATCCCCCGCTGCCACGACGGCCCCGCGCTCCGCTGGAGACAGCGATGCTAGGGCAAGCGCCGGTTGTGGCTAGGGGAACGGTTGTGAACCTTTGTCCCGGGCGCGGCGCGCTCACCATTGTCATGGCCGGGCTTGTCCCGGCCATCTCGCTTAGGAAGCCGTCGAACCTCCTGAACGGGGTCGCCGGGACAAGCCACGACAATCGCTTGGCCTATCCCTTCGCGACGTCCTTGGCGTAGGTGTCGCGCAGCCCGATGGTGCGGTTGAACACCAGATGGCCGGCCTTGGAATCCTTGTCGAGGCAGAAATAGCCCTGGCGTTCGAACTGCACCGGGGTCTCGATCTGCGCGTCGGCAAGCGACGGCTCCAGCCGCGCGCCGTGCAATACCTCGAGCGAATTCGGATTGAGATCGGCGGCGAAGCCCTCGCCCCCGCTCGGATCGGGCTTCAAGAACAGCGGATTGTAGAGCCGCACCTCGGCCGGAACGCTATCGGCCGCCGATACCCAATGGATGGTCGCCTTTACCTTGCGCCCGTCCGGCGCGTTGCCGCCGCGTGTTGCCGGATCGTAGGTGCAGCGCAATTCGACCACCTCGCCGAGATCGTTCTTGATGACTTCCCGGCAGGTCACGAAATACGCGTAACGCAAGCGCACTTCCGTGCCGGGCGAAAGCCGGAAGAACTTCTTGGGCGGATTCTCCATGAAGTCGTCCTGCTCGATATAGAGCTCCCGCCCGAATGTGATCTTGCGCGTGCCGGCGGATGCGTCGTCGGGATGATTGACCGCCTCCAGCTCCTCCGCCTCGCCTTCGGGATAGTTCTCGATCACCACCTTGAGCGGACGCAGCACCGCCATGCGGCGCAGCGCGCTGCGGTTGAGCACCTCGCGCACAGAGAAGTCGAACTGGCTGGCGTCGACCACGCTGTTGGCCTTGGCCACCCCGATGCGCTTGACGAAATCGCGCAGCGCGGCCGCCGGCACGCCGCGCCGGCGCAGGCCAGCGAGTGTCGGCATGCGCGGATCGTCCCATGAGGCGACGTGCTTGTCCTGCACCAGGCGCGTCAGCACGCGCTTCGACAGCACCGTGTAAGTGAGGTTGAGCCTGGCGAATTCGTACTGATGCGGTGTCGACGGCACCTTGAGGTTCGCGATGAACCAGTCGTAAAGCGGCCGGTGATCCTCGAATTCGAGCGTGCAGATCGAATGCGTGATGTGCTCGATGGCATCCGACTGGCCGTGCGCGTAGTCATAGCTCGGATAGATCTTCCACTGGGTGCCGGTGCGCGGATGGTTGGCATGCAGGATGCGGTACATCACCGGGTCGCGCAGGTTGATGTTGCCGGAAGCCATGTCGATCTTGGCGCGCAGCACGCGCGCGCCATTGGGGAATTCGCCCGCGCGCATGCGGCGGAACAGGTCGAGGTTCTCCTCGACCGAACGGTCGCGGAAGGGCGAGTTCTTGCCCGGCTCGGTCAGCGTGCCACGGTTGATCCGCATCTGTTCCGGGCTCTGGTCGTCGACATAGGCTTTGCCGGCGTTGATCAGGTCCTCGGCCCAGGCATAAAGCTGCTCGAAATAATCGGAAGCGTGATAGAGGTGCTTGCCCCAGTCGAAGCCGAGCCAGGCCACGTCGCGCTTGATGGCGTCGATATATTCCTGTTCTTCCTTGACCGGATTGGTGTCGTCGAATCGCAAATGGCAGCGGCCGCCGAACTCTTCGGCGATCCCGAAGTTGAGGCAGATGGATTTGGCGTGACCGATATGCAGATAGCCGTTCGGCTCGGGCGGGAAGCGCGTGACCGCGCCCTCGATGCGGCCGGCATCGAGGTCGGCCTTAACGATGTCCCGGATGAAATCGCGGCCCGGTTCGGCCGTTCCCACAGGCGCACTTGCCTTATCGTCGCTCGCCATGCTTCCTCGCGTCCACTTCACCTTCCAGGCTGCGGCCCGTCGGCAGCAACCGGCGGCCTATGCCATGACGGGACCCAGGGCTCAATGTCAATTGGCTCAATGTCAATCGCCTCCATGTCAATCGCCTCTACGTCAAACGCACTGACACTCGCGCCCGCAACTGTGGTACAGGGCCGCCGATGAGCGAACCCGTCGTCACCCGTTTTGCGCCCTCCCCCACCGGCTTCCTGCATATCGGCGGCGGCCGCACGGCGCTGTTCAACTGGCTGTTCGCACGCCATCACGGCGGCAAGATGTTGCTGCGCATCGAGGACACCGACCGCGAGCGCTCCACCAAGGCCGCCATCGACGCCATCATCGACGGGCTCTCCTGGCTCGGGCTCTCCTGGGACGGCGACATCGTCTACCAGTTCTCGCGCGCGGCCCGCCACCGCGCGGTGGCCGAACAGCTTCTGGCCGAGGGCAAGGCTTATCGCTGCTATGCCAGCCCTGAGGAACTTGCCGCCATGCGCGAGGCGGCCCGCAAGGAAGGTCGCTCCAAGCTCTATGACGGGCGCTGGCGCGACCGCGACCCGTCGGAGGCGCCGGCCGGCGTCAAGCCCGTGATCCGGCTCAAAGCTCCGCAGGCCGGCGAGACCGTGATCGAGGACCAGGTGCAGGGCCGCGTCACCTGGCAGAACGCCGATCTCGACGACCTGGTACTGCTGCGCTCGGACGGAACGCCCACTTACATGCTGGCGGTGGTGGTGGACGACCACGACATGGCCGTCACCCACATCATCCGCGGCGACGACCACCTCACCAACGGCGCGCGCCAGAAGCACATCTATGACGCGCTCGGCTGGTCCGTGCCGGTGATGGCGCATATTCCGCTCATCCATGGGCCGGACGGTTCGAAACTGTCCAAGCGCCACGGCGCGCTCGGCGTCGATGCCTACCGCGCCATGGGCTGGGAGGTGCCGGTCATGGCGCATATCCCGCTCATCCACGGCGCGGACGGCGCCAAGCTCTCCAAGCGCCACGGCGCGCTCGGCGTCGATGCCTATCGTGCCATGGGCTACCTGCCCGAGGCGGTGCGGAACTATCTCGTCCGGCTCGGCTGGTCGCACGGCGACGACGAGATCATGACGACCGAGCAGCTGATAGCATGGTTCGACGTCGACGGGATCGGCAAGTCCTCGGCCCGTTTCGACGTCGCCAAGCTCGAAAGCCTCAACGCCCACTACATCCGGACGATGCCCGACGAGCAGCTTTTCGATACCCTGGTTGCCGCCCTCCCTCACCTGCCCGGCGGCAACGAGTTCCTAGCGCGGCTTACGCCGGAAAAGCGCCGGCGCCTGCTTGCGGCCATGCCGGGCCTCAAAGACCGGGCCAAGACGCTGATCGACCTTACGTCGCGGGCTGGGTTCCTGCTTGCCGACCGCCCTCTCTCGCTCGATGCC
>DASZQT010000308.1:0-3750 GCA_035549515.1 Pseudolabrys sp. | reverse complement strand
ATTTTCCTGCCGTCGATCTGGATCAGCCAGCTATGCACGCTGAGCCGGATCAAGCCTTTGTCGGCGTCGTAGTGATGCGGTGCCAGCCAGGGCAGATGCGCGGCCAGTTCCGCCTCACTCAACTCGGGAAAAACTTTGCTTATCGGGTAGCTCGGGACGTTGGTTTCCTCGACGCGCGTGATGGTGGCGCGGCCCAATCTGAACACCGGCGTCTCCTCGAGAAAATTATTGTGTCAGCCCAGCTTGCCTAAGAGCTTGATCACAGCGCGTTGCTCCTCCGCCGTCAACGGCGCGAGCGTGGCGGCGGTGATCTCGGCCGCGACCTTCATCGCGTCCTCGGTCACCTGACGGCCGCGCTCGGTCAGCGTCACCGCGCGGCGGCGGCGGTCGTTGGGATCGTTGAGCGCGGTGACGAAGCCGCGCGCGCCCAGGCGGTCGACGACCCCCTTGATGGTGGCGGCGTCGAGGAAGATCAGGCGGCCGAGATGGTTCTGCGAGCAGGGCCCCACTTCGTGGAGCTTGGCGAGCGCCGCGAACTGGGTCTGCGTCAGCGACTCCAGCATGCGGGAGGTGAAAATCGCTGTGTGGCGCTGCATGGCCACGCGCATCAAAAAGCCGACCTGCTCGTCCAGCACATAGCGCCCGGCCTCGGGCGGCTCGGCCGGAGTCTCTACAACCTGTAGTTTGTCGCCCCGCATCGTCTTTGGCTTCCCGTCCCTGGCGTATTGTGCCGCTGTTTCACGCCGCGAGAAATCATGACCGGTAATGGCCTGAGATGAAAGAGCTTTGTTCGCGCGGCCGGGAAAATAGTGAACGGCACCGCGGCCGGTCGCTAGACGGTCAAATAGGCCCGCTGCACTTCCTGGTTGGCGTCGAGCTCGGCCATCGAGCCCTGCCAGTGGATTTCGCCCTTCTCGAGAACGTAGGCGCGGTCCGACACCAGGCGCGCGAAATGGATGTTCTGCTCCGACAGCAGCACCGCGAGGCCTTCCTTCTTCAGCTCGACGATGGTGTTGGCCATCTGCTCGACGATCAGGGGCGCCACGCCTTCCGACGGCTCGTCGAGCAGCACCAACAGCGGATTGCCCATGAGCGTGCGCGCGACGGTGAGCATCTGCTGCTCGCCGCCGCTCATGCGTCCGCCCGGACGGTTGGGCATTTCGGCGAGATTGGGAAACAGCGCGAACAGTTTTTCCGGCGTCCAGGCCGGCGCCGGCGTGCCGTCGACGAACTGGCGTGGCGGCTGGCGGCCGATGTCGAGATTTTCCATGACGGTCAGGTCCGCAAAGATGCGGCGATCCTCCGGCGTGAAACCCAGGCCGCGGCGCGCGATCTCATACGGCTTCAGGCGCGTGATATCGCCGCCGTTGAAGCGCAACGTGCCTTGCCGGCGGCCGATCAGGCCCATGATGGCCTTCATGGTGGTGGATTTGCCGGCGCCGTTGCGGCCCATCAGCGCGACCACTTCGCCGCGGCCGACCTCGAAACTGAGGTCATAGAGAATGCGCGCAGCGCCGTACCAGGCGCTCAAGGATTCGACGGAGAGCATCGGCGCGGCCATCACGTCGCCACCCCCGCAAACGTCTTGCCCGTGCCGAAATACACCTCCTGCACTTGCGGGTTCGCACGAATAGCAACAGCATCGCCATCGGCGATCAGCCGCCCGCGCGCCAGCACGACGATGCGGTCGGCGTAAGAAAAGACGACATCCATGGAGTGCTCGGTGAACAGCACTGAGATGCCGCGTTCCACCACCAGCTTCTTCACCAGCGCGATCAGCGCATTGCGTTCCCGTGGCGCCATGCCGGCGGTCGGCTCGTCCATCAGCAGCAAGCGCGGCTCGTTGGCGAGCGCGATCGCCAGCTCGATGCGCTTGACGTCGCCATAGGCCAGTTCGCGGCTCGGCCGGTCGGCGGCCTCGCGCATGCCGACTTGCGCCAAGAGATCGAGCGCGCGAGCGCGATGCAGCGAAGCGGCCGGCCGCCACAGACGATAGGTCTCGCCGGCGTGCGAGATCAGCGCCATCTGCACGTTCTCGATGACCGTCATCGAGCCGAAGGTCGCCGCCACCTGGAAGGTGCGCCCGACCCCGCGCCGCCAGATCGCGCGCGGTTCGAGCCCGGCGATGTCCTTGCCTTCGAGCAAAATCGCGCCCGAATCCGGCTTGAGCTGCCCGTTGATCATGTTGAAGCAGGTCGATTTCCCGGCCCCGTTCGGCCCGATCATGGCGAGGAATTCGCCGCGCGCGATCGAAAAGCTGACCTCGTTGACGGCGTGGACGCCGCCGAACGACTTCGAGAGCGAGCGCAGCGCGAGCACGCTCATGGCATCTGCCCTTTGCGCCCCTTGCCGAACACCTGCGCGACCGCGCCCACGATACCCTGCGGGAAGGCGAGCACGAGGAACAGGATGATCGCGCCCAAGAGCGCACGCCAATATTCGGTCTGGCGCATCACCATGTCTTGCAGCGTGGCGAACACCGAAGCGCCGACGATCGGCCCGGTGAGCGTCTGGATGCCGCCGAGCAGCACCATCACCAAACCGTCGATGGAGCGGCCGACGCTGATCGTCTCGGGGGAGATCGAGCCTTTGGCGAAGGCGAACAGACCGCCAGCGACGCCGCAAACGCAGCCGGCCAGGGCAAAGCCGAGCCAATGCACGCGCTTCACATCGATGCCGATGGCTTCCGCGCGCAAGGGCGAATCGCGCCCCGCCCTCATGGCGTAGCCGAAGGGCGCGAACAGGAAGCGCCGCAGCAGCAGCACGGCGATCACCGCCAGCACGAGTGTCAGCAGGAAATAAACGTTCGCCTTGTCGAAGGGCGGCGGCGGCCAGATGCCGATGACACCGTTGGAGCCGCCCGTGAGGTTCTCCCACTGGAAGACGGTGGCCCAGACGATTTGCGCGAAGGCGAGCGTAAGCATGGCGAGATAGACGCCCGAGAGCCGCACGGCGAACCAGCCGAACAGCAGCGCGCCGGCAAGCGCGACAATGGGCGCAGCAAGCAAGGCAAGCCCCATCGGCCAGGCCAGCCATTTCACCAGCAGCGCCGCGCCATAGGCCCCGAGGCCGAAATAAGCGGCGTGGCCGAACGAATGCATGCCGCCCGGCCCCATGATGAAATGCAGGCTGGTCGCGAAAATGACCGCGATCAGCACGTCGATTCCGAGGATGAGCAAATAAGGCGATCCGAAACGACTTTGCGCCAGCAGCGGCAGGCACAAGAGCAATGCCAAGGTCGCCGCGCCAAGCGCCTTCAACAATGGCGTCGCCGGGCGGATCGGGTCTTCCGGCTCGGCAATCGAACGGACCGCGGCTTGCGGCCGGCCGAGCAGACCGTAAGGCCGCGCGATCAGCACCGCCGCCATCACCAGGAATTCGGCGACCAAGGTGAACTTGGAAAAGTTGACGCTGAACAATCCAAGATGGACGACGCCAAGCCCGATGCAGAGCGCCTTGACCTCGGCGATGATGACCGCAGCGAGATAAGCGCCCGCGATCGATCCCATGCCACCGACCACCACGACGACGAAGGCATCGCCGATGGCGACGAGGTCGGTCGCGAGGTTGGCCGGCTCGCGCGCCACCTGCAATGCGCCGCCCAGGCCGGCGAGCCCGGCGCCGAGCGCGAACACCGCCGTGAATAGAATCGCCTGATTGACGCCGAGCGCGCCGACCATCTCGCGGTCCTGCGTCGCGGCCCGCACCAGGCGGCCGAAGCGCGTGCGCGCGAGCGCGAAATAGACCGCG
>DASZQT010000307.1:0-2374 GCA_035549515.1 Pseudolabrys sp. | reverse complement strand
GCGTCGATGTGTCGGTGAACTGCAAGGGGGAGTGAGCTCTTACTTCCCTCTCCCCGCTTGCGGGGAGAGGGTGGCGAGCGCCGGCAGGCGCGAGCCGGGTGAGGGGCTGTGCACGGCCCCTCACCCGGCTTTCGAGCGAACGCTCGAAAGCCGACCTCTCCCCGCGAAGAGCGGGGAGAGGTGAAAAAGCCTACCCCCACTTCCAAAAATCACGGCCCTCCTCGCGCATGTCGCGCGCGAGCACCATCTTGTGCACTTCGGACGCGCCGTCGACCAGCCGCGCGGCGCGGGCGGCGCGGTAGATCCATTCGACGATCGTGTCCTTGGAGAAGCCGCGCGCGCCCTGGAGCTGGATCGCGACGTCGGCGGCGTTGTGCAGCGTATCGGCGACCTGCACCTTGGCCATCGACACTTCTTTGCGCGCGCGCGAGCCCTGTTCGAGCTTCCAGGCCGCGTGCATGGTCAATAGACGGCCGATCTGGATCTGGTGCGCCACCTCGCCGAGCTTGATCTGCACGCTCTCGCGGTCGGCGAGCTTGATGCCGAAGCCCTCGCGGCGACCGACATATTCCTGCGCGATCTCCATGCAGCGCTTGGCGAAGCCGAGCCAGCGCATGCAATGCGTGAGCCGCGCGGGGCCGAGGCGGATTTGAGTGACCTTCAGGCCGTCGCCCTCGCCCATCAGTACGTTCTCGAACGGCACTTCGAGCCCGTCGAATTCCAACTCGCAATGGCCGCCGTGCTCTTCAGGCCCCATGATCGGGATACGGCGCACGATGCGCCAGCCGGGCTGGTCCTTGTGATAGAGGAACGCCGTGAGGCCCTTGCGCGGATCGTCCGAGGTGCGTGCCATCAGGATGAAATGCGCGGCGCCGTCGGCGCCGGTGATGAACCATTTGCGGCCGCGAATCACGTAGCGGTCGTTCTTCTTTTCGGCGCGCGTCAGCATCATGCCGGGATCGGAGCCGGAGCCGGGCGACGGCTCGGTCATCGCGAAGGACGAACGCACCTTGCCCTCGACGATCGGACGCAGAAACCATTCCTTCTGCGCCGGCGTGCCGACTTTGGCCACCACGTTCATGTTGCCGTCGTCAGGCGCCATGCAATTGATGGCGAGCGGGCCGAAGATCGAGCGCGCGGCTTCCTCGTAGATCGCGGGCCACATGCCGACCGAGAGGCCCATGCCGCCGTACTCTTTCGGCGATTGCGGCGCCCACAGCCCGGCCGCCTTCGCCTTCTCGCGCACCGGCTCGAGCCGATGGTGCGGGATGTTCTCATAGTCGGAAAAGTTCTCGGGGTCCGACTCGAGCGGCAGCACGTGCTCCTCGATGAAGGCGCGCACGCGCAGGCGGATGTCCTCGGTCTCGGGGGAAAGGGTGAAGTCCATTTTTGTCCTCGTTCGTTCCTCTCCACGTCCTCCCGAGATGTGCACCGGAGGTGCGTCTCGAAGGATGGCGACAAGTCACTTGATCTGCACCACCTGGCCGCCATCGACCACGATGGTGGCGCCGGCCATGTAGCTGCCGGCGTCCGAACACAGAAGCAGGAGCGCGCCGTCGAGCTCGCCCGGATTGCCGAAGCGGCCCATCGGAATGTCGCGCTTGAGCGCCTGGCCTGCCTCACTCTCGAGATACTTGTCGTTAATCTCGGTCACGAACCAGCCGGGAGCGATGGCGTTCACGCGCACGCCCTTGAAGGCGAGTTCGACCGCGAGCGCCTTGGTGGTCTGGATCACCGCCGCCTTGGCGACCGCATAGGCCGCCGTGCCCTTCGCCACGCCGAAGCCGAGCACCGAGGCGATGTTGACGATCGAGCCCTTCTTGCCGGCGGCCAGCATGCGCCGTGCGGCCTCCTGCGCATTGTGAAATACGGCGTCAAGGTCGACCGACAACACGCGTCGCCATTCCTCGGGCGAGACATCGGTCACGCGCAAGGGATGCTGCGCCACACCGGCATTGTTGACCAGGATGGTTGCGGTGCCGAAAGCCGCTTCCGCCGCGTCGAAAGCGCGCACCATGGCGGCGCGGTCGGTGACGTCGGCCTCGATGGCCACGGCGCGGCCGCCCTTCCCCTCGATCTCGGCCTTCAGTGTGGCGAGCCGGTCCGCGCGCCGCGCCACCAGCGCGACCGACGCGCCATTGTCGGCGAGCGCACGCGCGAATTGAATCCCGAGCCCGCTGGAAGCGCCGGTCACCAGCGCGACGCGGCCGTCGAGGGAGAATAGTTCGGATGCTTTCATGGGCGGCCCCACTTAATCCTCCCCCAAAGGGGCGGCGATAATTCAGTGTGTATAAAGCGCATGCGGCAGGGCGGTCGCAAGCCCCGGCGCGAACCAGAGCACAACCAGCGCGACAAGCTGGATCAGCACGAAGGG
>DASZQT010000306.1:0-1813 GCA_035549515.1 Pseudolabrys sp. | reverse complement strand
ATGAGCCAACGAAAGTCCGGCACGAAAGTGAGCAGGATCCACGTCGGCTTGCCGAGCGCGGCGGAAAGATGCGCGACGCTGGTATCGACCGAGATGACGAGATCGAGCGACGAGACGAGGCCGGCGGTGTCGGAAAAATCCTTGAGCGCGTCGCCGGCCTGAAGAATGTCGGCGCGCTCGCGCAGCGCGGCGGCATCGTCGGGGCGCACATCCTTTTGCAGGCTGACGAAACTCGCTTCGACATCAAGCAGCGGCAAGAGCGCGCGCAAGGCAATCGAGCGTTCGCCATCGCGCTCGTGCTTGGGATTGCCGGCCCAGGCGAGGCCGATGAGCGGACGGCGTTTACCCGCGAGCCGCGCGCGCCAATACTCGGTTTGCGGCGCGGGCGCGCGCAAGTAAGCCGGCTCGGCCGGAATGGTCTCAAGCGTGGTGCCGAAGGCGAGCGGCAGGCTGAGCAAGGGGCAATGCAGATCGAAGCGCGGCAGGGCACTCCCCTTGGGCACGATCTGCGCGACGTTGGCGAATGCGGACATCAGGCCGTAGAGCGGCGGCTCGACCTCGAAGATCACGCGCGCGCCGCGTGCCGCAATGAGCGGCACGTAGCGGCAGAACTGGATGGTGTCGCCAAGGCCCTGCTCGCTGTGAATGAGGATGGTCTTGCCGGCAATCGGCTCGCCGCGCCAGACCGGCTCGACGAATTTGCGCGCAAAGCGGACGACCGAGGCCTTCTTCCAGCGCCATTCGTACTCGGCCCAGCCACGCGGGAAATCGCCCATCAGCAGGCGCAAGGCGGCGGCGTTGCAATGCGCCATGACGTGCTGCGGCTGTCGCGCGATGGCGGCATCGTAGCTCGCCAGCGCGTCATTGTAGCGCATCAGTTCGCGCAAGGCCTGGCCGCGGTTGTTGAGCGCGTCGGCGTGATCGGGCTTAAGCGCGAGCACATGGTCGTAGCTTGCCAGCGCCTCGGCATGGCGCTGCAACGCCAGCAGCACATTGCCGCGATTGTAGTGCGCATCGACGAAGTCCGGCCGAGCGCTGAGCGCGTGTTCGTAGCTCGCGAGCGCTTCGTCGAGCCGGCCGAGCCGTTCCAGACAGGTGCCGCGATTGGAAATCACCTCGGCGGACTCCGGCCGCAACGTCAGCGCCCGGTCGTAGCTCGCAAGCGCGAGCTCGAACTTGCCCTGCGCGGCTTGCGCCACCGCCAGCACATGCGCGGCATCGAATTGGTCTGGTTGAGCCGCGACAATGTCGGCGCACAGATTTTCGGCTTCCGCGACCCGGCCGGCGCGGAAGGCGGCGACGGCGCGCTGCAAAACGTCGCTGAGAACAGCTGCGGAAGCGGTCGTCGCCGTCACGTGAAGAAGCGCCGCATATGCAGCGGAATCAGGGCGCCGCGAACGCTGAGCGCTCCCCTCCTCCCGCGAGCGAAGCGAGTGGTGGGGAGGGGTCGGGGGTGGGGGGCAATTTTCAAAGCAACTTTGGAAGAAGAAGCCCCCCACCCGACATGTCGCCTTCGCTGCGCGAATGCGACATGCCACCCTCCCCACCGCTTCGCGGGGGGAGGGATGGAGTTTGCGGCACCGGCCGTTATCGTTCTCGCATTTATGGGCATGGCCTAGCGGTCGTGCGGAAACGCACAAACACTAGGACGATTCGCCTCAGCCGGGATACGTCTACCGCTGCGCCAACGGCTTGATATCCAACTCGGCCGCGAGCTTGTCGAGTTGCACCAAGAGTTCCGGCGCGAGCGGCAGGCCATGCGCGAGCCGGTCGGCGCGGCGCTTGGCGCGCTCATCGCCGGGCAGGCGCACGC
>DASZQT010000305.1:0-1806 GCA_035549515.1 Pseudolabrys sp. | reverse complement strand
CGGCAGTAGCGAACCGGCCTGTTTCGCGACCTGCATGGCCTCGCCATAGGCAACATAACCGGCATTCGATTTCGGCGCGGTGGCGACATAGAGCACCGCCTGCGCGATCGCCAGTTCGCCCTCGGGGCTCCCAAGAAAGTCATAAGCCTCCTTGGCGGCGTTGGCGATCACCAGCGCCTGCGGATCGGCCAGCCCGATATCCTCGATCGCCATGCGCACCACGCGGCGCGCGATGTAGAGCGGCGGCTCGCCGGCGTCGAGCATGCGGCAGAGATAATAGAGCGCGGCATCCGGATCGGAGCCGCGCACCGATTTGTGCAAGGCCGAGATCAGATTGTAATGCCCATCCTGCGCCTTATCGTAGATCGGCGCGCGCCGTTGCACGATGTCTGAGAGCTTGGCGGACGAAAACACCTCACCGTGGCGCGCGGCGCGCCAAACTTCTTCCGCCAGCGTAAGCGAGGCGCGGCCGTCGCCGTCGGCCATGCCGATCAGCGCGGCGCGTGCTTCATCGTCGAGCGGCAGCTTCTTGCCTTCGATTTGTTCGGCGCGCGCGAGCAGCTTCTCGATCGCGGCGGAATCGAGCGACTTGAACACCAGCACACGCGCGCGCGACAATAGCGGCGCATTCAGTTCGAACGACGGGTTCTCGGTGGTGGCGCCGACAAGGACAATGGTGCCGTCCTCCATCACGGGCAGGAAACTGTCCTGCTGCGCGCGATTGAAGCGATGGATCTCGTCGACGAACAGAAGCGTGCCCTGCCCCATTTCGCGGCGGCGGCGCGCTTCCTCGAACACTTTTTTCAGGTCGGCGACGCCGGTGAAGATCGCCGAGATCTGTTCGAAATGCAGGTCGGTCGCCTGCGCCAACAGCCGCGCTACCGTGGTCTTGCCGGTGCCGGGCGGCCCCCAAAACACGAGCGAGCCGAGCGAGCGCGTCTCCAGCATGCGCGTCAACGCACCATCGGGGCCGAGCAGATGTTCCTGGCCGACAACCTCCTCGAGTTTTTGTGGACGCAGTTTATCGGCGAGCGGCCGCGGCGCGTCCTTGTCGAGCCCGGCGGCGGCGAACAGGGTTGGGCCGCTTGCTTTATTGCGGGTCGCCATTAGGCACCATTTTCCCGGCGTCATGCCCGCGCTTGTCGCGGGCATTCACGTTTTTCCCGCGCATCAGCAAGCAAGACGTGGATGGCCGGGACGAGTCCGGCCATGACAGCAAAATACTATGCCTCGCGGTCATCCCCCAAATACCGCGGTGATCTTCTGCCCGTGGCGCACGATCGTCAGTCGCCAAGTGCGGTTCGGAACACTGGCGATGCGCTCCAATTCGCGCGTCTTGCGAATTTTCTGGCCATTGACCTCTGTGATGATGTCGCCACGGCGGAAGCCGAGATTGCTGGCATAAGAGCCGGAATCGACATCGAGCACCACCACGCCGTCATTGGCGTCCTGCAACTGCAATTCGTCGGCCAGCGCCGGCGACAGATTGGCAACCTTGGCGCCCGAGAACGGCGAACGCGAATGAATGGTGAGCTCGTCGCGCGGCACATCCGGCGCGGTCTGCAAGGCCACCGTTGCCGCCACTTCGCGGCCGCCGCGCAAGGCGGCGATCAGTGCGCTGCCGCCGAGCGGCTTGGTGGCGAAGCGGTAATCGAAGGCATTGGGGTCGTCGACACCCTGCCCGTCGACCGACACGATCACATCGCCCGGCTTGAGACCCGCACGCGCGGCCGGACTGTTCGGCAGCACATTGGCAATGAGGGCGCCGGCCGGCCGCTTGAGCCCCATGCTGTCGGCAATGTCGGG
>DASZQT010000304.1:0-10489 GCA_035549515.1 Pseudolabrys sp. | reverse complement strand
ATCGTCCCGCAGCAGGCCGAGCGGATTTCCCGGCATGTCGAGCGCGATATGATCGAGGCTGCCGAGCGCAAGTTTGGAAGCGGCATCGAGCGGGCGCTTCGGCAGCGGCGGGATGAACTCGATCTTGTCGGCGTTGAGCATGTTGGTGGAAACGGTGAGGATCACCGCGCGCGGGCGCAGATCGCCCTTGTCGGTTTCGACGATCAGCGCCTTGCCGCCCCAATAGATCATGGTCACCGGCGTCGACAGCTTGATCGGCAGCCCGGCGGCGAACGACGCCAGCAGCGTCCCATAGCCTTGGCGGCAGAATGAATCGCTTTCGCGCGGCACCGCGCGCGCCAGGTCGAAGGCCGACACGTTGGCGAGGCTCTTGCCGAGCGCGTAAGGCCCGAGCATGAACTCGATGGTGCCGCGCCAGTTGCCGAGATCGCCCGGCAGCAGCCGCACCGCCGGCACATCGGCCTTGAGCTTGCCGAGTTCGTGAATCGCGCGTTGCGCCCGCACCAGCCCGGCGAGATAGGTCTCCATCTCGCCGTCGAGCGCGCCGCGCCCGCCCACCCGCAGCGTCTGCCCGCGCGGCGCCGCATAAACATCGAGACCCGCGGGCGCGCCCTGCGCCATGAGCGGATTGGCCTCCGGATTGTGAATCCAATGCGCGCCGAGGTCGAACGGCGTGCCGAAGAAGCTCTTGTCGGTGACGCAGCGCCCGCCCACGCGGTTCGTGGCCTCGAACACCGCCACGCTGCGCTTTGCGGCCGTGAGCCGGCGCGCGGCCGCGATGCCCGCCGCGCCGGCGCCGACGATCACCACGTCGACATCCTGCAGGTCGGGCGTCTGCGCCAGCGCGGGCGCCGCGACCAGGGCGGCGGAACCGGCGAGAAAGCTGCGGCGGTTAATTCGCGACATGGTATCCGAATGCTTTCCGCATGTAGCCCGGATAAGCGTCAGCGCAATCCGGGGCGGCCCTGCCGCAAGGCACTGTCCACCCGCACTTCGCTACGCTCCTGCGGGCTACAGTCGCTTTCCGATCGCCCCGCTCAGAATGCCCCAATGCGCGTGGCGCCGCAATTTTCAAGGCTAACATTGTATGACTCGTAAACGATGACGATGAACCGAATGGCAATGAGTCGAGGTTAAAACGGAGCGTAAAAGGACGAGCGCGCGGCAAGAAAACGGCGCGCCCAAAGGGAAGCAAGCGTCGAACGTGGGCGCCGCCAGGCGGCGCTGGGACCGGACGGCATGGGCTTTATCGTCGACGGGGTGGGGCGTCTGCTCGCCCATTATCTGGAAAAGCCGGCGCAGGGCTATCAGCCCTTCACGCCGAGCGATCCCGAGGCCTTGCGCGCGACGCTCAAGCCCGGCGACGTGCTGCTGGTCGAAGGCAACAACCACATCTCCGGCGTCATCAAATATCTCACGCAATCGACCTGGTCGCATGCCGCGCTTTATGTCGGGCCAGTCGGCGACCGCGTCTCGGCCGAAGGCGAACCGCTGGTGCTGGTGGAGGCCAATATCGGGCAGGGCGTGGTGGCGGCGCCGCTGTCGAAATACGCGCGCTATCACACCCGCATCTGCCGGCCGACCGGGCTGACCGACGACGACCGCGCGCGCGTCTGCGCCTATGCGGCCGAGCGCATCGGTTTCGACTACGACCTCAAGAACATCGTCGACCTCATGCGCTATCTGCTGCCGCTGCCGGTCCCGCAGCGCTTCAGGCGGCGCATGATCGCGCTCGGTTCCGGCCATCCCACCCGCATCATCTGCTCGGCCCTGATCGCTCAAGCGTTTGAGACCGTGCGTTATCCGATCCTGCCCAAGGTGACGCGGGTCGAGAGCGCATCGGCGCGGCAGGAGATTCTCGAAATCCGCCATTCATCGCTCTACGCGCCGCGCGATTTCGACATCTCGCCTTATTTCGAGGTGGTGAAGCCGACGCTGTGCGGCGGCTTCAATTACAAGGCCATGGCCTGGGCGGATTTGCCCAGATGCGATGCGGACGACATGGCGAGCCTGGTGCCGGCTCAGTATGAGGCTTTCGAGGCCGAGCAATTGTCGCGAGCCGGATGATTTGTCATGGCCGGGCATAGCCCATCGAAGGCGGGCTATGCCCGGTGACGACAAGCGAATGATTGCTCGCTCGCCCGGGACGACGGCTGCGAATGCGCCCTTGCCCATTCGCGAACGCCGCCCTACCTCTCTCCCCATGCTCGACGCCGCCGGCAAAGCCATTTCCGATATGTTCTCGCCGCCCTTGCGCGCGGTGCTGTGGAAATCGATCGGGTTGGCGCTCGCGCTCATCGTGGTGATCGGCATCGCGCTCAATCGCCTGCTCGTTTCACTCGCCGACTCGGGGGCCAACTGGGCCGAACAGGCGTCCGGCGTGGCGCCGCATGCGATGTGGACCGCGCTCGCCTGGGTGCTGTCGATCCTGGCGAGCCTCGGCATTATCACCGGCGCGCTGTTCCTGATGCCGACGGTCACGGCCTTCGTCGGCAGTTTCTTCGTCGACGAGATCGCCGAGGCGGTCGAGCGCATGCGCTATCCGGCCGAGCCGGTCGGGCGCGCGCTGCCGCTCATGCGCGCGCTGATCGAAGGCATCAAGGTCGCACTGCTCGCGCTCGTCGTCTATTTCTGCGCGCTGCCTTTCGTGCTGTTCGCCGGCTTCGGATTTTTGCTGTTGTTTCTCGCCAACGCCTACCTGCTCAGCCGCGAATATTTCGAGCTCGCGGCCATGCGCTTCAAGCCGCCCCTGGAGGCCAAGGCGCTGCGGCGAGCGAACGCGACGTATGTTTTCCTCGCCGGCTTGTTCATTGCGCTGTTCGTGTCGATCCCTGTGCTCAATTTGGCGACGCCGATCTTTGCCATGGCCTTCATGGTGCATGTGCATAAGCGGGTGGCGGCACGGCGTGTGGAGTTGGTGAAGGCAGAGCGCTGACCTTCGCTGCTGTCGGGCACGGCCTATCCACTGTCATTGCCGGGCTTGACCCGGCAATCCATGAGGCCTCGCAGCGAATGCGATCGTATGTAAGGCCCCCATCGAGGCTGCTCATCATGGATGCCCGGGTCAAGCCCGGGCATGACGCCAAGAATTGCGGCGCCGCCAGTTAAACGATGGCTTGCTACGCCGCCGTCGTCTTCTCCGGCCATTTGCACAAATCGGCGATGATGCACACTTGGCAGCGCGGCTTGCGCGCGACGCAGGTATAGCGGCCGTGCAGGATGAGCCAATGATGGGCGTGGCGCTTGTAGTGCGCCGGCACTACCTGCTCGAGCTTGGTCTCGACTTCGAGCGGCGTCTTGCCGGGCGCCATTCCCGTGCGGTTGCCGACACGAAAGATATGAGTATCGACCGCGATGGTCGGGTCGCCGAACGCGATGTTGAGCACCACATTGGCGGTCTTGCGGCCGACGCCCGGTAATTCCTCCAGCGCCTCGCGCGAACGGGGCACCTCGCCGCCATGCTCGGCCACCAGCCGGCGCGACAGCTCGACCACGTTCTTGGCCTTGGTGCGGTAGAGGCCGATGGTCTTGACCAGGTCGCGCACGCGGTCCTCGCCGAGCGCGACCATCTTGGCCGGGGTATCGGCGGCTGCAAACAGCGCGGGCGTCGCCTTGTTGACCCCGGCATCGGTCGCCTGCGCGGACAGCACCACCGCCACCAGCAGGGTAAACGGATTGATGTGCTGCAATTCGCCCTTGGGTTCCGGATTGGCGGCCTGGAAGCGGCGGAACGCTTCCTCGATCTCGGACTTAGTCCAGGGTTTTGTCGCCGGAGGTTTTTTCGCGGCAGGCCTTTTCGCGGCAGGCCTTTTCGCGAATTGAGCCCGCTTCGGCTTCGGCGACGGATTGGCCTTCGGCTTGGGCGGAGACGCCTTGCGGGTCGCTTTCTTGACCATAATTTCGGTATAGTGACGCCCATGACCGCCGACAACGCCAGCGAGCTCGAACCCACCATCTTTTGCGCCATGATCACGCCGCACCGCTCGCTGCCGGGCGTCGGTTTCCTGGTGCTGATGGCGGCCTTCGGCGCGGTCAGCTTCGCCGCCGGCGTCGCCTTCCTGCTGATGGGCGCCTGGCCGGTGTTCGGCTTTTTCGGACTCGACGTGGCGCTGCTCTATTGGGCGTTCCGGCTCAACTACCGTCACGCCGACGCCTATGAGGAAGTGAAGGTCACGCCGACGACGCTCTCGGTGCGCAAGGTCAGCTATCGCGGCCAGGTGCGCGAATGGGCGCTCAACCCGCTCTGGGTCAAGCTCGAGCGGGTAGCGCATGAGGAATTCGGCATCGAGCGCCTGTTCCTGGTCTCGCGTGGCCGCCAGCTCACGGTGGCGAGCTTCTTGGGGCCGGACGAAAAGGCCGATTTCGCCAAGGCGCTCGGCAACGCGCTGGCCGAAGCGAAGCGCGGGGTGACGCGGACGGTGATTTAATCCCTCCCCTGAAAGGGGAGGGTCCGGCGCGTCGCGCCGCGGGTGGGATCACTGCGCGATTGAGAATGTCCCCACCCGTCTCCGCGCTCCGCGCGGAGCCACCCTCCTCCTTCGGGGGAGGGATAAGAAGGCCCAGAAATCGGGTGGCCTGCCTGCGTCCGCCACCCTAGATTTCCGGCCATGACCGATATTGCCCTGGCCAGCCGCCTGCCCGAATTCGCCCCGCTCTCCACAGCCGCGGCCGACTACGACATCGTGCGCCGCGCCATCGCGCATATCCGCGGCAACTGGCGCAGCCAGCCCGAGATCGACACCATCGCCGGCGCCGCCGGTGTCTCGGCCACCGAGCTGCATCATCTGTTTCGCCGATGGTGCGGACTGACGCCGAAAGCCTTCCTGCAGGCGCTCACGCTCAGCCACGCGCGCGACCTGCTGCGCTCATCGGCGAGCGTGCTCGACACCGCTTACGAGGTCGGCCTGTCCGGCCCCGGCCGGCTGCACGATCTGTTCGTCACGCACGAGGCGATGTCGCCCGGCGAATGGAAAGCGGGCGGCGAAGGCCTCACCATCACCTATGGCTTTCATCCCTGCCCGTTCGGCATGGCGCTGGTGATGACGACTGCGCGTGGGTTGGCCGGATTGGCGCTCGCCGATGCCGGCAAGGAGCGCGCCGCGCTTCGCGACATGAAATCGCGCTGGCCGCGCGCGGCTTATGTCGAAGACTTCGCGGCCACCGCCGCCACCGCGCGGCGCATCTTCGATCCCACGCTATGGCGTCAGGATCAGCCCTTGCGCGTGGTGCTGATCGGCACCGATTTCGAAGTGCGCGTGTGGGAGAAGCTGCTCGATATTCCGATGGGCCAGCTCACCACCTATTCCAATCTCGCCGCGCACACCGGCAATCCGAAGGCCGCGCGCGCGGTCGGCGCCGCCGTCGGCAAAAACCCGATCTGCTTTGTGGTGCCGTGTCATCGCGTCATCGGCAAGAGCGGCGAGCTCACCGGCTATCATTGGGGCCTCACGCGCAAGCGCGCGATGCTCGGCTGGGAAGCCGGCATGGCGGGTTCCTAATCAAAACAAAAAAACACGCGCGCGAGATGCAAGAACTGCGGTTCCAACCGCGGTTCCATTTGCTCGCGCGCAGGAACGCAGACGGCATGTGAACGTTAGCTCCCGCAGGGATCACTCAGCGAGGAGGCTGTTATGCGGGCACGTTATCTGTTTGCAATTCTGTGTGTGACGGCGTGCGCGCCGATCGCGGCGTTTGCGCAAGGTGGTGCAGTCAGCGGCGCCGTCGGTGGCGCGGTCGTGGGTGGCGTGGTCGGCGGCCCGGTTGGCGCTGCCATCGGCGCGGGCGTTGGTGGAACGGTCGGTGCGGCCACCGAGGAACCGCCCCCGCCGCCGGTCGTGACCTATGTCGAGCGCGAGGACATTCCGTCGGTGGCGGTCGAGGAACACGTGGTCGTCGGCGAGCCGCTGCCGCCCACCGTCGTGCTGCATCCGGTGCCGAAATACGAACGCTATAGCTACGCGGTGGTGAACCACCAGCGTGTCATCGTCGAGCCGCGCACCCGCAAGGTGGTGAAGATCATCGAGCGCTAAACGGCACTGACGACGATGGGAAAGGCTCCGCCCCGAAAAAGGCGGAGCCTTTTCGCATGCGCACCCGGGATTGGCCTGAGTTGACGCTGGCGACCCGATCCTTCAGAACCGCCCCGGCCTAAATCGACGATCAGGGGAATTTGCATGCAGAAACGCCGCCCTGTGATGCTGGTGGTGCTGGACGGATGGGGCTGGCGCGAGGACATCGCCAACAACGCCGTGCGCCAGGCCAAGACGCCGAGCTTCGACCGCCTGTGGGAGACTTGTCCGCACGGTTTCCTGCGCACCTCCGGCCTCGACGTCGGCCTGCCGACGGGACAGATGGGAAATTCCGAAGTCGGCCATCTCAATATCGGCGCCGGCCGCGTGGTAATGCAGGACCTGCCACGCATCGACGAGGCCATCGCCAATGGCGAGATCGCGCGCAATCCGGCGCTCACCGGCCTCATCGATAAGCTGAAGAAGAGCGGCGGCACCTGCCATCTGATGGGGCTGGTCTCGCCGGGCGGCGTGCATTCGCATCAGAACCATGCGGTGGCGCTCGCCAAGATTTTGACCGACGCCAAAATACCGACGGTCGTGCACGCCTTCACCGACGGACGCGATACCCCGCCGCAAGCAGCCGCCGACTATTTCAAAGCATTCGCAGCCGCGCTGCCGCCCTCGGTATCGATCGCGACCGTCGACGGCCGCTATTACGTCATGGATCGCGACAAGCGCTGGGAGCGCGTGGCCAAGGCCTATGACGCCATGGTCGCCGGTGAAGGTCCGCATTTTTCCGACGCGCAGACGGCCATCGCCGATGCCTACGCTCATAAAGTCTACGACGAGTTCATCGTGCCGGCGGTGATCGGCGGCTATCGCGGCATGAACGACGGCGACGGCATCTTGTGCTTCAATTTCCGCGCCGACCGCGTGCGCGAGATCTTGGGTGCGCTACTCGATCCGACGTTCTCCGGCTTCGCACGCAAGCGCACGGTCAAATTCGTCGATGCCGTCGGCATGGCGCAATACAGCGACGCGCTCGACAAACTGATGCAGACGATTTTCCCGCCGCAGAGTTTTCCCCATATTCTCGGCGAGGTCGTCGCCGACGCGCATCGCACCCAATTGCGCATGGCGGAGACCGAGAAATACCCGCACGTGACCTACTTCCTCAACGGCGGACGCGAAGAACCTTTCGAGGGCGAAGACCGCATCATGGTGCCTTCGCCCAAGGTCGCGACCTACGATCTGCAACCGGAAATGTCGGCGCCCGAACTGACCGACAAAGCGGTCGAGGCGATCAAGTCCGGCAAATACGACCTGATCGTGCTCAACTTCGCCAATCCGGACATGGTCGGGCACACCGGCAGCCTCAAAGCCGCGATCAAGGCGGTGGAGACGGTCGATACCGGCCTGGGCAGAATCGCCGACGCGATCCAGTCGATGGGCGGCGCGCTGCTCATCACCGCCGACCACGGCAATTGTGAGATGATGGTCGATCCGGAAACCGGCGGCCCGCACACCTCGCACACGCTCAATCCGGTGCCGCTCATTTTGTTGGGCGCGGGCAACCGCCTGCTGATGGCGGAGGGGCGGCTCGCCGACATCGCACCGACGCTGCTCGAACTGATGGGCCTGCCGAAGCCGGCCGAGATGACGGGGCATTCGTTGTTGCGGGGGTGAGTGACCACCCGCTCATTCCCGCGAAAGCGGGAATCCGGCACTGACTCACAACTGGGTCCCCATCGCAAGTCGGCTGTAGCGGACTTGCGCACTATTAGTGACCGACATCGGGTATACCCGATGTCGGCGCGCGGGGACGAGCGGAGGGCTTCTAAAAATCCTTCAGTCCCAGTACATCCATCATCGAATAAAGCCCCGGCGGCTTGCCGCGCGCCCACAGCGCCGCGTGCAGGGCGCCGCGCGCGAAGATCATGCGGTCGGTAGCCTTGTGCGAGAGTTCGATGCGCTCGTCGGGACCGGCGAATATCACCGTATGCTCGCCCACCACGGTGCCGCCGCGCAATGTAGCAAAGCCGATATCGCCCGGCTTGCGCACGCCCGTGTGGCCGACGCGGCTTTTTACCGAATGTTCTTCAAGACCAATGGCGCGGCCTTCCGCCGCCGCGCGGCCGAGCAATAGCGCGGTGCCGGAGGGCGCATCGATCTTCTGATTGTGATGCATCTCGAGGATTTCGATGTCGAAGCTCGCATCGAGCGTCTTCGCCACGCGCTTGGTCAGCGCGGCCAACAAATTGACGCCGAGGCTCATATTGCCGGACTTCACGATCACCGCGGTCTTGGCGGCTTCCGCGATCTTGGCCTCTTCGGCGGCGGAAAAGCCCGTGGTGCCGATGACGTGTACCTTGCCGGCCTGCGCGGCGAGCGCGGTGAGCGCAAGGCTCGCCACCGGAATCGTGAAGTCGATAATGGCGTCGGCCGCGCTGATCTGCGTGGCGGCGTCGCCGGTCAGCTTGATGTGGTTCTCGCCCAGACCCGCCAGCGTGCCGGCGTCCCAACCGATCAGCGGCGAGCGCGCATCTTCCAGCGCGCCGGCGAGCTTGAGCCCCTTGGTTTCGGCAATCGCCTTCACCAGCGTGCGGCCCATGCGCCCGCCGGCCCCCGCCACGATCAACCGCATGTCGGACATCGATAAGCTCCGAGAAATTTGAGTGGGTATAGCGAGAGCCGCGCCTCGGGTCACCTCCCCCTCCCGAGTCATTCCGGAGGCCGAGCGAAGCGAGGCAGCCCGGAATCCAGGGGCGGCACGGCAAGCGGCTCTGGATTCCGGGTTCGCTCGCTTGCGCTGGCGCCCCGGAATGACGCTTAAGGCTGCGGGCCGTCGTAGCCCTCGGTCACGATCAAATCGGCCTCGGCATTGGCTTTCCGATGCGGAATGAGCGTGGCGTATTCCGGCGATTTGTAACAGGCCATCGCCTGTTCGTAGCTTGGAAATTCGATGATGACGACGCGGCTCTTGGCGTGACCTTCCACCGTCTCGGTCGCGCCGCCGCGCGTTACATAACGTCCGCCGTATTTGCGGAAAACATCGCCCAAGCCGGCGACATAGCCGTTCCGATACCCATCCATGTTCTTCACGTCGACCAGCGCAACCCAGTAGCCCTTGGCCATTTCCCGTTCCCCCTTTTATTTCCCGAGCGTGTCTTGAATCTCATTGACGATCGCGTCGGCCGCCGCCTTCGGATCGTGCGCTTCGGTAACCGGCCGGCCGACCACGAGATAATCGGCGCCGGCTTCGATGGCGCGGCCCGGCGTCATGATGCGCTTCTGGTCGCCGGTTGCGCTGCCGGCCGGCCGGATGCCCGGCGTCACCAGTGCCATGCCGGGCCCGGCGATGCCGCGCAGATGGGCGGCTTCCTCGGCCGAACACACGAGACCGTCGACACCGATGTCGCGCGCCTGCGCGGCACGCGCCGCCGCCAATTCGCCGACGCTCAGGTCGTAGCCGGCGGCGGCGAGATCGGTGTCGTCATAGGAGGTCAGCACGGTGACCGCGAGGATGCGCAGCTTGGAGCCCTTCTTGCCCTCGACCGCCGCCTTCATGGTCTGCGGATAGGCGTGCACGGTGAGGAAGGTGGCGCCGAGATTGGCGACGCTTTCGACGCCCTTCTGCACGGTGTTGCCGATGTCGTGCAGCTTGAGATCGAGGAATACCTGCTTGCCGGCGGCGATCAGCCCGGCGGCGAACGGGAGCCCGCCGGCAAAGGCGAGCTGATAGCCGATCTTGTAGAAATAGACCGAGTCGCCCAGCCGCGAGATCATGTGCTCGGCGGCCTCAACCGTCGGCAAATCAAGCGCCACGATCAATCGCTCACGCGCGTCCAGCTTCACTGCAAGTTTCCTCACTCTGTCGTCTTGCCATCGTACCGGTGGCACAGGCTTTCCACTCGTCATGCCCGGCCCTGTGCCGGGCATCCACGTCCTGAACCTTCTCAAAGATTAAAGACGTGGATGGCCGGGACAAGCCCGGCCATGACGGCGTGGCAAGTCATCGTCACGGACATTCACTACATCATCAGCCGCGCCATATCGACCAGGCGCGAAAGCTGCGCGCGCAGGAGATTGGCGGTGCCGAGATCGATAATATTGTCGCGCTCGTCGAAAGCCTGATCCGCCAGCGGGATCGAGACCTGTTCGGGGATCACCAGCGCGCCACAACCGAGCTCCAGGATCTGGCGCAGCGCGATCAGCGCGCGCAGACCGCCGGCGCGGCCGGTCGAAGCGCTGGCGATCGCGAACACGCGGTTCTTGTAGGCGGCAAAGGTCGCGTCGCCGCGCTCGCGCACGCGCGACACCCAGTCGATGGCATTCTTCAAGAGCGGCGTCACCGAGGCCGAATATTCAGGGCTCGTGATGAACACGCCGTGATGCGCCGTGATCATATGCTTGAGCTTGACCGCATTGTCGGGCTGGCCGGCGCGCGCGTCGAGATCGGCATCGTAGATCGGCAGCGG
>DASZQT010000303.1:0-15967 GCA_035549515.1 Pseudolabrys sp. | reverse complement strand
ACCTGCCACGCGCATCCCACGCTCCCGGAGGCGGTGAAAGAAGCCGCGCTGGCGGTCGCCAAACGCGCCATTCATATGTGATACTTCACCCCGTACAGAACGTCCGCAAAAGCGGGCGTCGCCGACTGGGGGGAAGCAATGGCCAAAGGCCACAAGGACAAAGTCGCCGTCATCACCGGTGCCGCCAACGGTATCGGACAGGCTTTCGCGAAACGACTGGCGGAAGACGGCGTGCATATCGCCATCGTCGACGCCGCGGATGGCGGCGACACCGTGAAGCTGGTGGAAGCGGCGGGCCGCCAGGCCATCGCCGTGCATTGCGACGTTGCCTCGGAAACCTCGGTCGCCGCCATGGCAAAAGAGGTCAAGGGCAAGTTCAGCCACGTCGATATCGTCATCAATTGCGCCGGCATTTTTCCGCAGCGCGATTATGCCGAGATGACCTTCGCCGACTGGCGCCGGGTGCTCTCCATCAATCTCGACGGCACCTTCCTGGTCACCACGGCCTTCGTTCCTGGCATGCGGACGCGTAAATGGGGGCGCGTGGTCAATATGGCCTCGTCGACGCTCGGGTCGGTGGTCACCGGCTATGCGCATTACATGGCGAGCAAGGGCGGCGTGGTCGGCTTCACGCGTGCGCTGGCGAGCGAACTCGCGGCGGACGGCATCACCGTCAACGCCATCTCGCCGGGCCTGACCCGCTCGCCCGGCACGCTCGTTCGCAAGCCGCGCCAAGGCTTTGCCACCATGGAGGAGGAATTCCACGCCGTCGCGCAATTGCAGGCGATCCGGCGCGTGGAAGTCCCGGAAGATTTGGCCGGCGCGGCGTCGTTCTTGACCAGCGACGATGCGGCTTTCATGACCGGCCAGACCATCAATGTTGACGGCGGGAGGATAAGAAGCTGATCGGGTGCCGCCTTACTTTTGGCGGAACTGCTTCTAAATATGAATCATGCGCCATCGCTGGCTTCGCCCGCTCTGGACCCTGCTGGCCCTGCTGTTCCTCCTGGAAGCATGGCTGTGGGATCATCTTGAGCCCATTGTCGCGCGTGTCGTCGGGCTGCTGCCGTGGGGCCGGCTCAAGCAGTGGATCAAGGGCACGATCGAACGCCTGCCGCCCTATGTGGCGCTCGCGGTGTTCGTCGTCCCGTTCATCGTGCTGCTGCCGCTGAAGTTCCTCGAAGTCTATTTCCTCGCCACCCGCAATTGGATCGCGGCCGGTTTGGTGCTGGTTGCGGCGAAACTTTTGGGCCTCGGCGTCACCGCTTTCGTGTTTGACGCCACGCGCGACAAGCTGTTGCAGATGGCCTGGTTCCACCGCATGTACGACTGGTTCATGTGGGCGCGCGAATGGGCGCACGCGCAGACCGAACCGATCCGCGAGCGCATCAAGCAAATCGCCTGGCTGCTCAAGCCGCAACGCGCCGGCCGCTTCTTCCGCCGCTTCACGCGATTACGCCGCCGAGCCTGGCGAAGCGGACCGGCTTAACCAAGCCTGATGGTCAATGACCGCCCGATGCGTGCATCAGGAAATCCAAGGCATGCGGCATCCATAGCCCGAGGCTGGTGAGCGCGAGACCGGCGACTCCGAGCAATCCCGACAGCCAGCCGAGCACGGCCATGCCGGTGATCACCTGCGCGGAGGCGAGCACGATGCCGATCTGGAACGCCGCCGAGGCGAACTCGTAATTGTGATAACGCGCCATGCCCAGGTCGCGTTTGTGCTCCGCCGCTTGTGCCTTGGCCATGAGCTGCTTGCGCCCTTCGCCGCCCTGCGGATCGTCGTCGTAACGCTTCGCGGTGTCGATCCAGTCTTTGATGGTCTTGTCGAGCCGCTGCTTTAGCGCGGGATCGGTGGCGCGGTCGGCCTCGATCCGCATTTGCTCCGCTCCAGTGCGCAGGATGGTGCCCCGGATATGCTTGGCCTGATAGAAGGCCCAGATGTCATTGGCGGCGACATTGTCCGTGATGACGGCGGTCTGCGCGCTTTTGCCGAGCGTTTCGGAAAAGGCAAGGAATAGCGCCAATACCGAAATCAGCAGCGCGATCTTCTTGTTGCCGCCGTGCGATGCATGCTCGGCATGCTCGGCGTGCTCCAGTTCTTCATGCGGTCCGGCCATTGCCCCCTCCGGTGGCGCATGATCCCGAAAGCGGGTACCGGTTTTCGGATAAGATCATGCGCAAACAAAAACCTGCGGCCACCATGGCAGTGGAGCGAGGCCGCCGGCAAGAGGCGCTACAGGCTCATTGCGACCTTATTGTTACGCGCGCGGATGGGCGCTCGTATAAACTTCGAGTAAACGTTCGGCGTCGACCGCGGTATAGATTTGGGTCGTCGAAAGCGAAGCGTGACCGAGCAATTCCTGGATCGCGCGCAGGTCGCCGCCGCGCGCCAGCAGGTGGGTTGCGAAAGAATGCCGCAGGGCGTGCGGCGTCGCGCTGTCGGGCAGGCCGAGCGCGCCGCGCAAGGCCGCCATCGCCAGTTGCACGATGCGCGGGCTGAGCGGGCCGCCGCGTGCGCCGACGAACAGGGGCCCATCGGCCGGCAACTCATAGGGGCAGAGTGCGACATATTGCGCGGTGAGCTCGGCCACGCGCGGCAGCACCGGCACCATGCGGGTCTTGTTGCCTTTGCCGGTGACGCGGATCGCGTCGATGCCGGCTCCAATGTCCTTGCGCTTGAGGCCGAGCGCTTCGGAGATGCGCAGGCCGGAGCCATAGAGCAAAGCCAGCACGGCGGCGTCGCGCGCCAGGACCCAGGTCTCGCGCGCCTCGCCGGCGCGCAGGTCGGCATCGGTCACTTGGCGGGCGGCAGCGGCGGCGAGCGGCTTGGGCAGCGAGCGCGGCAGCTTGGGCGTGCGCACGGCCGCGAGCGCGCCGACCTTGCCCTTGCCGTTGCGTTCCAGGAAACGCGCGAAGGAGCGCGCTCCCGCCAGGGTGCGCATGAGCGAACGGTTGCCGGCCCCCGCGCCGCGCCGCGCCGCCATGAAGGCGCGTATGTCGGCGGGGGTGAGCTTGGCGAGTTGCTTGAGCGTGGGCTGGCCGCCCAGGTGCTCGCTGAGAAAGGCCAGGAACTGGCCGACATCGCGCCGGTAGGCTTCCAACGTTTTCGGCGACATCCGGCGCTCGGCGCCGAGATAGCTGACCCAGCGGGCGATTTCGGTGGCGACGTCGGGGGCGATGGAGAGAGTGTCAGTCCGCGGCATCGGCCGTCATCCTTCGAGGCTCGCTTCGCTCGCACCTCAGGATGGCGGGACCTCTGTCAGCCGTCATCCTGAGGTGCGAGGCGGCGCGGCCGCCGAGCCTCGAAGGATGGCGGCTGCCACCGCCGCTTATTACATTGCGGACCTTCACCCTTCCTTAACCGCGCGGAATCGGCCAAACCAAGAACATGAGTGCGCGTGTCGTCGACGTCCTGGTGCCGGTGGCGCTCGATCAGGCCTATTCCTATCGGGTTCCGGAAGGCGTGGAACTGGCGCCCGGCGATGTGGTGACCGTGCCGCTTGGCACGCGCGAGGCGCTCGGCGTGGTCTGGGCCGAGAACCCCAATCCGAACCCGCGCCTGCACAATCGCCTGAAAGACGTTGGCGACAAGCTCGACGTGCCGCCGCTCAAACCGGAACTGCGCCAATTCGTCGACTGGGTGTCGGGCTATACGCTCGCCTCGCGCGGCATGGTGCTGCGCATGGCGTTGCGCATGGGCGAGCACTTGGGCCCCGCGCGCGAGCGCGTCGGCGTGCGGCTCTCAGGCCCCGCGCCGCAACGCATGACGCCAGCGCGCGCGCGCGTGCTGCGCCTGCTCGACGACCGGTTCGTGCGCGCGAAAGGCGATGCCGCGCGCGAAGCCGGCGTCAGCGCCGGCGTGATCGACGGGCTGATCGACGAAGGCACGCTCGAAACGGTCGTTCTGCCGCCCGAGCCGTTGACGCAGCCGCCCGATCCCGACTTCCGCAAGCCCGATTTCTCGCTCGGCCAGCTTGCTGCGGCCGATGCGCTGCGCACGACGGTCGAACAGGGCGGTTATACGGTGACATTGCTCGACGGCGTCACCGGTTCGGGCAAAACCGAAGTCTATTTCGAGGCGGTGGCCGAGAACATCCGCCGCAAGCGGCAGACCCTGATCTTGATGCCTGAGATCGCGCTCACCGCCGGCTTCCTCGATCGCTTTGCCGATCGCTTCGGCACGCGGCCGGCCGAATGGCATTCGCAATTGCAGCCGCGCAAGCGCGCGCGCACCTGGGCTGCGGTCGCGGCGAACGAAGTGGAGGTCGTGGTCGGCGCGCGCTCGGCGCTGTTCCTGCCCTATGCCGATCTCGGCTTGATCGTGGTCGACGAAGAGCACGACCCGGCCTACAAGCAGGAGGATGGCGCGCATTACCACGCCCGCGACATGGCGGTGGTGCGCGGCAGCATCGCCAAGTTTCCCGTGGTGCTCGCTTCGGCGACACCGTCCGTCGAATCCGAAGTCAATGCGCGGCGCGGGCGCTATCGTCGCATTCATCTGCCCGAGCGATTCGGCGGTGCGCATCTGCCGCAGATCGAGGCCATCGACATGCGGCGCGAAGGTCCGCCGCGCGGACGTTTCATTTCGCCGCGACTTGCCGAAGCCGTACAGTTTTCACTTGAGCGCAAGGAGCAGGCGCTGCTGTTTCTCAACCGGCGTGGCTATGCGCCGTTGACGCTGTGTCGCGCTTGCGGCTTCCGCCTGCAATGTCCGAATTGCGATGCGTGGCTGGTCGATCACCGCTTCAAGCGGCGGCTGGTGTGCCACCACTGCGGCTTCAATATGCCGCAGCCGAACGAATGCCCGAAATGCCATGCCACCGAGAGCTTCGCGCCCGTCGGCCCCGGCGTGGAGCGCCTGCACCAGGAAGCGGCCGAGCTGTTTCCGCAAGCGCGCATCCTGGTGCTGTCGTCCGACCTTGTGGAGTCGGTCGAGCGCTTGCGTGCCGAACTCGACGATGTGGCGCAAGGACGTTTCGATCTCGTCATCGGCACGCAATTGGTGGCCAAGGGCCACCATTTCCCAAGGCTCAATCTGGTGGGCATCGTCGATGCTGATTTAGGGCTCGGTAACGGCGATCCGCGCGCGGCCGAGCGCACATTCCAGCTCTTGCACCAAGTGGTCGGCCGCGCCGGGCGCGAGGAAGGGCGCGGCATCGGCCTGTTGCAGACGCATCAACCCGAACATCCGGTGATGAAGGCGCTCATCCTCGGCGACCGCGAGGCGTTCTATTCGAGCGAGATCGAGTTGCGCGAGCGCACGGGCTATCCGCCGTTCGGCCGCCTTGCGAGCCTCGTCGTCAGCGCAAACGAACGCCACGCAGCGGAGTCTTATGGCCGCTCGTTGGTCGCGCTCGCGCCCAAAGACGAAACGGTGCGCGTCCTCGGGCCCGCCGAAGCGCCGATCGCCGTGGTGCGCGGCCGCCATCGTTTCCGGCTGCTGGTGAAATCGCCGCGCGATTTCAATCTCTCGAATTATCTGCGCCACTGGCTTTCGGCCGCGCCCAAACCGAAAGGCAACGTGCAACTCGAAGTGGACGTCGATCCGCAGAGCTTTTTCTAGCTGCCGATAGGCCTCCATGGCCGCGACACAATTGTTCCGATAAATTCCGCCCGATTCGATTCCGAATCGTTGGAACGGGGGGCACCATGTTTCGTCGCTTGTGGATTTTTGCCGCGCTCTTGGGCGCCGGCCTGGCTTCCGGTCAAACTCATGCGCAACCGGTCGCCGAGCGTTGGGTCGAGCTCGGCTGCCGCACGGTCGGCTTCAATGTCGACCGCGATGTCATCCGCGTCGGGGGCCAAGGCGGTACATTTCGCGCAATTCGCCTGCGCGCCGCCAACAACGCCGTCTATATGCTCGACCTGAAGGTGGTGTACGGAAACGGCGCGCCAGACGATATCCCCGTGCGCGCTGAAATCCGCGCCGGCGGGCAAACGGGCGCCCTCGATCTCCGTGGACGCGACCGCGTCATCGAGCGCATCGAAATGATCTATCGGTCGCGCCCGAGCTTCCGAGGGCAAGCGGTTGTCTGCGCTCAGGGCCTGGCGGTGGTCGCGGCGCAACCGGCCCCGCCTCCGGCGCCGGTCCAGATCCCCGCTCCGATCCGGGTCGCACCGGGGCCGGGCTGGGTCGAACTCGGTTGCCGCAGCGTCGGATTTAATGTCGACCACGATGTCATCAATGTCGGCGGCCGCCAGGGCACGTTCCGCGCCATCCGCTTGCGGACGCGTGACAATGACATCTTCATGTCCAACCTCAGGATCGTCTACGGCAATGGCGCATCCGATAATATTCCGGTTGGCATGGCTATCCGCGCGGGCAGCATGAGCGCGCCGATCGACTTGAAGGGCGATCGCCGTGTCATCCAGCGCATCGAGATGGTCTATCGCTCGCGGCCTAACTTCCGGGGCCAGGCCGAGGTCTGCGTCGACGCGCGCGAATAATCGCCACGCGGCGTTCGTCGTCGGAAACAGCACGCACGGAGGCCGGATCGCGCGATCCGGTCTCCGTTGCCGTTTTCACGGATGACGCTAGGCCGCGGCTTGCTCCGGCGGCGCCATGAACTCCGGACCGACCGGCTGCTTCACATTGGCGGCAAGAATCTTGTCGATCTCGGCCATCGCGGCAGCATCGAGCTTCCAGCCATAGACCGCGTCCATCGGGTCGAGTTGATCGGGACGCCGCGCGCCCCACAGCGCGAAGCCGGCATCGTGGCGGTCGAGAATCCAGCGTACCGCCAGATGCACGACGCGCTTGCCGAAATTCTTCTGCGCGAATTGATCGAGCGCTTGCACGGCCTTGAGATATTGCCCGAAGCGCGGCTGTTGGAACTTCGGGTCGCTTTGTCGCAGATCGTCGCCGGAGAATTTCGTGCTCGCGCTCATCGTGCCCGCCAGCAGCCCGCGGCAAAGCGCGCCATAAGCCAGCGTCGCGATCCCGTTCTTCCGGCAATAGGGCAGCGTGTCGCGCTCGATCTCGCGTTCAAACAGATTGTAGGGCGGCTGGTCGGTGGCGAGCGGCGTGACCGCGCGAAACCTGTCCATCTGCGCCGGCGTAAAATTGCTGACGCCGATGGCGCGGATTTTTCCAGCCTTGCGCAGATCGGCCAGCGCGCCGGCGGTTTCCTCGATCGGCACATTGGGGTCGGGCCAATGCACCTGATAGAGATCGACCACGTCGGTGCGCAGCCGGCGCAGCGAATCGTCGATCTCCTTCATGATGCGGCCGCGGCTGGCATTGCGGAACGGCTTGCCGTCTTTCCAGTCGAGCGCGACCTTGGTGGCGATGACCGCTTTCTTGCGCCGCCCGCCTTCCGCGAGCGCCCGTCCGACGATTTCCTCGGAATGGCCGAAGCCGTAGACCGGCGCGGTGTCGATCAGCGTGACGCCACGATCCACCGCGGCTTGAATCGTGCGAATCGACTGCGCGTCGTCGCTACCGCCCCACATCCAGCCGCCTATGGCCCAGGTTCCCAAGCCGATGCGCGACGGCTTGAGATCGGTGCCGGGGATTTGTGCGGTTTCGATTGTTGATTTCGTCATGACGCGTGACCTTTCGAGATGCGTAATGCGCCGAGCCGCAGATGCGCGGCGAGACCGCGCGATGCGAACGACAGCGCCACCCCCGACGACGCGTAGTTAAGTCTCAATCGCGCGGCAAAAAAGGCGCGCGTATCCCGCTCGGCGCGCATCAGCGTTTCGATTATGCCCGTTCGACTATCGATCTAGAGGCTGCGCCATACGCACGGCGGCGCGGTTAAAAAAGTCTGAAGATTATTCCGGCATCTCGTCGTGCTTCACATTGCGCCGGAGCAGCACGCAGGCCGCCGCCGCGAAGATCAAGGCGAAGCCCACAATGTCGGTGATCGTCGGGTGCTCATGCAGAAATATGGTCGAAGCGCCGACGCCGATCACCGGCACCAGCAGCGAGCCGATGGACGCCGTTACCGTCGGCAGCCGGCCGACGATCGCCCACCACAGAAAATGCGCGAAGCCGACGCCGAACAGGCCGATGAACAGCACCGCCAATAGCGCCGGACCATGCAGCGGCCATAGTCGCGGATAGCCGTCGAAAATGAAGGTGCCGACCGCGATGAACAGGAAGCCGAACACGAGCTGCCACGCCGCATTGGCGAGCGGCGGCACCGAGACCTTGGCCCATTTGACGTAAACTGTGGCGAAAGCCCAGCTCAGCGCGCAGCCGAACGAGAGGAATACCGAGGGCGGGAAACCATGCGCGAAGAGCGGCCACACCAAAATGCCGAGGCCGAGGATGCACAGCGTCAGCGCGATCAGGCGGATGCGGTCGAGCCGCTCGCCCAGCATGAGCCAGCTCAGCGCGGTCGCCCAGATCGGCATCGAATAGGTGATGATGATGGCGCGCGAGGTCGCCCCCGAGAGCTGCGCGAAGGCGGACAGGATCTGGAAAGCCGCGACGTTGAAGAATCCGGCGAACATGACGTGCCAGCGCTCGCCGCGCGGCACGTGAAGGCTGTGGCCGGTCAACAACGCCACCGTGAACAGGGTGGCCGCGCCGATGCCGGCGCCGGCGAAGCGCAGGCTCCAGGGCGGAACCTCATGCAGAGCGATTGCCGCGGCAGTCCAGTTCAGGCCCCAGGCGAAGGCGAGCAGCACGACCAGGAGTTTGGCCGTGCCGGAGACCCCGGCATTGGCGGGCGATTTCGACATTGATCTGAAAATCCCGGCGGCGGGGCCGCCCCTGCGGCACGCGCCGCGACGGCCGCCGGCAAGCTATCGCCACCGGCCGGCGCTGGCGAGGTATCCCTGCGATGCAATTTTGAGGGCTTGGTCCCGCCACGGGCCGCGTCGGAACTGGCCGGACCACGTATGCAAATTGGCGCATGTTGTTGCACCGCGGTCTGCCCTGTGTTAGCAACCCGCTCGATTTCGTGAGGGTTTTTCCGCGGGCTCCCGCGCTGTCCTCGCAAATCGGAATTCCCTCTTGAATTCCAATAGGTTGCGCCGCCCATCTGCGACGGCGTCCGGCCTGTGATCAAAGTCGAAGAAACGAGCGTCCACGTGGCAGGCAAAGACCCTATCACTTCAGGCATGGCGGGCCGGTACGCCGGCGCGCTATTCGAGCTCGCGCTCGAGGCAAAATCGACCGATGCGGTCAAGGCCGATCTTGATCGGTTTGACGCCCTGATCGCCGAAAGCCCCGATTTGCAGCGGCTGGTGCGCAGCCCGGTTTTCGGCGTCGACGAGCAGTTGAAGGCCCTCACCGCCATCCTCGACAAGGCCGGCATCATCGGCCTCACCGCCAATTTCCTGCGCGTGATCACCACCAACCGCCGGCTCTTTGCCGTGCGCGACATGATCCGCGCCTACCGGCTGCTGGTCGCCCGCCACAAGGGCGAGGTCAGCGCCCAGGTCACCGTCGCCGAGCCCCTCAGCGACAGCAATCTCGACGCGCTCAAGGGCGCGCTCAAAAACGTCACCGGCGGCAAGGATATCGACCTCGACATTGAGATCGACCCGACCATCATCGGCGGCCTGATCGTCAAGGTCGGCAGCCGCATGGTCGATTCCTCGCTCCGCACCAAGCTCAATGCGATCAAGTTCGCGATGAAAGAGGCCCGCTGATGGACATCCGCGCCGCAGAAATTTCCGCCATCCTGAAAGAGCAGATCAAGAATTTCGGCCAGGAGGCCGAGGTCTCCGAAGTCGGCCAGGTGCTTTCCGTCGGTGACGGCATCGCCCGCGTCTACGGCCTCGACAACGTCCAGGCCGGCGAAATGGTCGAGTTCGAGAACGGCACCCGCGGCATGGCGCTGAACCTCGAAAGCGACAACGTCGGTATCGTTATTTTCGGCGCCGACCGCGAGATCAAGGAAGGTCAGACCGTCAAGCGTACCGGCGCGATCGTGGACGTGCCGGTCGGCAAGGGCCTGCTCGGCCGCGTCGTCGATGCTCTCGGCAATCCGATCGACGGCAAGGGCCCGATCCATGCCGATGCCCGCAAGCAGGTGGACGTGAAGGCGCCAGGCATCATCCCGCGCAAGTCGGTGCACGAGCCGATGGCCACCGGCCTGAAGGCCATCGACGCGTTGATCCCGATCGGCCGCGGCCAGCGCGAATTGATCATCGGCGACCGCCAGACCGGCAAGACCGCCATCGCGCTCGACACGATCCTCAACCAGAAGCCGCTCAATGCGCAGCCGGACGAGAAGATCAAGCTCTACTGCGTCTATGTCGCGGTCGGTCAGAAGCGCTCGACCGTTGCCCAGTTCGTCAAGGTGCTGGAAGAGCAGGGCGCGCTCGAGTATTCGATCGTCGTTGCCGCCACCGCCTCCGATCCGGCGCCGATGCAGTTCCTGGCGCCGTTCGCCGGCTGCACCATGGGCGAATACTTCCGCGACAACGGCATGCACGCCGTGATCATCTATGACGATCTTTCCAAGCAGGCCGTCGCCTATCGTCAGATGTCGCTCTTGCTGCGCCGCCCGCCGGGCCGCGAAGCCTATCCCGGCGACGTGTTCTATCTGCACTCGCGTCTGCTCGAGCGCGCGGCGAAGATGAACGACGAGAAGGGCGCCGGTTCGCTTACCGCGCTGCCGGTCATCGAGACCCAGGCCAACGACGTGTCGGCCTACATTCCGACCAACGTGATCTCGATCACCGACGGTCAGATCTTCCTCGAAACCGACCTGTTTTATCAGGGCATTCGCCCTGCGGTGAACGTCGGTCTGTCGGTCTCGCGCGTCGGTTCGTCGGCGCAGACCAAGGCGATGAAGAAGGTCGCCGGCAAGATCAAGGGCGAGTTGGCGCAGTACCGCGAAATGGCGGCCTTCGCGCAGTTCGGCTCCGATCTCGATGCCACCACCCAGCGCCTGCTGGCGCGCGGTTCGCGCCTGACCGAGCTCCTGAAGCAGCCGCAATTCTCGCCGCTGAAGATGGAGGAGCAGGTTGTGGTGATCTGGGCCGGCACCAATGGCTATCTCGACAAGCTCGAGGTCGGCCAGGTCCGCAAGTTCGAAAGCGGCCTGCTGTCGCTGCTGCGCAACGAGAAGACCATCCTCGATGACATCCGCAAGACCAACGACCTCTCCTCGGATACCGAGAAGAAGCTGAAGGAGCAGGTCGAGAAGTTCGCGGCGACGTTCGCTTAACGCACTCATCCGTCATGGCCGGGGCTTGTCCCGGCCGTCCCGATCAGGGACGCACTGCCCGCCTAAGCGGGGCCACTGGGACTAAAGGGCGTTCACGCCCGTCTTCAACGGGCTATGCCCGCTGATGACAGAAAGCAGAGAGACGAAGTCTAAATGGCGTCACTCAAGGACATGCGCGTCCGCATCGCCGCCACCAAGGCGACGCAGAAGATCACCAAGGCCATGCAAATGGTCGCGGCCTCCAAGCTTCGCCGCGCCCAGGCGGCGGCGGAAGCCGCGCGCCCCTTTGCCGGGCGCATGGAGGCGGTGCTCGGCTCGATCGCCGCCGGCATGGCCGGCAGCGACGGCGCGCCGAAGCTGCTCGCCGGCACCGGGTCGACCAAGGTTCACCTGCTGATCGTGGCCACCGGCGAGCGCGGCCTTGCCGGCGCATTCAATTCGTCCATCGTGCGGCTGGCGCGCGAGCACATCAACCGGCTGCAATCCGAGGGCAAGGAAGTCAAAATCCTTACCGTCGGCAAGAAGGGCTACGAGCAGCTTCGCCGCAATTACGAGAAGCTGATCGTCGATCGCGTCGAACTGCGCGGCGTGCGCACATTGGGCTTCGGTAACGCGTCGCAGATCGCCGATAAGGTGCTGGCGATGTTCGCGAATGGCGAGTTCGACGTCGCGACTTTGTTTTACGCCCAATTCAAGTCGGTGATCGCGCAGGTTCCGACCGCGCAACAGATCATCCCGCCGAAATTCGATGCATCACAGCCGGCGGGGGCCTCGGCGTCCTACGAATACGAGCCGGAGGAAGAGGAAATCCTCGGCGAGTTGCTGCCGCGCTACGTGGCGACCCAGATTTTCCGCGCGCTGCTCGAAAACAATGCTTCGTTCTACGGCGCGCAGATGTCGGCCATGGACAACGCGACCCGCAACGCCGGCGACATGATCCGCAAGCAGACCATCACCTACAACCGCACGCGCCAGGCCATGATCACGAAAGAACTCATCGAGATCATCTCCGGCGCCGAGGCGCTCTAAGCGCACACGCATCTATAGAGAGTAGAGGACCGAACATGGCGACAGAGGCTGGTTCAAACAAGTCGGGCAAGATCACGCAGGTCATCGGCGCCGTCGTCGACGTTCAGTTCGAAGGTTACCTGCCGGCGATCTTGAACGCGCTCGAAACCAACAACGGCGGCAACCGCCTGGTGTTGGAAGTGGCGCAGCATCTCGGTGAATCGACCGTGCGCACCATCGCCATGGACGTCACCGAAGGGCTGGTGCGCGGTCAGGAAGTCACCGACACCGGTCTGCCGATCGCCGTGCCGGTCGGCCCGGGCCTGCTCGGCCGCATCATCAACGTCATCGGCGAGCCGATCGACGAAGCCGGCCCGGTGAAGGCGGAAACCAAGATGCCGATTCACGCCGAAGCGCCGAAGTACACCGACCAGTCGACCGAAGCACAGATCCTCGTCACCGGCATCAAGGTCGTCGACCTGCTCGCGCCTTACGCCAAGGGCGGCAAGATCGGCCTGTTCGGCGGCGCCGGCGTCGGTAAGACCGTGCTCATTCAGGAACTGATCAACAACGTCGCCAAGGCGCACGGCGGTTATTCCGTGTTCGCCGGCGTCGGCGAGCGCACGCGCGAAGGCAACGACCTTTATCACGAGTTCATCGAATCGGGCGTCAACAAGGACCCGCATGAAGGGTCGACCGAAGGCTCCAAGTGCGCACTGGTGTTCGGCCAGATGAACGAGCCGCCGGGCGCGCGCGCCCGCGTCGGCCTCACCGGCCTCACGCTGTCGGAATACTTCCGCGACCAGGGCCAGGACGTGCTGTTCTTCGTCGACAACATCTTCCGCTTTACGCAGGCCGGTTCGGAAGTGTCGGCGCTGCTCGGCCGTATTCCTTCGGCGGTGGGCTATCAGCCGACGCTCGCGACCGACATGGGCGCGCTGCAGGAGCGCATCACCACCACGACCAAGGGCTCGATCACTTCGGTGCAGGCGATTTACGTGCCGGCCGACGACTTGACCGACCCGGCGCCGGCGACCTCGTTCGCCCACTTGGACGCGACGACCGTGCTGTCGCGCGACATCGCCGCCAAGGGCATCTACCCGGCGGTGGACCCGCTCGACTCGACCTCGCGCATGCTGTCGCCGCTGGTCGTCGGTGAAGAGCACTACGCCGTCGCCCGTTCGGTGCAGCAGGTGCTGCAGCGCTACAAGGCGCTGCAGGACATCATCGCCATTCTCGGCATGGACGAACTCTCGGAAGAGGACAAGCTGACCGTGGCTCGCGCCCGCAAGATCGAGCGCTTCCTCTCGCAGCCGTTCCATGTCGCCGAAGTGTTCACCGGCGCGCCGGGCAAGCTGGTCGACCTGCAAGACACGATCAAGGGCTTCAAGGGCCTGGTGGAAGGCAAGTACGACTACCTGCCGGAGGCCGCCTTCTACATGGTGGGCACCATCGAAGAAGCGGTCGAGAAGGGCAAGAAGCTCGCGGCGGAAGCGGCCTAGTCCGATACGGAGCGCTGCGCCGTCACCCTGAGGTGCGAGCGCAGCGAGCCTCGAAGGGGGGCGGCGTGGCCGCCATCTTTCGAGGGCCGCCTGCGGCGGCCACCTCAGGATGACGGCTGAAGGTCACGCTCATGGCACTGCATTTCGAACTGGTCTCTCCCGAGAAGCTGGTCTTTTCCGGCGAGGTCGAGCAGGTGGACGTCCCCGGCGCCGAAGGCGATTTCGGTGTGCTGGCCGGCCATGCGCCGATGGTCACCACGTTGCGGCCGGGCATCCTCACGGTGAAGGCGGGCGGCAGCGAGCAGAAGATCGTCGTGCTCGGCGGCTTCGCCGAAGTGTCGGCGCAGGGCCTGACGGTGCTGGCTGACCTGGCCGAGTCGGTCGATGCCATCGACCGCGCCATGATCGCGCAGCGCATGAGCGACTTGGAGAAGCAGATCGCTTCGACGCAGGCCGGCTCCGAACTCGACAAGCTGCTCGCGCGCCTCGATCACTACAAGAGCGTCGACCGACACCTCACCGGCACGGCGATGCACTGACTTTTTTGTTGGAACGCATACCCTCTCCTTCGTCATGCCCGGCCTTGTGCCGGGCATCCACGTCTTAATGCCTTCGCAACAAGCAAGACGTGGATGGCCGGGACAAAAGGGCGTTCACGCCCGTCTTCGACGGGCTATGCCCGGCCATGACGGCGCGTTAGTCCGCCGGCTGCATGCCGATGGCGCGGATGCGCGCACGCACATCGTCGTCGAGCAGGGCGGCGAGGAACGCTTGTACCGCCGGCCGTTCGCGCCGGCTCTCCACTAGCAGAAAATCGTAATGCTCCGGCGCGACCGGTAAGAAGCCGAGGCCGTACATCGCCGCGACCGGCTCGATCGCGAGCCCCCAATCGGCGCGGCCCTGCGCTATGGCCGCCGCCACGGCGTTGTGCGACTTCGGCTGATTGGCGTAGCCCGGCGGGCGTTGGCCTTCGAGCAGTTTGTCGACCAGCACGCGCGTGCCCGAACCGGCGTTGCGGTTGACCATCAGCGCCGACTTATCAGCGAGCGCCGCTTGTAGCGCCTCCTGCGCGCTACGGTCCTCGAAGCGCTTGTCGCCGGGCCGGAACAGGATGCCCTGCATCCGCCGCCAGCCGGGCACCAGCGTCAGCCCGGGCGTGACCAGATGCACATTGTATTGCCCGCTCGCGGGATCGATGAGGTGCACCGGCGCCACGTCGCATTCGCCGCGGTTGGCCGCCGCCACGCCGCCCAGGCTGCCGACCGCGAGCACGCGCGCCGAGAAGCCGCGTTCGGACAATGCGCCCACCACCACGTCGAGCGCGACATCGTGGCTACCCATGATGACGAGATCGGGCGCGTGCGCGGCGCCGCCGATCAGGGTGACTTGTGCTTGGCTGCCTGCATCGAGCGCTGAAGCCAGGGCATCGATGGCGAGGAAGCCGTCGGCTTGCGAGAAGCTCGTCACCGCACCGGAGCCTTTGCCGATGGGGAAGGCGACCGCGCCGTCGGTGCTGTCGATCAGCGACACCAGCACGAATTCCTGCCGGCCAAGCTCGGACGGCACGCGCACCGGCACGCGCGCCGTGATGGTTTCGGCCGCTTCCGGCGGCAAGCCGGCGCGCGCGCGGATCACCGGCGCGACGAAGGCGTGGAAGGTGAAGATCGCCGAGGTTGGAAAGCCCGGCAGCACCACGATCGGCTTGCCCTGCGCGACGCCGAGACAGAGCGGCTTGCCCGGCTTGAGCGCGACGCCGTGTACCAGGATGCCGGGCTTGCCGAGGCGCGCGACAATCGTGTGCGAGAGATCGCCGGCGCCTTTCGACGTGCCGCCCGACAGCACCACCATGTCGCACGCGGCCAGCGCATCGCGAACGGCCCTTTCGAGTCTGGTCTCGTCGTCGGGGAACGCGCCCATCGGCACCGGCTCGCCACCGGCTTCCTCGATCGCAGCCGCGATAATCGCGCCATTGCTGTCATAGACGCCCGCCGGCGTAAGCGGCGAGCCGAGCGCGACCAGTTCGTCGCCGGTGGAGATCACCGCCACTTTAGGACGCCGCACCACGTCGATCAGCGCAAGCCCGCAGGCCGCCAGCATGCCGATCTCGCGCGAGCCGATGCGCGCGCCGCGCCGCAACAGTGTTTCGCCGCGCGCGATATCGGAGCCCGCGTAAGAAACGAATTGCCCGGGCGCTGCCGTGCGGCGCAATTCGATGCGCGGGTCGCCGGCTTCGATCAGTTCGGTGTGCTCGATCATCACCACGGCATCCGCGCCGCGCGGGATCACGCCGCCGGTCGCAATCGCCGTGGCGGTACCGGGCGC
>DASZQT010000302.1:0-5734 GCA_035549515.1 Pseudolabrys sp. | reverse complement strand
TCCTGGAAGGTCTTGGTCATGGCGCGCGGGCAGGCCGAGCCGCCGATCACCACGCGTCGCAGGTAAGGCAATTTGCCGCCGGTCTTCTCGAGGTCCTGCAGCAGCATCAGCCACACCGTCGGCACCGCGGCGGTGAAGGTCACCTTGTAGTTGGTGAGCAGTTCGTAGATCGAGGCGCCGTCCATCTTGGCGCCCGGCAGCACCAAGGTCGCGCCCATCATCGGCGTCGAGAAGGCGAGCGACCAGCCGTTGGCGTGGAACATCGGCACCACCGGCATGACCACGTCGCGCGCCGAGATGTTCTTGGAATCCGGCAGCGCCGCCATGAAGGCGTGCAACACGTTGGAGCGGTGCGAATAGAGCACGCCCTTGGGATGTCCGGTGGTGCCGGAGGTGTAGCACATGCCGGCGGCGGTGTTCTCGTCGAACTCTTTCCACGCGAAGTCGCCGTCGACTTCCGCGATCCAGTCCTCATAGGCGACCGCGTTCTTCAACGTGGTCTGCGGCATGTGCGCGCGATCGGTGAGCACGATGTAGCGCTCGATGGTCGGCAGCTTGTCGGCGATTTTTTCCAGAAGCGGCACGAACGTGAGGTCGGTCATCATCACGCGGTCCTCGGCGTGGTTGACGATCCAGACGATCTGCTCCGGGAACAGGCGCGGGTTCACGGTGTGATAGACCGCGCCAATGCCGACGATGCCGTACCAGACTTCCAGGTGCCGCCAGGTGTTCCAGGCCAGCGTCGCCACGCGGTCGCCGAACTTGACGCCGTCCTTGTCCAGCCGCTGCGCCACTTTGAGCGCGCGCGCGCGGATCGACGCGTAGTCGGTCTGCACGATCGGCCCCTCGACCGAGCGGGTGATGACCTTGCGGCCGCCATGAAACGTGGCGGCGTGGTCGATGACGCGGTGGATGAGCAGCGGCCAATCCTGCATCAGTCCGAGCATGGCATTCCCCTCCTGGACTTTCGTCGCGCTTCTTTGCGCAGCTTGGCGCGTGTTCGCGCTTCTGCGCGGTTTTTGGGCCGGCGCCCCTCGCCGGCCTGATCTCGATCTAGAGCCTAGCGCGGCCGGTGGCCAGTGCAACGGCGGCGGGAACCCGGTAGGGTTTCGGGATTTGAGAAAAGGCCGGATGTCTGGGGCGTCCCATGTGGGGTTTGAAGTCGGGTTTGAAGTGGGGTCGGAGGCCATTGCTGGCGCTTTTGTGCCTGGCCGCGACGGGCGCGCTCGCCCGTGCCGACGAGGTGCCGCTGCCGCGTCCGCGGCCGAGCGAGCAGGAGCGGATCGAACTGCCCAGCTTCCAATCCGTCATGGGCCCGGATTTCGATGCCTCGTCCTTGAGCAGCCAGCCGACCGCCTGCGACACGCGGCTCGCCAAGATCGCGACCATGCAGCCGATGCCGCGGCTGATCGGGCCGGGCGGCTGCGGCGGCGCCGACATGGTGCATATGAGCGCGGTGCTGCTGGCCGACGGCAAGCAGGTTGCGCTGCAGCCGGCGCCCACGCTGCAATGCCCGATGGCCGAACAGTTCGCGCTCTGGGTGCGCGACGCCGCGGCGCCGCAGATCGCCGCGACCAGCGCGGCGCTGCGCCGGGTCGAGACCTATGACGATTACGAGTGCCGGCTGCGCAATCGCCGCCTGAGCGGCAAGATCAGCGAGCACGCCAAGGGCGACGCCATCGATGTGCGAGGCTTCACGCTGGCCGACGGCCGTTTCATCGGGCTGACCGACCCGACCGCCTCCAAGCCCTTGCGCGAGGCGCTGCGCCAGGCGGCCTGCGACCGTTTCACCACCGTGCTCGGGCCCGGCGACGCCAACCACGAGAACCACATCCATCTCGATTTTCTGCAGCGGCCCAATGGCTACCGCATCTGCGAGTGGGACGTGCGCGAGCCGCCAAAGCCGCAACTTGTCGCCGCGAAAATACCACTCCCGGTTCCGCGCCCGGTGGTCGCCGGCAGCAGCCTTAACCGCCATTAACCACTAACCGCGCGGTCGCTTGCACGGGGCGTTCACGCGTCCCAGCTAGAGCACATGGAATTCGGGTGGCGTTGCCCAATCGACCGCTCATTCCCGCGAAAGCGGGACTCCAGTTCTTTTTCTGGCAAAGACTGGGTCCCCGCTTCCGCGGGGACGAGCGGAGTTTGAGGCGCCCAAATCCCTGTTCATCCGGGTGCCTTGAACTGCATGACGATCCGCGACCCTGCCGAGACTCTTCGCCGACTGCCGCCCGCGCCCGCCGCGGCTGCGCCCGCGCGCGGCGTGAGCCGGCGTGGCCTGATCACAAGCGGGCTCAAGCTCGCCGGCATCGGCGCGCTCATCGTGCCCGGCACCGCCGCCTATGCCGCGGCGGAGGCCGCCAACCAGCTCGACGTCACCGATTATCGGCTGACCCCGCCGGGCTGGCGTGCGGGCCATCGCCTCACCATCACGGTGGTCGCCGACCTGCATGCCGGCGGGCCGAACATGGGGCTCGCCCGTGTGCGGCAGGTGGTCGATCTCGCCAATGCGCTTCATGGCGATCTCGTGGTCGTGCTCGGCGATTATTTCGCCACCCACCGCTTCGTCACCGAGCGCGTGTCGCCGGCGCAATGGTCGGGTGAGCTCAAACGGCTGACCGCGCCGCTCGGCGTCTATTCGATCCTGGGCAATCACGACTGGTGGCACGACGTCGAGGGCACGCGCCGCGCGCTACGCTATGTCGGCATTCCGGTCATGGAGAACCAGGCGGTGCTGATCGGCGAGCCGGGCCGCCGCTTCTGGCTGGCCGGGCTGGGCGACCAGATCGCCATCAGGCTCGGGCACAACAGTTTCCGCGGCGTCGACGATCTGCCGGCGACGCTGGCGCAGGTTACCAGCGACGATCCGCTCATTCTGCTCGCGCACGAGCCCGACATTTTCATGCAAGTACCCGCGCGGGTTTCGCTCACGCTCGCCGGCCATACCCATGGCGGGCAGGTGCGGCTGCCGTTCGTGCCGCCGGTGTGGACGCCCTCGGCCTATGGCGCGCGCTTCGCCTATGGCCACATCGTGGAGCAGGGCCGTCACATGATCGTGTCGGGCGGGCTCGGCTGCTCGATGGCGCCGCTGCGCCTCGGCGTGCCGCCGGAAATCCTGCGGGTGACGTTGGGCTGAGCCGTGCCCCGGGCGAGTCCTTTCTTCACCTCCCCCTGGAGGGGGGAGGTCGCCAGCCGAGCGTAGCGAAGGCTGGCGGGAGGGGGTGACCTTTGCCCGCTGGAATGTCACCCCACCCCGTTTCGCATCTTCGATGCTCGCCGACCCTCCCCCTCCAGGGGAGGGTGGAAGCGCGAGTTTGCGGGGTGTCAGCCCAAAACAAAAACGGCGCCCGTCGGGGCGCCGTTTTCGAATTTGCTCAGGTCGTATTCGCTCAGGTCTTATTCGCTCTCGCTTCAGCCGCTCGGGTCAGCGCAAGAGACCTTCGCTCGAGGCCAGCCGCGGGTTGAACGGCGAATCGCCTTGTCCGGGCGCCAGCACGACGACGACCGTGCCCATCTTGACCCGCTTGTAGAGGTCGATGACGTCCTCGTTGGTCATGCGGATGCAGCCCGAGGAAATGGCCTGGCCGATATATTCCGGCTGATTGGTGCCGTGGATGCGGTAGAGCGTGTCCTTGTTGCCCTGGAACAGGTACATCGCGCGCGCGCCCATCGGGTTCTGCGGGCCGGGCGCCACGTAGGACGGCACCTTCATGCGCTCGATCTCGCCCGGGGTCGGATTCCAGGCCGGCCATTCGGCCATGCGCTCCACCTTGGCGACGCCCGACCAGGCCATGGCTTCTTCGCCCACGGTAACGCCATAGCGAATCGCTTTGCTGTCCGGCAGCACGTAATAGAGATAGCGCGCGTCGGAATCGACCACGATCGTGCCGGGCGCTTCCTTGCGGTGGTATTCGACGATGTGGCGCTTCCAAGGTTCCGGAATGGCCGCCTTAGCGTAGGGCGCAGCCGCCAGCAACTTCTTGTCGCGCATTGTGAAATTGGCTTCCGACGCGGGCTCCACCGTCGACTGCATGCACCCGCCGAGCACCAGACCCAAGCCGCACAGAGCGAACAACAGGCCTTTCCGCGTCATTGTCTTCCCTCTTTCCCGGCCGCTGCGATCAGCGCCGACGCCTCTGATTGTTGAATTCGGAATTAACCGAAAAACGCATCGGGGTGCCACGATTTCCGGCGTGTCCACATGCTGCGACATCGAACCTGTTGCAGGAATACCGCACCCGACTATACCCGTGTCCGCTTGAGGCGAATCGTGCCGAACCTGGCCGTCGGCCAGCTTGCGCCGCACCCATTAAGGGAAGGTTTACCATAACAGACCGTTTATCCGTTGGTCGCAATTGTGCCTTCAACTTGCCGAGACAAGACACGACGCGTGAGCGCAATTCTGCCTCACTCGCTGCCCAAAAAACGATCCGAGGAACACCCTAGGGACGGACGAGAGAAGACCATCATGGACGCAACCAAGCCGCAGGAGCAGCGCCAACCCATGTCGGGTGAGGACTCCGCGGGTCAGAACACTTCGAGCCAGCACAACGGGCTCGACCGGCGCTACGGCAAGATCGGTATTTTAGCGGTGGCCGCGGCCGTGCGCTGCACGGGCGACGAACGCCGCAGCGGCGCGCCCAAGCGCGTGCCGGCGGACGAAGCGCTCGAAAGCGACTGATTCCGGTTCCGGGCCGCAGCGCCCGTTTCCATTTTCCTCGACGCCCGCGACGACGCCGGGGCCGCTCGCGCCTGCCGCCGCCCGTGCGTTTTAGCGCTTGCGCGCCGGCGCGGGATCGGGCCATGACAGGCCGGTCCACCGCATGGAGAAGTCATGCTTTCGGTCTTCGTTCCTCGCGGCTCGACGCTCGAGAAAAGTCCGGTGGCGCCGGGCGAGCAGCCGCCGGAAGCCGCGGTGTGGATCGATCTGGTTTCCCCCACAGTGCAGGAAGACAAGGCGGTCGAGCAGATGCTCGGCATCGCGGTGCCGACGCGCGAGGAGATGCAGGAGATCGAGGTCAGTAGCCGGCTCTATGTCGAGAACGGCGCGCGCTACATGACCGCGACGCTGATGTGCCAGTCGGACACGCCGGCGCCGAAGACGGCGGCTGTCACCTTCATCCTGTCGGCGCATCGCCTCGCCACCGTGCGCTACGACGATCCGCGCCCCTTCGCGCTGGTCGAGCACAAGCTGGCGCGCGCCTGTTCGCCCAAGATCACCGGCGACAGCGTGCTGATGGATCTGCTCGACGCGGTGATCGACCGCTCGGCCGACATTCTCGAACGCATCGGCGCGGAGGTTGACCAGCTCTCGCGCGCGATCTTCGAGCCGGAGGACCAGGAGGCGCCGCCGACCTCCAACGAAATCCTGCGCCAGCTCGGCCGCAAGGGCGACCTCACCTCGAAAGTGCGCGAGAGCCTGGTGTCGATCGGTCGCGTGCTGTCGTTCCTGGCCAACGAAGCGGAGGGCATGCGCTGGACCAAGGACGTGCGCGCGCAGCTCATGTCGATGCAGCGCGACGTGCTCTCGCTCTCCGACCACGCGACTTACCTGACCAGCAAGATCACGTTCCAGCTCGACGCGCTGCTCGGCGTGGTCAATCTGCAGCAGAACAACATCATCAAGATTTTCTCGGTCGCCGCGGTGGTCTTCATGCCGCCGACCCTGCTCGCCTCGATCTATGGCATGAACTTCAAGCACATGCCGGAGCTCGACCTGTATTTGGGCTATCCG
>DASZQT010000301.1:0-2354 GCA_035549515.1 Pseudolabrys sp. | reverse complement strand
ATACCGGCTGAGCGGCGCGGCGCGCGCGGCCATGATCGACTATATCGCGCGCCGACGCGGGCAGCCGGGCTTCGCCAATGCGCGCTCGATCCGCAACGCCATCGACCGCGCCCGGCTGCGCCAAGCCATGCGGCTGTGCGCCGGCGCCGGTGTCGCCAGCCGCGACGATCTGCAGACCATCGAAGCCGAAGACATCAGGGCCAGCCGCGTGTTCACGTTCTAAGACAAACAAAAATCAACGATGCCCTTAGGGAGGAGCATCATGTCCGATCAGATCAGCCTGCAACAACACCTCGACGCCTGGGCCGGGGCCGACGAACTGCGCGCGGCCACCGCCGCGACGGTGGCGGCGCTCGCATCCGCCACACGCGAGATCGCGCGGATCGTGGCGGCCGGTCCGCTCGCCGGCACGCTCGGCGCAAAACGCGGCGAAGCCAAAGGCGGCGACTTCCAGACCGAGCTCGATGTGCGCGCCAACGACCTGCTGGCGCAAGCGCTGGCGCGCGCGCCGGTCGCCGCGCTTGCTTCCGAGGAAATGGACGCGCCCTTGGCACTGAATGCCGGCGCGCCCATCGTGGTCGCGCTCGATCCGCTCGACGGCTCGTCCAATATCGACACCAATGTTTCGATCGGCACCATCTTCTCGCTGCTGCCCGCCCTCCCCGGCAGCGGCAGCGCCGAGCCGGCGGCGTTCCTGCGCGCAGGGACCGAGCAGATCGCCGCCGGCTATGCGCTCTATGGTCCGCAAACCACCTTCGTGCTCACGCTCGGCGACGGCACCAATATTTTCACGCTCGATCCCGCGCGCGGCGTGTTCGTGCGCACCACGGCGCGCGTGCGCGTGCCGGCGCGGGCGCGCGAATTCGCCATCAACGCCTCGAACTACCGCCATTGGGACCCGCCGGTGCGCCAGTGGTTCGACGATTGCCTGGCCGGCGCGGAAGGCCCGCGCGGCGAGAACTTCAACATGCGCTGGATCGCCTCGATGGTGGCGGAAGCGCATCGCATCCTGGTGCGCGGCGGCATCTATCTCTACCCGGGCGACGCGCGCGACGGCTATCGCTGCGGCCGGCTGCGCCTGATCTACGAGGCCAACCCGATCGCCTTCCTGATGGAGCAGGCGGGCGGCGCCGCCTCGACCGGCCGCGAGCGCATCCTCGAGCGCGTGCCGCGCAAGCTGCACGAGCGCGTGCCGCTTACGTTCGGCGCACGCGAGGATGTCGAGCGCATCGAGCGCCACCATCTCGCGCCCGAGCCGAAGTCGCAGCGCTCGCCGCTGTTCGCGCAACGCGGCCTGTTTCGCGTCTGACGCAAGCCCACCTGAACCAACGGACCGGCCCCAGTGTCAGTCAAGCATCCCATCATCTCGGTCACCGGTTCCTCGGGCGCCGGCACCACCTCGGTGCGCAAGACCTTCGAGCAGATTTTCCATCGCGAAGGCATCAGCGCCGCCTTCATCGAGGGCGATGCCTTCCATCGCTACGACCGCGCCGGCATGAAGAAGGCGATGGCCGAGGAAATGGCCAAGGGCAATTTCAACTTCAGCCATTTCGGGCCGGAAGCCAACCTGCTGGAAGAGCTGGAAGCGGTGTTCCGCGAATATAGCGACAACGGCAGCGGCCGCACGCGCCATTACGTGCACGACGGCCCTGAGTCCGACCGCTACGGCTGCGCGCCCGGCACTTTCACCGAATGGGAAACGCTGCCAAATGACACCGACCTGTTGTTCTACGAGGGGCTGCACGGCGCCGTGGTCACCGACAAGGCGAACACCGCGCGCTATCCCGATCTCAAGATCGGCGTGGTCCCGGTGATCAATCTGGAATGGATTCAGAAGATCCATCGCGACCGCGCCGCGCGCGGGCATTCCGACCCCGATATCGTGGAAACGATCCTGCGCCGCATGCCGGACTACATCCACTTCATCTGCCCGCAATTCAGCGAGACCGACATCAATTTCCAGCGCGTACCGACCGTCGACACCTCCAATCCGTTCGTGGCGCGCTGGATCCCGACGCCCGACGAATCGATGGTGGTGATCCGCTTCAAGATTCCGCGCGGCATCGATTTTTCCTACCTGGTCACCATGATCGACGGCAGCTTCATGTCGCGGGCGAATTCCATCGTCGTCCCCGGCGGCAAGCTCGATCTCGCCATGCAGCTCATTCTGACGCCGATGATTCTCCAACTGGTGGACAACCGAAAGCGCGCACTGCGCGAGGAGGCCGGGCGATGAATGTGATGCCGACGAATCTCCGCGCGGGCCTCGATCAGCCCGTCACCGCCGTGCTGCGCATGCTGGCCGCCGACACGGTCGAAGCCGCCAAGTCCGGCCATCCGGGCGCGCCGCTCGG
>DASZQT010000300.1:0-9460 GCA_035549515.1 Pseudolabrys sp. | reverse complement strand
CGCCCCGGTCAATTGGAAACTTGGGATCAAGGCAAAATACAGACCGACCACGAGCACGGCGTTCACGACGGACAGGTAGAACGACGGGCGCTCCAGCCCGCTCATCATTGCGACATTGCCGACCGGCCCGCACAACAGGCTGAAGAACTGCGCGCCGACCAATATCTGCAAGGGCAATACGCCGCGCTCGGCGAAGGCCGGGCCGTAGAGCGCGAGCACCGGATGCGCGAAGATCAGCAGAAACAGCACCAGCGGCATCGACAGCCGCACCGACCAGTCGGTCATGAGATGGAAGATGTGCGCGCGCTCGGCGCGGTCGCCGCGCGCATGCGCCGCCGACAACAGCGGCGCGCCGACCATCAGCAGCATCTGGTTGAACTGCTCGGGCAGGCCTTGCAGCATGCGCGCCACCATCAGCACGCCGACCGCGCCGGCGCCGATCATGCCGCCGACCGCGAAACGGTCGAGCCCCGAGGTGGCCGCCCCCAGCAGCGCGCCCGAATAGCTGATGAGCGCGTAGTGGAACCATTGCGGATAGCTCGTTTTGGTGGGCTGGGCGGCGGGCAGCGTGCCGAGCCGCCGCCACAACACGTAGGCAAGCCACAGCGTCGCGACCAGCGTCGAGCAGACCGCCGCGAAGATGTAGCCGTTGAGGCGCAGGCCGATGGCGAAAGCCGCGACGGTGAACAGCGCCTTCAGCGTCAGTTGCAGCACCGACGAGCCGAGGATGACCTGGCGGATTTCCTGCAATCCGCGCAGACTTTGCTGAAAGAAATGGATGCAGAGCCCGAGCGGAACGAACAGACCCATGATCGCGGCTTCCCAGCGGTAGGGCGCGAGTGCGGGCCACACCCGGTCGACCACCGGCAGCAGCGCGAGCAGCACGAGATAGGCCGCGACGCCGACCATCGCGATGAGCGCGCCGCCGCTCCGCACCAGACCGCGCACCTCGCCATACTCGCCGCGCTCGAGATGGGCCGGCAGAAAGCGCATGGCGGCTGGCGCAATACCGAAGCCGAGGAAGCTCGCGGCGGTGGCGGCGGCCGCTTCGAGCAGGCCGAAGGCGCCGACGCCTTCCGCGCCGAGCACGCGCGTCACGTAGATCTGCAACGGAAAGCCGACCAGCAGCGTGAACACATTGCCGAGCAGCACATAGAGCGTGGCGACGCCGAGCCGGCGCGACACCGAGGCGGTATCGCGGCGGGGTTCGCTGATGTCGCTGGCGGCGGATCGTTCCATCAGTGCAACGGAGTCTTCAGCGGGCGGCGCAGGCGGCGATAATCGCCGCCTCCCACTGCGGCGCCACAACGTCCCATGACCAGGCCTGCGCCATCCGGCGGCCGGCATCGCCGAAGCGGCGCGTGAGATCGCGATCCGCCAGAAGTTGCGACAGGCGGTCGCGCAATTCCTCGTCGTTCCAGACCACGAAGCCGTTCACGCCGTCCGCGACGGTCGGCGCCTCATAGAAGCCGTAAACGATTTGCGCGAGCCCGGCGGCGGCGGCTTCCTGCGTCACCTTCGGCACGCCTTCGGCAAAGGACGGCAGCACGAGGATGTCCGATTTCGCCATTTCCTCGGCAAGACGCTCGGGCGGCACTGGCGGCAGGAATTGCAGATTGTCGAGCCCTTCGCGCGCGATCTCGGCCAGAATGCCGGCGCGCAGGTCGCCGTCGCCGAACCAGGCGAAGTCCGCATCGCGGAATTGCGCCGCCAGCCGGACGAACATCTCCGGACGCTTGCGGGCATAGACGGTGCCGGCGCCGATCACGCGCGGCCGCGCGTTCGTCGCCGGCGCGCGGGTTTCGAACAGGCGAAGGTCGACGCCGAGCGGCAGCATGTCGACCTTGTCGCCGAATTGCGTCCGCGCCATGCGCGCGAGGAACGGGCTGATCGCGATGATACGGTCGGACATGGCCGAGAGATCGTTGTAGCGCTTAAGCTCGGCGGCCGGCAGTTTGCCGGCATAGACCTTGTGCCCGGCCTGCGCTTCGAAGAACGCCTCGGCACGGTCGTGCGCCACGCTGCCAATCAGACCCTCGATCGTGGTTACGATCGGCACCGAACGGCCGAGCGCCCGGCGAGCCTTGAGCGCAAGCCAGTCGGCCCGGTGATGCAGGCCCGGATAGAAGACGCCGTCCCACCGCCGCAGATAGAGCGCAAACAAAACGGCGCGCCACCAGCGGTCGGGCCGCAGCCGGATGAGATCGACATTCGGATTGGCGGCGATACCGGCGTCGGGCTCCCCGAAGGCAAGAACGCTCGGCCGGTATTCGGTCGAGCGCCAGCGGCGCAGGATGTTCTGGGCGTTCTTGGCCTGGGCATTGAGATTGGCGGCGTCGGCCGCGCGCGCGACCAAGATTCGCTTGCTCATGGGACGGCGGCAATGCGCGCCGCCGTTGCGCCGGGCCGCGCCGCCCGCGCCGGCGCATCGGCGGCCGACGCTGGCATCAGCATTGCCTCGAATTGCCGTGCCAGTTCCGCCTCCGGCGTCGCGGCGGCGAACGGCTCGCTGTCGCAGCGCGCCGGCGGCAGCGCGCCGGCGAGCCCGCGCGCGACCATTTCGCCAAGCTCGGAGAGACTCGTCGCGAAATGGAAGACGTCGTAATCGCGAATGGCGTCCTTGTAGCCGAAATCGTGCCAATCGAAACTCACGATCGGCACCTGCCAACGCAGGCACTCGAGAAACACGGTCGAGGAATAGGTCACCGCGACCGCCGCGCGCGCGAGCAACGGTTCAAGACTGCCGCCCTGGCTGTAGGTAACCGCCGGCGCCGTGCCGCCGCGCGCAACGTGCGCTTCGATGCGGCCGCGATAGGCGCCGATGTCCTCCAACGGATGCACCCGCACGATGAGTTCGCGTCGCGCGGCCACCGCCTGCTCGATCAGGACGGTGAGGATTTCGTCCAACTCGGATTCATTCCACAGCGGCTGCGGGCCGTGCGGCGTTGTGAGGAACAAGAGCGACTGCCGCGAACCCGGTATGACCGCCGCCTCGCGCGCCAGCGGCGGCGCCAGCACGCGGCTGCGGCCCCGCACCGAGGCGGGCAGGAAGTTCTGCCAAAAGCGCCCGCGCAGAATGTAGCGATCGGCCGGCGGCTCGACGATGCCGCTGTCGGTGCCCATGGTGCCGTGCTGGATCACAACCGTCGGCACACCGGCGGCTTGCGCCGCCAAAAGCGCGTAAGCCTCGAACACATGATTGCCGACCACCAGCGCGGCCGGGCGCGTCGCGCTCACCCATGCATTGAACAGCCGCGCGTAATAAAGACCGAGCCCGAGCAGGCGCGCGAAAAACTCGCGCATGAAGTGACTGTCGATAAAAATGTCGCGCGCGCGCGCATCCGCGCCGCTCAACTCGACGCTGCGCAGATGCGTCTCGATGGCGAGCCGCGCTCCTTCGATATCGGCGCGGCTGGGCGCGCATTGTGCTGACGAGAATTGATCGAGCGGCACCCAGGGTCGGGCGGCCTGCGTGAGTGGCGCGCCGCCGCGATAGGGATTCTCAACCAGATAAGTGAACGGCCGCGGCGCATAACGCTCGTAGGCGCGCCCGGTATTGGTGAAGGTCTGCGCGGTCGTATAAAACCAGATGTCGCCTTCGCGCCATTGGCCGCGCCGGCGCGCGAAGGCGGCACGGCGGTGATAGGGATCGACCTGATCGGCCAATTGCCGCAGCTCCTGGCCGAACTGGTCCCACGCCACCGCCGATTGCGCGATGCGGCCGGCGACGCGGCGGAGCTTTGCCGCGAATGAATTTGCCGAACTGCCGGCGGCCGAACCGGTCGCCACGATTTCGCACTGCATGGCGAGCACGCCGGCGAATTCCGCAAGCCACGAATCCGCCGGCAGCTCGCACGTTTGGATCGCATGGTCCTTGAGCCAGCCGGCGAGATTGAGCACGAGGAACACCTGTTCGAGTCGGGCCGCAATGGTCTCCTCGAACACGCGCAACTGCTGCACGCCGGCGAAAGCGGGCTCGTCAACAAGTAAGGCATGCGCCAGCTCGTTCGCGCGCCGCCGCGCCTCGCCGCGCTCGCCGAACAGTTCATGGAATTGCAGCGCATCCGGAAAGCGCAGGCGCAAAGCGCAATCGGGCGCCGTCTCGCACACGAGCCCCAAGGCCCCGCGCCGCTCAAGCCGTTCCGTATCGCCGGTGACCAGTTGGATCTGCGACATGGATATGGGTCGGCGGGCGCCGTTTAGTCCGCGCGCCAGAGTTTGCGTCCGACGATGAAAGCCTCGGCCGCCGCGCAGCCCATGGTGGCGCCGCGCCAGCGCGCCAGATGCTCGACCGCTTCATAGGAGCGCACATGCGGCCATGGCCGCATCTCGGCCTCGTAAGCGCGCAGCGCCTGCATTTTCGCGTCGAGCGTCGCGGCGATGTCGACGAAGCAATTCGGCGCGAAGGCCGGCCCGCTGCCCGGCGTCTGCCATTCCGTGCTGGAGGGAATTTCGCAGAAAAGGAGGTTTAGTACCGGATGCCCGCCCTGCGGCCGGCATGCCGTCACCACCGCCTTGTGCACGCATCGGTGATCGATATTGAGATCGCCGATGTGGTGCGTATAGACGGTGTCGGGCGAAAAATCGCGGATGTGCTGTTCGATGACCTTGACGACATCGAGCAGCGGCAGGCTGTCCATCCGATTGTCGGGCAACGACCTGGCGACGAGTTGCGACACGCCAAGTATGGCGGCGGCCTTTTGCGCCGCTTCGTGTCGGGCGCCGATCGCCGCGCTGCCGGCGTGGCCATCGCGGCTCGTCTCGCCGTCCGCCAAAATGAACACGGCGACCTCGTCGCCGGCCAGAACGTGACGGCGGATGGTGCCGCCGCAACCGAGCACTTCGTCGTCGGGATGCGCGACGATGACGGCGACGCGCCGTTTCGCGCCGTTCGTCATGGCCGCACCGCGACGAAGTTCCAGGAGGCGCGCCGCCCCGGCTTGCTGGCAATGTGCATATCGACCTGCTTGTGCTCGAGATATTCGACCGCAAAGCCGGCGGCATTCACGAGATGAAGCAAATGCTGCTTGTCCGTGAAATGCACTGCGCCCAATCCGGCGAACTGTCCGCCCTCGGAACTGCGGCGCGTCCAGGCATCCAGGCGTTCGCCCACTTCCGCATCGGAATGCTCGGTGGAGAACCAGTCGACGCCGATGAACTTGCCGCCCGGACGCAGGCGGCTGAAAATCAGGCTCAAGGCCCGCGCGATGCCCTCCACGGTATTATGCGTGAGCGAGCCGCGATCCACCACAAGATCGAACGCGCCCTCGAACGGAATATCGCGCGTGAAATCGCCGGCGACGAGTTGATCCTTGATCTCCGGATAGCGCTGTTGCAATTGCGCAACGATATGCGGGCTTCCCTCGATCCCGAAATAATCGGCCTTCAAGCCGAGAAATAGCGGGATATTGGCGCCGGCGCCGCTGCCGCATTCGAGCACGCGACGGAAGCCGTTCTGCGGCCGCGCGTGACGATAGACCAGCGATACCAGATCCGACCATGGCCAGATGCTGAGATGACCGGCGGCGCGATAGGCCTCGTCCCATTCCGGTGAGAAGGCCATTTAATGGCTCGCGAACACGGCCGGGTCGCCGGAATTCATCCAATAGTCCACGATGGCCATCGCGGGAACGAAGTCGCCATACTGCTGCTTGTATGCCGGATGCACGAAGTCGTGATACGCGACCGCGATTCCCGCCTCGGCGAATTCGTTCTCGTTGAGATAGCCGCGGCCAAGCGGCCCCGACAGATATGTCGTTGCCCCGGCATGCCGGCAGAGCGCGAGCACCAAATCCGATTTACGCCCGCTCACCGGCTGTTCGGACGCCAGCAAGACCGGCGTGTCGATGCGAAGCTCACCGAGCCAGAAGCGCAGTTGCGTCACGCATAATGGCGCAAGCCTATGCTGCCGGTCCTCATAGAGCGCCGACAGCCGGCCAAACTTTTCGGCAAAGTCGGGCGCGCGTGAATAACTCTGCTCGATCGAGCGCAGATGCTTGCGCCGCCAGTCTTGCGTATCGTCGATCTCGATATCCGCGATGGTCGTCTCGAAATGGCCGCTCAGCCGTACCGGAACGGTGAGCCAGGCCGGGCCGTTCGCGGTCTTGATCTTGTTGCGGTTGGTGAAGCTGTTGCGCTCGAATTGCACATTGTCGAGCACGATGAAAACGTCGCTCCGGGCGATGCGGTCGAAATAGCCGAGCCACGGCAGATAGGCCGGCTGGTGGATGGAAACGATCATCGTTTCGCCCTGCGCGCCCGCGACGTCTCGGTGCGATCAGGACAACGCCGCCGCCGCGACGGTCCGGCCGACACTGTCGACGATTCGCGCCACGTCCGCGTCGCTCAACGATGGAAAGACGGGCAACGACAGGCTGGTGCGCGCGAAGGCCGCTGCGTTGGCGAAATTCTCGGCCGGCGCCAGCAATTCCCAATCCTCGACCGGCACGATGGCCTTGATGCCGTGCCGGTCCAGTTCGTCGATCAGCGCATGTGGATCTTTGACACGGATGACCGCGCGGTAGCGCGCCGCGCCGGCGGCGGGCGCCTCGACCAGAGCGAAGCCAGCGCGGCGATAATGCGCGAAGATTTCCTCGCGGCGCGCGACGAAGGCAGGGAGCTTCTTGAGTTGCGTGCGTCCGATGGCCGCCTGCACGTCGGTCATCTGGAAATTGAAGCGAGGCTTGCGATCGCGGCGACAGTCGAATTCGCGGTAATCGCGGACGGCATCGGCAATGCCGCGATCCTTGCTGACGAACATGCCGCCCTGGCCGCCTGAGGTGATCATTTTCGTGGCATAGAACGAAAACACCGCCGCATCGCCTTGCAGGCCGACCGGAGAGCCGCCGAATGACGCACCGATCGCCTGCGCACAATCCTCGATGACCACGATTCCCTGCGCGGTCGCGCGAGCGATATCGACCGGCACGCCGAACATATGCGGGACGATGGCGAACGGCGTCACCGTCCGCGACAGCGCGCCGGGGTCGATATTCGGACTGCCCGGCGCCGTGTCGATGAAATGCGGACTTGCGCCGGCAAGTTCGATCGCGTTGGCAAGCGCGCTACAGGAATAGACCGGGCACGCCACTTTCGAGGCTTGCGCACCGAGCGCCCGGAGCGCGAGGAACAGCGCCGCGCTGCCGCTCGACAACGCCACGGCATGGCCCTCGGAAACCCCAAGTTGAGCGCAGATCTCGTCCTCGAAGGCTGCGACCTCGCGGCCCTGTGCGAGCCAGGCGGAGGCAATGACCCGCGCGGCTGCCTCGCTTTCCTCGGGCCCCAGCGTCGGTCTGTTGTGCGGAATCAATCGCGCGCGCCCTTCGGGAGCTGATCGAGGTAATAGCCTGGCTTGATCGTCGGCGGGTTGCCGACAGCAAGCGAGTAAGGCGGGATAATGCCGGCGGTCAGAATAGTCCCCGCACCGATCACGCTATGATGCCCGATATGCACCCCGCCTCGGATGAATGAATGCGAGCCGATAAAAACGTGGTCTTCGATGGTGATGTCGGCCCGCTCGGTCTGCTCGCTCAAGCCGATGCAGCGTTTGTGCGAATCGGCACAATTGATACTGACGAACGACGCGATGTCGCAATGCGCGCCGATGCGCACGCGCGCGCCATTCGCGTTCACTTCGGAAAAGCCGCCGATGTAAACGCCTTCTCCGATTTCCGGCTCGCCGACGATCCAGACGAAGGGATGAAACGGATTGTCCTTGAAGTGGGTAAACGCACGAAACTGCCGGGCAAATTCGTCCATCGCCGAGCCTTTCGGCGCGCCGGTGTCGTCGCTCATGTCTCGAAATCCCTTGCCCGCAGCAGCTCGTCCTTCCGCAATGGCCGCAGCGCTGCCCGTCCGAGGATGCGCTCGTAGAATTCGGGCGCGAGCCCGGTTCCCGGCCGCCGCAGTCCGATATTGTCGGCCGCGAATGTTTCGCCCGGCGCGATATCGCGTAGCGCGACCACGCTGCGGCGCGCGATCGCGCGCATGTCGCGCTCGGCCGCGGTCGGCTCCAGCGTGGCGCTGCCCAGCATGTCCGACGCCGTGCGGATGGCTGTTACCCACTCTGTCAGCCCGGCCGGCTCTTCCGAGAACCAATGATCCGGCCCCGGCAGATCGTGGCCGAGCGTGAAATGCTTCTCGAACACGGTCGCGCCGAACCCCGTCGCGATCGCGGCGGCGAGCGGGCCCTGCGTGTGATCCGAGAAGCCGAGCGTCAAACCGGGAAAGGCCGCGCGCAGCGTCGCGAGCTTGCGCAGGTTCACGTCCTCCGGGGGCGTCGGATATTGCGAGGTGCACAACAGCAGCGCAGTCGGGTAGCCGTCGAGCGCGTCGACCGCCGACAATGCGTTGTAAACCTCCGCCATGTCGGCCATGCCGCAAGACAGGATCAACGGCAGGCCGGTCGCGGCGTAGCTCTTCAACAGCGGCAGATTGGTGAAATCGTCGGAGCCGACCTTCACCACCGGCACGCCGACCTCGAGCAGGAGATCGAGATCGCTGCGATTCTGCGGCGTCGAGAAGAACAGAATGCCCTGGCGGTCGCATTCCGCCTTGATCGCGAACCAGGCCTCGCGCGGCAATTCGTAGCGCTGGAACATCGCCAGCATCGATTCGGTGACGTCGCGGCCTTGTGAGCGATAGGTATAGGTCTGGCTCGGATCGCCGACGAATTCCTCGGCACGGAAAGTCTGAAATTTGATCGCATCGGCGCCGGCCTCGCGGGCAGCACTCACCATCGCGAGCGCGCGCGTGAGCTCGCCATTATGGTTGATGCCGGCCTCCGCGATGATGAAAGGCGGATGGCCGTCACCGATGCGGCGCGCGCCGATGCCGATCTCAGCCATGTGTGCCGCTCCCTGCCCTGGCGCGCGCACCGGCAGCGCCGGCGAGCCGCGCCGCTACCCGCTCGGCGCCCAACCCGTCGCAGATCTGCGCGCCCGCCCGCGACATGGCGGCGAGCGCCGGCGCATCGAGCGCATCGAGCGCGCGCGCATAATCGGCCTCGGTCAACTGCTCGCCCCAGCCGAGGAAACGGTGCGCGCCGGCGGCATCGATGGTCTGCGCGATTTCGATCTGATTGTCGGCGAGCGCGACGACTAGCGCCGGCAGGCCGAGCGCGCAGCGCTCCCAGGTGGTGGTGCCGGCCGCGCCGACGGCGCAATCGGCCGCCGCCATAAGCTCAGCCATGCGTTCAGTCTGCACATGCAGGCGGGCGCCCGGCAAAGCCGCGCAGGCGCGCTCGACCTGCTGCCGATGCGGATTGCTGGAACCGATCACGACATCGGTCGTCGCCGGCGTGCGCCCGCTCAAGGCGACGCCGCGCAAAGCCTTGCAAGTTTCGTTGCCGGCGTCGCCGCCGCCCATGAACACCAGAAGTCGCGCGAGCGCGCCGTCGCGGCGGGCAAGCGAAGCCTTGCGCAATTCGGCGAATTCCGGCCGCAGCAGCGCGTATTGCGCG
>DASZQT010000299.1:0-13314 GCA_035549515.1 Pseudolabrys sp. | reverse complement strand
ACCTCGTTTACAGTGAACAGCGCCACCTCGATCACGGCGACATCGCCGGCCGGAAGTGGCACGGTCGACATCACGGTGACGACGACCGGCGGGACCAGCGCGACCGGAAGCGCCGATCAGTTTGCCTATGTGGCGGTGCCGACGGTAACGGCGATTGCGCCATCGACCGGCCCGGCGACAGGTGGGACCTCGGTCACGGTCACGGGCACCAACTTCACCGGCGCGACCGCCGTGAAGTTCGGCGCGACGGCGGCGACCTCGTTTACAGTGAACAGCGCCACCTCGATCACGGCGACATCGCCGGCCGGAAGTGGCACGGTTGACATCACGGTGACGACGACCGGCGGGACCAGTGCAACCGGCAGCGCGGATCAGTTTGCCTATGTGGCGGTGCCGACGGTGACGGCGATTACGCCATCGACCGGCCCGGCGACAGGTGGGACCTCGGTTACGGTCACCGGCACCAACTTCACCGGCGCGACCGCCGTGAAGTTCGGCGCGACGGCAGCGGCCTCGTTTACAGTGAACAGCGCCACCTCGATCACCGCAACGTCGCCGGCCGGAAGTGGCACGGTTGACATCACGGTGACGACGACGGGCGGGACCAGCGCGACCGGCAGCGCCGATAAATTCAGCTATGTGAGCGCGCCGACCGTCACCTCAATCAGTCCCAGCAGCGGTGCGCTAAGCGGCGGAACTTCGGTCACCATCACCGGCACCAACTTCACCGGCGCCACGGCCGTGTTGTTCGGCACAACCGCCGCCCCGTCTTTCACCGTCAACAGCGCGACCTCGATCACCGCGACGTCACCGGCGGGCAGCGGAGCCATCAACGTAAAGGTCGTCACCCCCGGCGGTACCAGCGCCACCAGTGCGGCCGCCAAGTTCACCTATGCGTCCGTGCCGACGATCGCGTCGGTCGGACCCGGGGAGGGCCCCGCCACCGGCGGCACGCGCGTAAGCATCAGAGGTACGAACCTCGCCGGTGCGACCGCGGTGAAGTTCGGCGCGACGGCAGCCACATCCTTCACGGTGAACAGCGCGACCTCGATCACCGCGACGGCGCCGGCCGGCACCGGCACGGTCAACATCAGGGTGACCACGGCGGGCGGCACGAGCGCTGTGAGCGGCAGCGACAAGTTCAGCTATGTCGCCGCACCGGCGGTGACTGCGATCAACCCGAGCCGCGGTCCGGCCGTCGGCGGCACGTCGGTCACAATTAGCGGCACAAATCTCGCCGGCGCGACCGCGGTGAAGTTCGGCTCGATCAATGCCAGATCGTTCACGGTCGCCAACGGAAAGCGGATCACGGCGATAGCGCCGGCCGGCACCGGCACGGTCGACATCACGGTGACGACGATCGGCGGCACCAGCGCAACCACATCGGACGACAAATTCAGCTATGTGTCGGTGCCGGTCATCACAGCGCTCACGCCCAATGAGGGGCCGACCTTCGGCGGCACGCGCGTAACCATTGCCGGCACCGATTTGAGCGGTGCGACGGCAGTGAAATTCGGCTCGCTCGACGCCGCGGCGTTCACCGTCAACAATTCGAGCCGGATCACCGCGATTTCACCCGCCGGCAGCGGAACGGTGAACGTCTTTGTGGTGACGCCGGGGGGCACCAGCCGCGCGAATGCCGCCTCGCACTTCAGTTATACCCGAACCACGCCGACCATCGGGCTCACTTCATCGCCCAATCCAAGCGAACTGCATCAGAAGGTCACATTCACCGCGATGGTGAGCGGCCGCGGCGGCACGCCGAGTGGCACCGTCATCTTCAAGGACGGTTCTGTCGTCCTCGGCAAGGCGTTGCTGGTGCGCGGGCGCGCCTCGTTTGCGGTAGCGTCATTGTCGCTCGGCATGCATTCGATCACGGCGACCTACACCGGTGACGGCAATTTCATCCGCGTCGCGTCGACGGCGCTCAGCCAATCGGTCGATGTGCCGAAGGACAGCCAGCATCTGCGCGCCATGCAGATCCAGGCCACGCCGGTCGCCGCGCAGGTCACCGGGCAGGTGCTCGACAGCGTCATTTCCAATGCCGTCGACACCGCCTTGAGCGGGAATCCGCAGCCCTTCGTGTTGAACGGCAGCGGGTTCACCGCCAATCTGTTCGCCGATCCGCCGGCGACCGAAACGGCCGAGACGCGCCGGCCGAATTGGTTGGCGGATCCCGGCCGTCCGGCGGGCAACCGTTTCGACAACGCCTTCGGTGCATTCGCTTATAAGCCGCAGGCGACAGTGCCGAAAGCGCGACCGCCGGCCTTCGTCGAGCCGCGCCAATGGTTCTCCTGGGTCGATGTGCGCGCGGTCGAAACCCTGCGCAACTCCGCGAGCGACGACTTCCACGGCTACCAGATCAACGCCATCGCCGGGTTGACCCGCAAGCTGACGCCGGACCTGGTCATCGGCGCCCTCGGCGGCTACGAGAACTTCAGCTACAGTTCCGACACGTTGAACGGACGGCTCAACGGCGAAGGCTGGACGCTCGGCGCTTATCTCGGCTGGAATATCAGCAAGGAATTACGGCTCGATCTCGGTGTCGCGCGATCGCAGGTCGATTTCAACGCCAGCTCCGGGATGGCGAATGCGAGCTTCCCCGGCAATCGCTGGCTGGTCACCGGCGGCTTGACCGGTAGCCTGCACTGGCAGGGCTTCGACATTCAGCCGTCGACGCGCATCTACGCACTGTGGGAGCATGAGGGCGGCTATATCGACAGCCTCGGCATCGCTCAGCCGGAACGCAACTTCTCCGGCGGCCGTGCCAGCGCGGGCACCAAGGTCGGCCGCACCTATAAGTGGGACAATATTGGCGTCTTCAGTCCCTATGTCGGTCTCTACGGCGACTACTACTTCTCCGAGGACGATGTCGCGGCTTTGCCGGCCGGTACGGAGCCCCTGCTGCAAGGTTGGTCCGCGCGCGCCACCGGCGGCGTCTCACTCACGCTCAAGCAAGGCCCTTCGCTCAACCTCGGTGTCGATCTAGGCGGCATCGCCAGCACCACCTACATCTGGTCCTATCGCGGCCAATTGCGCGTGCCGTTCTAGAGTGTGATTCAACATCATGCGATGCGCGATGCGCGCGCCCAATGGGCGAAGGCTCACGACAGAGCGGGCTGATTCCAGGTGAAGACGCGCGAGGCGCCGTAGTTCCACGCGGCTCCGATCAGGGCGCCGGCCAGGCCGGCCGCCCACCAAATTGGCCATCGCTCATACACGGTGACAGCAATGCTGGTGTTGACAAAGGCGCCGAGGGCGCAGGCGGCATAGAAGGTCAGCAACCCGCGGACGATCGCAAAACCGCGCAGCCGCTTGTCGCGATAGGTGATGAGATTATTCAGCACGAAATTCGACGTTATGGCGGCCAACAGCGCGCCGACCTGGGCCGACACGAACGCCATGCTGAGATGCAACAGTGCGTAGAGGACGGCGAGATGCACGAGGACGCCGGTGCCGCCGACGAGCGCAAACATGACGAAGCGCACCGGCAGCCAACGTCCGATCAGTTTATCGAGGATCAACACGCCGAAATGCCACGCAGCCATGGTGTCCAGCTTGCTTTCTCCGTTGCGGCGGCTCTCGAAGGAATAGGGGATTTCGGCAAAGCGCAGCGGGCGCGGCGATGACGCCATGAGATCGAACAGGATTTTAAAGCCGAGCTGCGAGAGGTTGCGCACCGCGCCCAGGAAGGCATCGCGCGTCACCATGAAAAACCCGCTCATCGGGTCCGAGAGCGGGACGCGCGACAGACGCTGAGCGACCGCCACCGAAAGGCGGCTGATCATACGGCGACGCGCGTCCTGCCACTGCTCGGTGCTGCCGGTTCCGACGTAGCGGCTGGCGACGACGATATCGAGCGGCTCAGTCCTGAGCCGGCGCAGCATCACCGGAACCAGACTTTCGTCGTGTTGGAGGTCGGCGTCGATCACAGCGAGATAAGGCGCCGACGAGGCGAGAAAGCCCTCCACGCACGCGCTCGATAGACCGCGGCGCCCGATGCGCTCGATGGCGCGCACACGCGGATCGCGGCGGGCGAGGTCGCGCAGGACTTTGCCGGTGCCGTCAGTCGAATCGTCGTCGACAAAGATCACTTCCCAAGCGATGCCCGCCAGAATGCGATGCAGGCGCGCCACCAGGAATTCGACATTGTCGCGCTCGTTGAAAGTCGGGACGACGACGGTGAGTTCGATCAAGGTTTCGGCAGAAGTTTGCCGGGGAAACATGTGCGGCGCGTTCATGACGGGTTTTTCAAGTGGATTCCGCGCGCTGCCTTGAGGATGACGGCCGGTTGCCCGGCCCGCGTCAAGACGATGTCGTCGAGCGGTTCGACGCGCTCGAATCGCCGGGCGAGCGCCGCAAGCCGATCATCATGACGCGCAAGCAAGATGGCGTCGTCGCTCACAAAGTGCTTCGGATCGTTGAGGTAGACGAAATGATGCGGCTGGTCGCACAGGCACAGCACGGGAACCTGTCCGCCCAACGCGTAATTGATCTTGGCGGCCGAGGTCCAATGGCCGGCGGCGACGACGGTGCCTTTGGCCATCAGACCGCGCGCGTTCAAGGCTGGCTCCAGTCCGCGCCAATCCAAGAACTCGAGTGTCGGGTCTTTGGGCAATGGCACCACGCGGCCCAGCCAGCCATAGTTGGCTTGGCTCGCAACGAAGACGAAAAAGCCGAGCAGGAGGGCAGCCGTCGCGGTCGTAGCGCGCCGAAGAAAGTCGCGGTGGTCGTATTCGAACCTGGTCAGCCAGGCCCCGAGCAGCGGAAACGCGAAGACCCACCCGGCCGCCGGCCAATGCGGCAAGACTCGCGTCACGAGCCCAAGCGCCAGGAAGAGAACGATCGCCGGCGCCGCCAGCCAGCCAAAAAGCCGGTCTTGCTCCAATGCGGAGAAGACGGCACGCGGCACGACGATGGCGATGGCGAGCGCGATCCATGGCAGCAGGTAGAGCGCCTGCCCGCCGACGTCCTGGATAAACCAATTCAGATTGATGCCGGCGGGAATTCCGCGTTGGCCCTGGAAGGCAAACGACACAAACCCATGGTTCGCGTTCCAGATCAGAACCGGCGTGAACATAAGCGCGCCGAGCGCCACTCCAATCCAGGGCTGCGGGCGCCAAAGCCAGTGGCGGTTCGCGCGCGAGGTCAGGAGATAGAGCCCGGTGCCTGCGAAAAAGAATATGGCGGTGTATTTCGACAGCAGAGCCAAACCGCCGGCGGCGCCGGCGCTACACCAAAACAGCCAGGGTGAACCGGTCGCGTGCTCCGCGCGGCTTATGTCAGCGTCGGGAAACAGCGCTCGCTGAAGCGAGAGTCCGGCGAGCAGTTCAAAGAAAACCAGCGGGCCGTCGGGCAGTACCCAGCTTGCCGTGCTCAGTGTGAACACCGGCGCGAGATTGAAGGCGAGGGCCGCCCAAAATCCCGCGCGCTCGCCATAGGCCCGGGCGGAGAGCCGATACATAAGCCAAGTCGAGCCGGAAAACAGCGCAATGAACGGCAGGCGGACGACGACCGGGGCCTCGCCGAACAGCTTCGCCCACAGGCCGACCAGCCAGACATGGATCGGCGGATGATCGAAATAACTCCATGCGATCTGCCGGCTGACGCCGACCATATAGCTTTCGTCGTTGCCAAGACCGACGGAAGAGGCGCACAGGATGCGGATGACACTACCGCAAAGGATCAGCCACAAGACCGCTTGCCGCGCATCGAGAGCGTGTAGGCTCTCGCTCATGTGGGCCGGCACAGGCTTGCGCCTGTCCACGGCGCCGATTGCAAAATCGTCCGGTGAATCTGCAACGCGACAGCCGGATCCGACAGAGAGTCCATTCGAGCGTTGCTCGCCCGCCTGTCCCGCGGGACGAATGTCGAGGGGCGCGGCTTCGCCGCTCAGCGGCCAGCCCGTCGAAAGCATCTTGTGCATTAGGCGATCCCCGAAAACCCGCAACCGATATACCGGAGTCCACCTGACAAAGACCTGACGAGAAGCTGATCTTTCTAAGATCGGATCGGCGCGCAGACAGAGTCTTGCCGCAGTCACGCCACAATCAAACCGCTTACGCCGACAAAAAATTCATTAACTCACATTGCTAAGACGGCGCTGCCACATGCTCCTGTTGAGCGCGACAATCAGCTTCACCACGCCGGGATGTAGCCGCACAGTCATCGGCGCAAACCGGCCGCCAAGCACGATTTAGGAGCTACTTGATAAAGCTGAGGTAGGAGGCGAGCGCCGCAATCTGTTGCGAGGATAATTGGCGCGCCACATGCGGCATCGGATGGAGCGCGCTCGCGTCGTAGCCTTCGCGCCACTGTTCGAGCCGCCCCTGCAAATAGGCGAAGGCAAGTCCACCCAGGCGCGGAATCTCTCCGACGCCTTGGGCGCGCGGCCCATGGCAGGCCGCGCAGGCCGCCACATTGGCATCCGGCACTCCCCCTTGGTAGATCGCTCGGCCCAGGCCGACCAGCGCAGGGTTTCCATCTTCAGCCGCTTTTGGCGGCACCGAAGAAAGATAGACGGCCAAATAATGCGCCGCGCCGGGACTGAGATTTGCCGCGGCCGGCCACATGTAGATTTTAGAAAACGGATTGTCGCGTGCGTGCGCATTGAAGCTGCTGAGCTGATTGAAAATGTACTGAGCGCGCTGGCCGGCCAATCGCGGGGCGGGCGCGTAGCCTTGCGCCGACGGCCCGTGGCACCAGGTGCAGTTGCGCACATCGACATTGCCTGGCCCGCCCGCCCATGCGGGCGCGACGAAAGACATGATCGCGAGAACCGCTATCGTCAGCTTGTTGCGTTTCATGATCTCAATTCCACGCTTTCTGCCTCTGCAAGCGGCGAACGGTCGAACGCGAGCGTCACCTTAAGGTGCTGAGATAGGCCGCCACGGCTTCGACCTGCGGCCTGGTCAGGCTGTGCGCGACTGGCTCCATGATGGCCGACGTATCCGGCCGTGACGGAATTCGACCGCGCTCTTGGCTCCAATGGGTCAGCGCCTTGATGATGTAGGGATAGAGTTGCCCCGCCAGACGGGGGACCTCATCGTGGCCATGCGCGTCCGGGCCGTGACAGGCCGCGCAGGCCGCCACATTGGCGCCCGGGTCGCCGTCCTGGAAGATCGTTTTGCCCCTGGCCACGTTTCGCGTGGGGGCGCCGCCCAGAGGCCGCGGATTGAGCTTGCTGAATCGTGCGGTGAGCGCATGCATCATCGCCGGGCTGAGCACATGCGCGACATTGGACATGATGCTGTTCGGCCGCCGGCCCTCGACGAAGGCGCGCAGTTGATTCATCAGATATTCAGGCTGCTGTCCGGCCAGCCGCGGTATCGGAACGAAGCCGCGGTAGCCTTGCGCCGACGATCCATGGCAGTCCTCGCAGTATTGTATTTTGCCCTCCACGCCGGACAGGCCGGGCGCCGCCGCGTGCGTGGCACCCGTGAAGGTGACCGCCAGCATCGCCAGGCTCGAGGCAAATCCAACACCGCGGATTTTCATGAGCCGCCATTGTTTTCGGCGCGCCGTTTTCGGCATGATGAGCTGCCTGTTCTCGAGCAAATGAAAAGACTCACTTCAGATAACTGACATAAGCTGCGACAGCCTCGATCTGCGACGCCGTCAGATCATGCGCGATCGGTGCCATGACATCGGCGTTCTTCTCCGCTCGTTCCTTGCTCCAATTGGTCAGTTGCTTGACGACGTAAGGATAGAGCTGACCGGCCAAACGAGGGATTTCACCGTTCCCCTCGCCCCGCTCGCCATGGCACGAAGAGCAGGGAGGGACATCGGTGCCCTCGACGCCTGCGTCAAAGATCTTCTTTCCCGCGTCCACGTTCTGCTTGGGAGCGCCGCCGACCGGTGGCGGGTTGAGATTGTGGAAATTCGTGGCCAGGGCCTTCACCATTTCTGGCGTCAGCACATGGCCGACGCCGAACATGATATTCGTCGTGGTCGGCGAAGCCGTGTTCGCGCGCTTGCGCTCAATGAAGCCCTTGAGCTGATTTTCGATGTACTCGACCTGTTGGCCGGCCAGTCGCGGTATCGGGTAGTACCCGACAAAGCCGCGAACCTGGGCGCCGTGGCAGACTTCGCAATATTTCACTTTGGCTTGTACATCGGACGGCGAAACACTACTTGCGTCCTCGGCGCGACCCGGCCCGGCGGAGGCAATCGCGAGAGTGACCAAGGCTGCCGACATGACCACGAGTTTCGTCATCCGGCTCTTGACGATCGTAGCGAGCGCTCGCGTCATTGTCTCACCGCTTTGTCGTGCTCCGGCACCTTGTAGCATCGCCATGCGCTTCGGCCGCATCGATGGGCAACGCTGCGCGCTACATCGCCAGCCATGCGTAGAGGAACAGGGTGTTGTTGTCGTGAGCGTGGACGGTGTCGCCGTCGAACTCGTTGTAGTAGGTGTACTGAAGGGCTATGCGCGCATTGGCCCATGGCCAGAGCGGCGCCTGGCTGCTGATGAAGGGAATGTAGGCCAGCTCGGCCGTGAAGCCGTTCGTGTTGCCGGCATAGAACAAAGCATCAGGCGATCCCCAGATATCGAAATACTGGCCGCTGAGGACAATACGGTTGTCGTTGCCGTAGGCCAGCGACGCGTACAGCTTGAGCGAGTTCAACGTGTTGCTCGGATTGCTGGCGTTGCCGGTGGCGAAGCTGGTATCGAGCGACTGGTTCTCGTGGATATAGGTGCCGCGCAGCGTGACCCAGTAATTGTAGCCCTGATACTGATATTGCGTGTCGAGGCCGACGTCGGTGTAGCTGTCGGTCCCCTTATAGGTCTCGCCTTCGATCGTCGTATTCCAGGGATGGACGCGGGCGACCATGCCGAAGGTGCCGAATTCGAGCCAATGGTTGCCCCAATGCGGCTCGATCGCCGCGCGCCAATAGGGAGCCACGCCGTCGATGACCGGGGCGCCGAACGGATCGGCCCCTAGTTTGGCCAGGGCGTTGTGATTGATCGACTTGTAGCCGGAGACCTGCAGATAAACGAGATTATTGAAGAAGGCATAGGCTCCCGCGCCGCCGGCTTCCTGCGCATAGGTGCCGTCCAAGAGCGTGCCGACCCCGGGATCGGGCGCCACGTTCGAACTCATATAGGGGAACCACCAGGCGGCGACGGTATTCCACGGGTCGCCCATGGTCGGGTTGTTGTCGGCCGAGACGCCATAAATGACGTCCACCGAACCAAGCGTGGCAGTGTTGGAATATCGGAAGTCTTGGTTATCCCAACCCCAAGCCTGAAAGCCGTCATAGGTCCATTGCGAGAAGGCGCCGATGTGGTCGGTGATCGCGCCGCCCCAGAACAGACTGACTTGCGGAATCGTGAAATTGTCGTTGGGGTTATAAGGGTACATGCCGGCTTGCGGCGCTTCCGTATGCGTATAGCCGAACACGCCCATCGCCGAGATCGGGGGCACCCAAACGTCGCGGGTATCGTGCAGACCGAACGGGTTGGTCAGGCTCGCGGCGTCATGGCTTTTCGCGTAGGCGGCCAGGTCGCGCGTCGGATCGGTCGCGGACGGAAATATCGTGGTGCGGAACGGTCCGCCGCCCGTCGTATAGCCGTTCAATTTGAACAGCCGGCCGAATGGTGTCAGTCCGGGATAATCGGTGTGGCAGGTGCCGCAAGGCTGACCGGTCTGGCGCGCGAAACTGGGCAGCGCGTTGGCCGGCTGGTTTGCAGTGAGCAGCACGACGGCGATCGCCATCGCATTCAGAACTCCACGGATAACCGTCAATGCTGCGGGCGCGCGCTCTGGACGTTCAGGCTTTCGACCGTCAACTCGGAGCGAAAGACAATGTCCGCTTTCCGCAACAAACATGACGTTCCCCAAACAGTCGAGCCCTTACGGTATTGGGCTCCATTCAAAGCGCACGGGGGCATCGACACGGAAAACCGGTGCAATTGGAAATCGGTATCAACCGACCACCCTATACGTGATAATAAGTGCAGCGGGACCGTGAAGTCCTGACGGAGTCCTGACAATGGGATAATTCGTAGCGTCAGGGCCCGGGGCTTTACAATTGGAGCGGTATTGCGTGCGTATCTTGCTGATCGAGGATCACTCGCGGCTGGCCGATTCGATTACCAAGGGTCTGGCCCGGCTCGGCTTTGGGGCGGACGCATTTGCGACGGCGGCCGAGGGAATCAACGCGATCAAGTTGATGACCTATGATGCGATCGTGCTCGATCTCGGTCTGCCCGACCGTGACGGTCTTGAAGTGCTGCGCGAATTGAGGCGCAAGAGCTTCACGGCTCCGGTTCTTATTCTGACCGCGCGCGACAGCGTTGAGGATCGCGTGACGGGCCTCGATGCGGGTGCCGACGACTACGTTGTAAAGCCGTTTGCGATGACGGAGTTGGCGGCGCGATTGAGGGCGCTGCTGCGCCGGCCCGGTCAGTCGCTCGCGGCGACGTTGACCGTCGGCAATCTGTGTCTCGATGTCGGCGCGCGACAGGCCACGGTGAAAGGGGCGGTCCTGCATCTCTCGGCCCGCGAAATCGAGGCGCTTGAGATACTGTTGCGCCGGGAAGGCCAAGTGGTTTCGCGAGCGGCGCTCGAAGACGCCTTGTACGGCCTGGGCCGGAATGTCAGCCCCAATAGCGTCGAAGTTCTGATTTCACGTCTACGCCGCCGCCTCGCTCCGAGCGATGCCGGCTGTGCGATTCATACCCTCCACGGCATCGGTTATTTGCTGAAGGAACAGCGCTCGTGAGGCCCTATTCTCTGCTGCGGCGGATCGCCTTCGGTCTGACATTCACCATCGTCATTTCCGGCCTTTGCGCGTTCGGTTGGTTGTACCTCAAGACAAAATGGACCGATGCCGGTCTGCGCCAGCAGGCTTTGCTCGACCAGGCTCGCGTCATCGCGCGCTACCTGACCGTGGACGAGAATGGGTCGGTCCGGCTCAATCTGCCGCCGCGCCTTGCCGAAGCCTATGGCGGCCCCAATGCGCCGTTTCACTACGCGGTGCGTGACGCCAACGGCCAGTTTCTGTTCGATGCCGCGCCGACCGTGGGATCGCTGCCGGTCTTGAGCGGCGGCCGCAGGCTTTATGATTACGACCCCGACGGTGTCGGCCCGCTTCACGTATTCGGCGCGGCATTGCAGACCGTCGTCGGACGCCGCACATTGTTCATTCAGGTGGAGCAGCAGACGCAGGAATCGGGCTCCGTCGGCGGGGCGGCGTTCGACGAATTCGTGACCGATGGCGGCTGGCTCGGAATTCTGTTCTTGCTGGTGTTGCTGGGCCTCTGTCTCTGGATCGTCAGGCACGCCATCGCCCCGCTGACACGGATATCGAAGTTGGCCGAAACGATTGGGCCGTCGCATCCGAGCGTTCGCCTGCCGGCCGATAAAGTGCCGAGCGAGATATTGCCGCTGGTTCGCTCGATCAATGCCGCGCTGGATCGACTCGAACAGGGCTTGCAGCGACAGCGTGAATTCAACGCCAACGCCGCCCATCAGTTGCGCACCCCGCTTGCCGTGCTGATGGCCAATCTGGATTCGTTGAACGAGCCCGAGATTGCCAACCTGCTGCGGGCCGATGTCGAGCATATGAGCCGCATCGTATCGCAGTTGTTGCTGGTCGCGCGCTTGGAGTCCCCCGCGTTCAATATCGACGAGGTGATCGACCTGAATGCGGCGGTCGCCGATATCGCGGCAAGTTTCGCGCCGCTCGCGCTCGCTTCGGAGAAGACCATCGAATTGTCGCGCTGCGATCGAGCCGTTAGTGTTCGTACCAGCAGCTTTGCGTTGCGCGCCGCCCTCGGCAATCTCATCGAGAACGCCATTCAGCACACGCCAGAAGGGACGTCGGTGCGAATCCGGGTGACGAGCGGTCCGGCCATCGAGGTCATGGATTCGGGCCCGGGCATCCCCGCCGAGCAACGCGCGGTGGTATTCGAACGGTTCTGGCGAGGGGATCGCACCAAGAGCGGCGCCGGTTTGGGGTTGGCCATCGTCGACCGGATCATGAAGGCGTTGCACGGATCCGTCAGCGTCGGTGACGCGCCTGGCCACGGCGCAATGTTTACCCTCATTATTCCGGCTGTCGCCGTCGTGCGATCCGAGCCATCGAGCGAATTGGCGCTTGCCGAGGTTTAGACGGGGGAACCGTATCGGCGCAGGGGCCGCTCCTTGCCGTAGAACCCGGACACCGCAGCCGCGACGGCAAGGACATGCGGCGGGTTTTGCGCGCTTGCAGTGGGTCGGGATTTTTTTGGTGCCGGGTGAGGGGATTGAACCCCCGACCTTCGGTTTACAAATCCGAGCCTCAATTTCCGGCGTCACCGCGAAAAAGCACTTTGTTGCTTGACCATTTCGCGCGTCATGCTGTGGCGCCGGCCGCCTTCTGTGGCTCTTTTTGTGGCCCCGCTCCTCGGCCGTACTTCGCGGCCTGGACCTCCTCCGGGGTGAGGTAGGCCAAATACACCTCCGTCGTTTTCACGCTCGTGTGCCCGAGCCGGCCCTGCAAATCGTAGATCGTCCCGTACCCGTTCTTGAGGTAGTGGACCGCGTGCCAGTGCCGCAGGTGGTGGAAGGTGAAGGGCGTGAACTCGATCCCCTCCTTTTTCGCCAAGGCCGCCAAGTCCTTCACGGTGGCGCTGAAATTGCCGGCAAACGAGGAGAGCGAATAGGGTTTTCCGTCGCGGTTCCAGAACAGCCACTTGCACTTGAGGCGGGCCGGTAGGCCGGACACGAAGGCGTAGCCGCCGAAAGGCTCCAGGTCGATAACCCGGAGCTTGTTCCGCTTGCCGATGAGTGTCATCTGGCGGCGCTCGTGGTCGATGTGGTCGCGTAGCGAGCGGATCAACTCGGCCTCGCGTGCGCCGGTCTTGCAGGCGGCCCAGATCAGGTTGGCGACTGCCGGTGCGGTTTTACCGATATGCTCGGCCACGAGCTTGATGTCGCGTTCCAGTGGCAGGACGATGGGATCGCGGCGCTCAGGGATCAGCGCCAGCTTGGCGAGCACCGGATTATCCTCGCGCCAGTCTTTCAGGATGCAGAATTTCATCACGCTCGACAGCGCGCCCAGGTCGCGCTTGATCGTCGCGTTCTTCACGCTCGCCGCCTGCCGGCCCTCGATGATCTCGGCGACCAGCCTGCCGTTAATCTCCGGCAGTGTCCGGCCTTCGAGCCAGGGGGCGATCTGTGCCAGGGAGCAGCGGTAGCGGTCGGCGGTGCTCACGCCAACTGCGCGGTCAAGCTGCTTGTCCCAAGCCGCGAACGCCTCGGCAAAGGTCCGCACAGCATCGCCGTGCTTCTCGGCTACGAGGCGCTCGCGGCCTGCTTTGCGACG
>DASZQT010000298.1:0-5983 GCA_035549515.1 Pseudolabrys sp. | reverse complement strand
TTCTCGCCCGGCGACGGCAAGATTGCGCTGGTGGAGAACGGTCAACTGTTCCTGCACGACAAGGGCGACAACAACGCCGCACTCGGCGTGGGCGCGCTCGGCCTCAATACCACCGGCGCGCAGAACACCGCTTTGGGCGGCGCGGCACTCGGCAGCAACACGACGGGCAATTACAACACCGCACTGGGGCTCTCCGCGCTCGGCGGTAATGATACAGGCGCGTCAAACACCGCCATAGGCCGTCTCGCGCTCAACCAGAATCAAAGCGGCGGCAGCAACACCGCCGTCGGCGACAGCGCGCTGCTCAAGAACAATTCTTCTTCTAGTACGGCGGTGGGATTTGAGGCGTTGCGGAACAACACGTCGGGGACCTACAACACCGCTTTGGGCGCGATTACGCTCCACTCGAACACAACCGGCGGCTCAAATACGTCCGTGGGTTTTCAAGCGTTGTATCACAACACGACCGGTACCAATAACACCGCCGTGGGCGCCGATACGCTGACGAGCAACACCACCGGCATCGGCAACATCGCCATCGGAAGCTCGGCACTCAATTTCAATACCGGAGGCTACTATAACATTGCTATCGGGACCGCCACACTTCAAGGCAATACCACAGCCTCCGACAACATCGCCATCGGGAAATTTGCACTCGACAGCCTTACCGCCGGCGGCGCGAACATCGGTATCGGCACAAGTGCCGGCTACTACGCGACGAATTCGTCAAACAGTATCTTCATCGGCAATACCGGGTTGGATACAGACAGCGCCACTATCAGGATCGGCACCGAAAGCACGCAGCAGTCGACCTTCATCGCCGGCATCAACGGGATCAACGTATCCGGCGCCGCCGTGATGGTCGATTCGAACGGGCAGCTCGGCGTTACCAGTTCCTCCCGCCGCTACAAGGAGGATATCGCGTCGATGCCCGATATGAGCGCGATGCTGACGAAGCTGCGGCCGGTGACCTTTCACTACAAGAAGGCCTATGACGACGGCACGCATCAGCTCCAGTATGGCTTGATCGCCGAAGAAGTGGCCGACGTGATGCCCTATCTCACGGTGTTCAACAAAGCCGGCCAGCCGGAAACGGTGAAATATCACCTGCTGCCGTCGTTCCTGCTCGAAGGCTTCCAGGAGCAGCAGCGCACCATTGCCACGCAAGCGCACAAGATCGATGCGCAGGCTGGGGAACTGGCGTCGCTGCGCGGCGAGGTCGAGCGCATGAAAGCGCTGATGGCGCGGCTCGACCGCCGCCTGGCGGCGGCGGAACCGGGCGCCCGCGATAACTGAGCGGTCACGCCACCATTTCCGATGTGGCCGCCAACGCGCGCGAATTGGAACCGCCGCTGAGCACGATGCGCACCAGGTCGGCCGCGTTGCGCGCGCCGATCTTTTCCATGATGCGGGCGCGATGCACTTCCACCGTGCGCGGACTGATGCCGAGCCTTCGGCCGGCTTCCTTGTTGGAGGCGCCGCCGGCGATCTGCGCCAGCACTTCGCGCTCGCGCGGCGTGAGCAGCGCGGCGCCGACGAAATCGAAGGCCATGCTGTTGCCGTTCTGGCTCGATGCGCACTGCTTGGTGAAGGCTGCGATGGCATTGCCGACCCGCGCCACGATCGCGCGCGCATCGAACGGCTTGAGCAGATAATCGAAGGCGCCGCTCTTTACTGCCTCGACCGCGCAACCGATGTCGCCATCGCCCGAGATGATGAAGACCGGCGCCGCATAATGGTGCGCGTTGAGTTCCTTCAGCACGGCGAGCCCCGAGCGGTCGGGCAGATGCAGGTCGAGCAGCACGGCTGCCGGCCGGTGCTCGCGCGCGGCGGCCAGGAAGGGCGTGGCGCCGGCGAAGGTCTTGACCCGGTAGCCGGCGAGCGTGAACACGACCGAGAGCGCGTCCCGCGTCGACGCATCGTCGTCGACGATAAACAGATCGCTCATGGACGAAACTGACGGATGCATACAACCTCTCCAATCGCGTAAGCGGAGAACTGAACGGTCCGTAATTTGCAGTATAAATGCTCGTTTTGGGTTAAAATCGCAAGGTATTTCAATAGGTTACGCTGGTATTGGAGGATGGCGCGTCGTTACCCGGATGCCGTGGCGGCGCTTGGTTCCGAGAATTTCCGGTTCCCGAACGGACGACATGGGGCGACTCGCGCGATCCGATCGGGCTCTGCCCCGATTCCCGTGAATGGACGAAAATCCCGTTCCGTGGTGACTTAAAGCTGCTAAAACCCCGAGCGTGTTCCGAGGCTTAGCCTCGTTCCGGAGTTGCGTATGCTGCAAGGCTGGGTCGTCATCGCGGTGGCGCTTGCCTACATAGGGTTGTTGTTCCTGGTCGCCAGCTATGGCGACCGAACCCGCAATCTCGGCCGCAAAGGGCGCGCGCGGCTGCTGATCTATCCGCTCTCGCTCGCGATCTACTGCACCTCCTGGACCTTCTTCGGCTCGGTCGGCTCGGCCTCGCGCACCGGCTACGAGTTCCTCACCATCTATATCGGGCCCGCGCTGATGATCGGGCTGTTCTCGCCGCTCCTGGTGCGCATCGTGCGGCTGGCGAAGGCGCAGAATATCACCTCGATCGCCGACTTCATCGCCGCGCGATACGGCAAGGGCCAGTGGGTCGCCGCCATCGTCGCGCTGATCGCCATCGTCGGCACCATCCCCTATATCGCGTTGCAGCTCAAAGCGGTGTCGTCCTCGCTCGAAACCATCCTGGCGCATATCAGCGTGCAAGGCGATGTCACGCGTCCGGTGCTCGGCGACATTGCGTTGTTCGTGGCCTTGTCGATGGCGACCTTCGCGGTGCTGTTCGGCACCCGTCACATCGACGCGACCGAACATCAGGACGGCCTGATGCTGGCAATCGCGACCGAGTCGATTGTCAAGCTGTTCGCCTTTCTGGCGGTCGGCATTTTCGTCACCTTCTGGATGTTCGGCGGCCCGACCGCCTTGTTCGAGGCGGCCAAGCTGCATCCGCAGAGCACCGCGATCTTCACGCGCGAGCCGGCCTTCGACGCGCTGTTCGCGACCACGCTGTTATCGTTCGTGGCCATCATCCTGCTGCCGCGGCAGTTCCATGTGGCGGTGGTCGAGAACAACAATGAAGAAGAAATCAGACGCGCGGTCTGGCTGTTTCCGCTCTATCTCGTCCTGATCAACCTGTTCGTGGTGCCGATCGCGCTCGCCGGCGTGTTGACCTTCCCGCCCGGCATCGTCGACAGCGACATGTATGTGCTGGCGCTGCCGCTCTCGGCCGGCTCCAATGTTTTGACCATTGCCGCGTTCGTCGGCGGCCTATCGGCGGCCACCGCCATGGTGATCATGGAATCGGTGGCGCTCTCGATCATGATCTCCAACGATATCGTCATGCCGTTGGTCTTGCAGCGGCGCGGCACGCTCATCAGCGGACGCGAAAACGTCGGCTCGCTCCTGCTCGTGGTGCGGCGGCTGGCGATCTTCGCGATCCTCGTGCTCGCCTATATGTATTACCGCTCGGCCGGCGAGGCGCAGCTTGCCTCCATCGGGCTATTGTCGTTCGCCGCGGTCGCCCAGCTCGCGCCGGCATTCTTCGGCGGCCTGTTCTGGCGGCGCGCCACCGCGGCCGGCGCGGTCGCCGGCATGACCGTTGGCATCCTGGTGTGGGGCTATACGCTGCTGCTGCCGACCTTTGCCGACATCGGCGTGGTCGGTCAGCGCATCCTGATCGACGGGCCGCTCGGCCTCGGCCTGTTGCGTCCGCAGCATCTGTTCGGGCTCGAGCTTTCGCCGCTCGTGCATGGCGTGGTCTGGAGCCTGGGGCTCAACGTGCTGCTCTATATCGGCGTCTCGCTCATGCGCGAGCCGACCGCGATCGAGCGATTGCAGGCCAACGCCTTCGTTCCGTCCGACCTGGCGCCGATCAGTCCGGGCTTCGGGCTCTGGCGCTCCTCGGTCACGGTCGAGGAATTGACCGCCACGGTCGCGCGCTATCTCGGCGAGGAGCGCACGCGCGCCGCCTTCGAGAGCTTCGCGGCCACCCATCGCATCAGCCTCGATCCCAAGGACGAGGCCGATTTCCGCCTCATCCGCTATGCCGAGCACAGCCTGGCCTCCGCGATCGGCGCGGCGTCCTCGCGCCTGGTGCTGTCGCTCTTGTTGCGCAAGCGCACGGTCTCGACCAAAGCCGCATTGAAGCTGCTCGACGATGCCAATGCCGCGATCCAGTACAATCGCGAGATCTTGCAGACCGCGCTCGATCACGTGCGACAGGGCATCGCGGTGTTCGACCGCGACCTGCAGCTCATCTGCTGGAATAGGCAATACGGCGAAATCCTCGATCTGCCGCCCAATATCGTGCGTATCGGCATTCTGCTGCCCGAGATCCTGCGCTTCACCGGCATGCGCGGCGACATCCCGCCCGACCGTATCGAGGTGTTCGTGCAGGAGCAGGTCGAGCGCTATGTCTCCGGCCGCGAGCCGTTCCCGGAACGCTTCGCCGATGCCGGCACCGTCATCGAGGTGCGCGCCAACCGCATGCCGGACGGCGGCATCGTGACCACCTATACCGACATCACGACAAGCGTGGAGGCGGCCGAGGCGCTCGAGCGGCGCGTGCTCGAACGCACCGAAGAGCTCACCCGGCTGAATGAAGCGCTCGCGCATGCCAAAGGCGAAGCCGAGGCGGCGAACGTCTCCAAGACCAAGTTCCTGGCCGCCGCCAGCCACGACATTCTGCAGCCGCTCAATGCCGCGCGTCTTTACGTCACCAGCCTGACCGAGCGGCAGGACGACCGCAAGGACCGCCATCTGGTCGAGAACATCGATGCCTCGCTGGAAGCGGTGGAGGAAATCCTCGGCGCCCTGCTCGACATGTCACGGCTCGACACCGGCGCGTTGCGGCCGGAATTCTCCAGCTTCCGGATCGATGAATTGATCCGCCAGATCGAACTGGAATTCGGCGCGCTCGCCGCCGCCAAGGGCCTGGAGTTCAAGCACGTGCCGTGCTCGCTGGTGGTGCGCTCCGACCGCCGGCTGCTGCGCCGGCTGGTGCAGAACCTTGTGTCCAACGCGATCAAATACACGCCGTCGGGGCGCGTGCTGATCGGCTGCCGGCGGCAAGGCGACCGGCTGCGCATCGATGTCTACGACACCGGCGTCGGCATTCCGCAATCGAAGCAGCGCGACATCTTCCAGGAATTCCACCGGCTCGATCAGGGCGCCAAGATCGCGCGCGGATTGGGCCTCGGCCTGTCGATCGTCGAGCGCCTGGCGCGTGTGCTCGGCTGCGAAGTCAGCGTGGAGTCGGCGGACGGCAGCGGCTCGCATTTCGGCGTCACCGTGCCGCTGTCGAACGCCGCGCCGGCCGAACTGCCGGTGCGCGAGGATGCCCGCGTCGATCCCGGCCAACTCGCGGGCACCGTCGCGCTCTGCATCGACAACGAACCCTCGGTGCTCGACGGCATGAAGACGCTGCTGTCCGGCTGGGGCTGCGAGGTCATCACGGCGCCCGATCTCGACGGCGCGCTCAGCGCGGTGGCGGCGAGCCCGGTGGTCCCCAATGGCTTGCTGGTCGACTATCATCTCGACCGCGGCAACGGCATCGAGGCGATCCTCGCTCTGCGCCGCCGCTACGGCGACCTGCCCGCGATCCTGATCACCGCCGATCGCTCGCCGGCCGTGCGCGAGGCCGCGCGCGCCGGCCACATTCAAGTGCTGCACAAGCCGCTCAAGCCGGCGGCCTTGCGTTCGCTGCTGGCGCAATGGCGGGTGTTGCGGGTAGCGGCGGCGGAGTGAGGGCTTCTTATCCCTCCCCCGCTTGCGGGGGAGGGTGGCGAGCGAAGCGAGCCGGGTGGGGGAAACCCGCCGTCTCATTGAAGCGACCCCACCCCCGGCGCTACGCGCCGGACCCTCCCCTTTCAGGGGAGGGATAAGAAGCTACCCCTCCGCGCCGACACCCTGCGGCCACTGGCCGGCTTCGATCTTGGCGGCGGC
>DASZQT010000297.1:0-17767 GCA_035549515.1 Pseudolabrys sp. | reverse complement strand
AGCCGGTTCTTCACGTCGGGGCGAAAGTTCTCGACCACGACATCGGCCTTCTCGACCAGGCGCTTGAAAGCCGCGAGCCCCTGCGGCGATTTCAGGTCGAGCGTGATCGAGCGCTTGTTACGATGCAGGTTCTGGAAATCGGGATTCTCGCGCGGGCCGCCGGCAGCCTCGCCCTTCTCCAGATGCGGCGGTGTCTCGATCTTGATGACATTGGCGCCCCAGTCGGCGAGCTGGCGCACGCAGGTCGGGCCCGAGCGGACGCGGGTGAGATCGAGCACGGTGAAACGGGAAAGAGCCTGAGAGGCCCGGGGAAATGGCATTTCGGCGGCTCCAACGGCTTAATTTCGGCCGGATCAGGAATTTGGCGGCAGACAATCCCCGATCTGTTGGGCCTTGTCCATCACCCGTGGCCATATGCGGCGCGCGTCTTTGTCATGGCCGGGCTTGTCCCGGCCATCCCGCTTAGGGTGGCGCGGCCTTGCCTTCCCAAGCGGGGCCACCGGGACATCAGGGCGTCCACGCCCGTCTTCGACGGGCTTTGCCCGGTGGCGACAGGGAAATTCATTCATCATCGTCGCAATAAATGCCCCGGATGCCTTGAAACGGTCACGAGCGCCTGTCATATGACCCATGCGGATGAGAGACCTGACCGATTCGGGTTCCGCGGGCTGCGTGCACGAAATTCCTTCAAACCGATTTTCGCCCCGCCTCTTCCGATCCTCCTGACCGATACGACAACCCTGGCCACGCGGGATGTCTTTGAAACCCCGCGATTCCGCCGTCCGCACCAGCGGACCGGCCGCTTCGCCGTATAGAAAGAGCTGTTTTGACTTCATTTAACGATTTCGGCCTCGCAGAGCCGATCCTTCGCGCTTTGGCCGAAGAGAAATACCACACCCCGACCCCCATTCAGGCCCAGACCATCCCGCTCGCACTGCAAGCCCGCGACGTCATCGGCATCGCGCAGACCGGAACCGGCAAGACCGCGGCCTTCGCGCTGCCGATCCTCAACCACATCGTCGCCAAGCGCGTGCGCCCGGCGCAGCGTTCGTGCCGCGTGCTGGTGCTGTCGCCCACGCGCGAACTGTCCGGCCAGATCGCCGACAGCTTCCGTGCCTATGGCCGGCATATCCGCCCGCTCGAGATCGCGCTCGCCATCGGCGGCGTGCCGATCAACCGTCAGGTGCGCGCGGTATCGCGCGGCGTCGAAGTGCTGGTGGCCACCCCCGGCCGTCTGCTCGACCTGGTCAACCAGCGCTCGCTCAGCCTGAACCAGATCGAGGTGCTGGTGCTCGACGAAGCCGACCGCATGCTCGACATGGGCTTCATCCACGACATCAAGCGCATCGTCGCCATGCTGCCGAAAGAGCGGCAGACGCTGTTCTTCTCGGCCACCATGCCGCAGGAAATCACCCGGCTCGCCGACCAGATGCTGCGCGATCCGGCGAAGGTGTCGGTGACGCCGCAGGCGACCACCGTCGAGCGCATCGCGCAACGTGTCATCCTGACCGACAAGTCGGCCAAGCCGGCATTGCTGGTCGAGATGCTCAAGACCGAGCAGACCGACCGTGTCCTGGTCTTCACACGCACCAAGCACGGCGCCGACAAGGTCGTCCGCTCGCTCGAGAAGACCGGCTTCGCCGCCGAGGCGATCCACGGCAACAAGTCGCAGAACCAGCGTGAGCGCGTGCTCGCCGACTTCCGCACCGGCAAGCTGCGCATCCTGATCGCCACCGACATCGCCGCCCGCGGCATCGACGTCGACGGCGTCAGCCACGTGATCAATTACGATCTGCCGAACGTCCCCGAGAGCTATGTCCACCGCATCGGCCGCACCGCGCGCGCCGGCGCCGATGGGGCCGCAATCTCGTTCTGCGATCACGAGGAGCGTTCTTTCCTGCGCGACATCGAACGACTGATCCGCATGTCGATCCCGTCGACCGACCGTCGCAGCGGCGAGCGTCCGGCGGCATCGCCGTCGGGGCATCACGCCGCGCATCGGCAGAACGGCCGGGCGCATCAGCAGCAGCGCGGCAATGGCCAGAAGGCGCACGGACATAATGGCCACCACGGCGGTCATCCTGGCGGCCACCACAACGGCAAGAACCCGCAGGGCCGTCCGGAGCAGCGCAAGGGCCGCCCCAACGGCAACCCACAGGCCCCCCGCCGCGAGGCCGCGCAGGGCGAGCCAAACGCCATCGGAAATGTTACATTCATGCAGCGCCCGAACGGCCCGCGCCGCCACACGGGCCACCGCGCGCCGCGCTGATCAACCGGAGAGAACTGGATGGCGAAGGAAGAACTGCTGGAATTCGACGGCACGGTGACCGAGGTGTTGCCGGACGGGAATTTCCGCGTGAAGCTCGACAACGAGCACGAGGTGCTCGCCTATACCGCCGGCAAGATGCGGAAATTCCGCATCCGCACCGGCGTCGGCGACCGCGTGATCGTGGAAATGTCGCCCTACGACCTCGCGCGCGGCCGCATCAGCTTCCGGCATCGCGGCGAGGCGCCGGCCCCGGCGCCGCAGCAGCGCCGGCCGATGTTCCGCGGCGGCAAGCGTTGACCTGAAGCGGTCCGGCCGGGGCTGGCCGGGAAATATCAGGCGTTGGGGGCACGCGTTCGAACGACAGGAGCGTGCGTGCCGTGAAATTTTCTTCCATCCTCCGATTGGCGCTGGCGATTTGCGTCGCCGGCGCGCTCGGCGCGGCCTTCGCGCAAAGCCCACCCACCCCCGGCGACGGCGTTCACGCCGAGCAGCATCAGCCAAGCGGGGGCCGGAATGCCCGCACTGAGCAACCACAACCGAGCGGCAAGGGCGTGTTGCGGCTGCTGCCGCCCGATTCGGTCACCGAACACGCCATCGACACCGCGCAGGGACGGCTCGCCTACACCGCGACCGCTGGCACGCTGCCGTTCTACGACCAATCCGGAGAGCAGAGCGCGGCGGTGTTCTACACGGCCTATGTCGCCAAAAACGGCGACGCCAATCGGCCGGTGACTTTCGTGTTCAACGGTGGGCCGGGCGCGGCTTCCGCCTTTCTCAATCTCGGCCTGGTCGGCCCGCGCATTCTCGATCTCGGGCCCGACGCGCGCGATGCCGCGCGGGCGCAATTGCGCGACAATCCCGACAGCTGGCTCGCCTTCACCGATCTGGTGCTGATCGATCCGATCGGCACCGGCTGGAGCCGCACCGTCAAGCCCGACGACGGCAAGCATTTCTGGAACGTGCAGGGCGACGCCGACGCCATGGCCAAGGCCATCGCGCTCTATGTCGCGAAGAATAACCGCGCCGCTTCGCCGAAATATCTTCTGGGCGAGAGCTATGGCGGCTTCCGCGCGGCCAAGACCGCGCGCGCCCTGTCGCGCGAGCAGGGCCTTTCGGTTGCCGGCATCGTCATGCTGTCGCCCTTGCTCGAGGGCTGGCTCACTTTCGGCGACGACGGGTCGGCGCTACATGCGGCGCTACAATTGCCGTCGCTCGCCGCCGCCGAGCTTGAGCGCAAAGGTGCGTTCAATGCGCAGGCGCTCGCCGCAGCCGAGAAATTCGCCATGACCGATTACCTGACCACGCTCGCGGGACCGGCCCCGCAAGGCGAGGCGGCGACCGCGTTCTATGGCCGCGTTGCGCAGATTTCCGGGCTGCCGCTGGATGTCGTTAAACAGGCGCGCGGCTTCATCACCGATGCCTATGTCAAGAGCCTGCGCGAAGGCAAGATCGTCAGCCACTACGATGCGACCTTCGCGGTCGACGATCCGTTCCCCGAGCAGCGCGGGGCGCGCGGCCCCGATCCGATCCTCGACGGCGTGGCGCGCGCCTATGGCGGCGCCTTCGCCAACTACGCCCGCAACGAACTCGGATTCAAGACCGAGATGACCTACGCGCTGCTATCCAATGACGTCACCCGTCATTGGGACTGGGGCAAGGACGGGCGCCTCGCGGCCGACGCCGAAAATGAATTGCGTGTGCTGCTGTCATTCAGCCCGAGCTTCCGGCTGCTGATCGCGCATGGCGTTTCCGACATGGTGACGCCCTTCGGGATGACGCGATACCTGCTCGATCATCTGCCGCCGATGCAGCCGGCCGGCCGCGCCCAGCTCAAGCTCTATCGCGGCGGCCACATGGTCTATCTCGATCCGCAATCGCGCAAGGACTTCAGCGCCGACGCCGCGGCGTTTTATCACTCGGCCAAGTAGAAAAATTATCGCCAACGCTTGCGACGCGGGCGCGGCGCGGCGATTCTTTTCACCGCCTCGGCGCTGGCGAGATAGGCGGCCACAAGTACGGCGATGGTCGCGACGATCGCGCCCGGCACCGGCACGAAGCCGATGCCGCGGCCGACGGGCGAAGCGATGAGCGCGATGGCGAGCACGAGCGCGCCGAGCGAACTTGCCACCAGCACCGGATGCGCGCGGCTTTTCCAGGCGGGGCCGTAGGTGCGGATGATGAAGATGACTAATATCTGCGTCACGATCGATTCGACGAACCAGGCGGTGCGGAATTCCGCCGCGCCGGCATGGAAGCCCTTTACCAGCACGGCGAAGGTCGCCAGATCGAACAGCGACGACAGCGCGCCCATGATCAGCGTGAAGCGCAGGATGCCGCGCATGTCCCAGGCGCGCGGACGCGCGAGATCGTCGCGGTCGACATCGTCGAAGGGAATGCCGACCTCGGACAGATCGTAGATCAGATTGTTGAGCAGCACCTGCACCGGCAACAGCGGCAGGAACGGCAGCACCAGCGAGGCGAGCGCCATCGACAGCATGTTGCCGAAATTCGACGACGTGCCCATGCGCACATATTTCAGGATATTGGCGAAGGTCCGCCGGCCTTCCTGAACGCCATCGGCCAGTACGCCGAGATCGGGCGCGAGCAGGATCATGTCGGCGGCCGAACGCGCGATGTCGGTGGCGCCATCGACCGAGAGGCCGACCTCGGCGGCGCGGATCGCCGGCGCGTCGTTCACGCCGTCGCCGATGAAGCCGACGGTGTGGCCGCGCGTCTGCAGCGCCTGGATGATGCGCACCTTCTGGTCGGGCGATACGCGCGCGAACAGGTCCGTGCCCTGCACGCGATGAACGAGCGCGGACTGCGTGAGCGCCTCGATCTCCGCGCCGGTGAGCAGCTTGTGCGCCGGAATCTTGAGCGTCTCCACGACATGGCGCACCACCGCCTCGTGATCTCCGGAGATGACTTTCACGCGCACGCCGGCAGCGGCGAGCCGCGCCACCGCAGCGGCCGCGCTCGGCTTGGGCGGATCGACGAAGACGCAAAAGCCGGCGATGGTCAGATCGCTTTCGTCCTCGACGCGGAGTTCTTGCACATCGGCGGCCATGTCTTTCCACGCGATCGCCAGCAGCCGGTAACCCTGCGCGGCATCGTCGTGCTGTCGCGTTTCGAGCGCGGCGCGCGTAGCGGCGTCGAGCGCTTTGCTGTCGCCGGCGCCATTGCCGGCGCGGCTCACGCGCGCCAGCACCGCTTCGGGCGCGCCTTTGAGAATGAGCATGCGGCGGCCGGCGTGCTCGGCCAGCACCGATACGCAGCGTCGCTCGAAGTCGAACGGAATCTCGTCGATCTTGCGCCAGTCTTTCAGATCGCGCTCGCCCCAGGCGCGCGCAATCGCGCTGTCGAGCGGACTGCGAATGCCGCCGCCGAACGTGCTGTTGACCGTCGCCAGCGTGAGCACGTCATCGTCGTCGGCGCCATCAATGCCGGGATGGCCGGCCAGCGTGATGTTGGCTTCGGTAAGTGTGCCGGTCTTGTCGGTGCATAGCACGTCCATGGCGCCGAGATCGTGAATGGCCGCCAGCCGCTTCACCACCACGCGCTTGTCGGCCATGCGCAGCGCGCCGCGCGACAGCGTGACCGTGGTGACCATCGGCAAGAGTTCGGGCGTCAGGCCCACCGCCAGTGCCACCGCGAACAGAAACGACTCCAGCACCGGCCGGCCGAAGGCGATGCTCACCAGCAAAACGAACAGCACGAGAAAGAAAGTCAGCCGCAGAATCAACAGGCCGAGGCGATGAATGCCGCGCTCGAACGCGCTTGGCGGCTCGGCGCCGACGAGCGCGGCGGCGATGCCTCCGAAACGCGTGGCCGCACCGGTCGCCACCGCGAGCATGGTGGCTTCACCATTGACCACCGAGGTGCCGGCGAACAGCGCGTTGAACGCTTCGGCCGGTTCGGTCGCGTCGCAGTCGCCGGCGCGCTTCTCGACCGGATAGGGCTCGCCGGTCATCAAGGCTTCGTTGACATGCGTGCCGCGGCCGGCGAGCAGCACGCCGTCGGCCGGCACCAGATCGCCGGCGCGCAATTCAATCACGTCGCCGGGCACGATCTCGTCCACCGGGAACGAGCGCAGCGTGCCGTCACGCAGCACATCGGCATGAATTGCCACCGAGCGCTTGAGCGCCTCGGCCGCGACTTCGGCGCGCTGCTCCTGCACGACATCGAGCACGATTGACAGGCCGACCACCGTCACGATGATGAGGAAGCTGGCGAGATCGCCGCTGAAGCCGGAAATGGCGGCGGCAACCAAAAGAATAGCGACCAGCGGCTCGGCCAAACGCTTGCCTATCTTGACGACGATGCCGCGGCGCGCGTCGGCCGAAACGGTATTGGGTCCGAAGTGGCGCAATCTGCCGGCGGCATCGGCGCCGCTTAGCCCGCCGCGACCGCAATGCAGCCGCGCGAACAAATCCCCAAGCGGCGTGCGCCAATAGGCTTCATGCGCGGCATCGGATGCCGCCGCCCGTGGCGGTGAAGCGGCGGAGATGTCGGCGAGGTCCGGCATGTGTCACAAGCGACGCAACGGGGATGTTCCTGCAACGCAGCACAAGGCGAATAAGCCCATATATTAATCTATATTGCGGGTTGCTTTCATCAATACTTAAACGCCGACGGGTAGCTTTTTCAGCGGAGTACAAAATAAGTCCCGTTGTGACAATGGACGCGCGCACCATAGCCCAGGTCCAGGACAGTTTCGAGAAGGTCGCGGCCATGGGTCCGCGCGCCGCCGAGATCTTCTATGAAGAATTCTTCGCGCTCGATCCCAGCCTGCGCACGATGTTCAACGGCGATATGGCGGACCAACAACGCAAGCTCCTGGCTGCGCTGTCGTTCATCGCGCGCTCGCTGCACGCGCCCGAACGCTTCCTGTCCGACGTCGAAAAACTTGCCGTGCGCCATCTCGGTTACGGTGTCCGCATGGAGCACTACAATCACTTCGGCAACGCCCTGCTGCGCACCTTGAAGCGCGCCTTGGGTGCCGATTTTACGCCCGAGTTGTGCGACGCCTGGCGCGATGCATTTCGGATGCTGACCCGCAGCATCAAGGAAGTCGCCTACGAACGCAGCCCCACCCTGATGCGCGCGGCCGGATAACCGATGTTCTTCGCGGCGGCCGACGAGCTCGACAGGCATTCCGGTGCGCGCCGATCGGTGGAGGCGCCCGCCGCGGGCGCCCCGGCGAATCCCGAAGCCGGCCGCCTGCCGGATACACTGTTGCAAGCGCAGAACGCGCATCTCCTGGTCGCCCTCGACAATATGCGTCAGGGCCTGACCATGTTCGATGCCGCGGAGCGGCTGATCTTCTGCAACAAGCGGTATCTGCGCATGCACGGCCTGTCGCCGGACCTGTTGCGGCCGGGCTGTTCGTTGCGCGAGCTGCTCGAACTCAGGGTGCGCACCGCGACCTTGTTCGGCGACGTCGATCACATCATCGAACGCACGCGCCAGCGCATCGCCAGCGGCAAGACCACGCGCAGCTTCGACGAGTGGGTGGACGGCCGCGTGGTGGCGATCGAGATCACGCCCACCGGGGGCGGCGGCTGGGTCACCTCGCATGACGACGTCACCGAGCATGTCCGCACGGTCGATCAACTGCGCCGCACCAAGAATTTCCTCGACACCATTATCGACCACGTGCCGGCGACGATCATCGTCAAGGACGCGGCCAATTTCCGTTACATCCTGGTCAACAAGAACGGCGAGGAGTATCTCGGCCATTCCAAGGACGAGCTGATCGGGCGCAGCGCCGACGAATTGTTTCCGCCGGAGACGGTCGCCGCCATCGTCGAGCAGGACAAGAAGGCGCTCACTTGCCCGCAGCAGCAGGTCTATCAGTCCGCGCCGCTGCACGATCCCGAACGTCCGGTCCTCATTCAAGGCAAGAAGGTCGTGGTGCGCTCGCCCAGCGGCAAGCCCGAATATCTCATGTCGATCATCGAGGACGTGACCGAGCGGGTGCAGGCGGCCGAGCGGCTGTCGTTCCAGGCCCGTCACGACGCGCTCACCGGACTGCCCAACCGCGTGCAGCTCATGGAGCGCATCGACGACGCGCTGTCGCGCCTAAAGCGGCGCGGCGAGCGCTTCACCGTGATGCTGCTCGATCTCGATCGCTTCAAGTCGGTCAACGATTCGCTCGGCCATCCGATCGGCGACGGCCTGCTCAAGGCGGTGGCGCAGCGGCTGAAGGCGTCGTTGCGCGACACCGATTTCGTCGCGCGGCTGGGCGGCGACGAGTTCGCGATCCTGCAGACCTTCGAGGGCGACCAGCGCGAAGCGGCGGTCGCGCTGTCGAACCGCATCCTCGACGTGTTCACCGCGACCTTTGACATTGACGGCAATCAGGTGGTGACCGGCACCAGCATCGGCATCGCCTTCGCGCCCGAGCACGGCACCGATGTCGACCAGCTCATGAAGGGCGCCGACCTCGCGCTTTATCGCGCCAAGTCGCGTGGGCGCAATCAATACTGCATCTTCGAGCCAGGCATGGAGACCGAGGCGCATTCGCGCCATTCGCTCGAGATCGACCTGCGCAACGCGCTCAAGCAAGCCGAGTTCGAACTGCACTTTCAGCCGGTGTTCGACGCGGTGACGGAAACGCCTTGCGGCGCGGAGGCGCTGGTACGTTGGCGCCGGCCGCAAAAGGATCTGGTGTCGCCGGCCGAGTTCATTCCGCTCGCCGAGGAAACCGGCCTGATCGTGCCGCTCGGCGAATGGGTGCTGCGCACCGCCTGCATCGAGGCCACGTCCTGGCCTTCGCGCATGAAAGTGGCGGTGAACGTCTCGCCCGTGCAGTTCCGCAAGGGCGATCTGGTCGACACGGTCGCGCGCGCGCTCATCGATTCCAACCTGGCGCCGGAGCGGCTCGAGCTCGAAATCACCGAATCGGTGCTGCTGCACAACAACGAGGAGAACCTCGCGATCCTGTCGGCGCTGAAGAGCCTCGGGGTTTCCATCGTGCTCGACGATTTCGGCACCGGCTACTCGTCGTTGAGCTATCTGAAGATGTTCCCGTTCGACAAGATCAAGATCGACCGCTCCTTCGTGACCGAGTTGTCGAACCGACCCGACTGCGCGGCGATCGTATGCGCCATCGTCAATCTCGCGCGCATCCTCAACATGGTGACGACCGCCGAAGGCATCGAGACGCGCGAGCAATTGCTGCTGCTGCGCGCCGCCGGCTGTTCCTTCGCGCAAGGCTATCTGCTCGGCCGCCCCGTGCGCGGATGCGAGCTTGGATTCGATATCGCAAGCGGCAACGCGCGCGGCCACGCCGCCGCATGAGCAGGGAACGGCCGCCGGCCGCAACATCGCGATGACCGCAGCGCTGGCGCTGATCCGCGAACTCGAGGGCGCCGTTGCCGGCGCGAGCCCCGAGCGCCGTGGCGAGATCGCGCGCCGGATCGCCGACTTGTTCGAATTCGGCGCCGCGGACTTTTCCGCCGAACAGGTCGAGTTGTTCGACGACGTGTTCGCGCGCCTGGTGGCCGGCATTGAGGCCTCCGCCCGCGCCGCCCTGGCGGAGCGCCTCGGCGGCAACCCGTTCGCGCCGCCGCGCATCAGCCGCATCCTCGCTTTTGATGATGCGATCGAGGTCGCGGGCCCCATGCTGGAGCGGTCCGACCGCCTCGACAGCGGCACGCTGGCGATGAATGCGCGCGGCAAGAGCCAGGCCCACCTGCTGGTCATTTCGCGCCGACGTTCGCTCGACGCCATCGTCACCGACGTGCTGGTGCGGCGCGGCAACCGGCCGGTGCTGTTGAGCACGACGCGCAATCCCGGCGCCCGGCTGTCCGATTTCGGATTCATGACTCTGGTCGAGCGCGCGCAAGGCGACGATGAGTTGGCGCTCTCCGTGGGCGAGCGACGCGAATTGCCGCGCCACTATCTGCTCAAACTGCTGGCCAGGGCGTCCGCGACGGTGCGCGCCAAGCTCGAACTGGCCGATCCCTTGAGCTTCGACGCCATCCGCAACGCGGTCGCGGAGGCCGCCGGGGCCATTCGGGCGTCGGCGGCCAAGGCATCCTACGATTACACGGCCGCGCGCGCGGAGGTCGAAGCGTTGCACGCGACCGGGCAGCTCGGCGAAGCCGAATTGCAAGGCTTTGCCACGGCCGGACGGTTCGAGCCGGCCGCGATTGCGCTCGCCATGCTGTGCCAGCTGCCGGTCGAGCAGATCGAAGTGAGCATGGCCGGCAACCGGCCGGAGACCATGATCATTCTGGCCAAGGCGATCGGCATGTCCTGGCCGACGGTGAAGGCACTGCTGACCATGCCCGGCGGCGGGCGCGGGCCGAGCGCATCCGCGCTCGAACAGTGCCTCGGCACTTATTCGCGGCTCAAGCCGGCGACGGCGCGCCAGGTGCTGGAATTTCAGCGCCGGCGTGCGGCCAGCAAGGCCGAGCAGAGGCCGACAAACACCGCCTGAATCGGGGCGCGGGGCGTCAGCGCATATTGGCGACGCGGCGGAAGCCGGCCGGATCGAGCACCGTCAAGGAGCGCTCGCTGATCTTGATCAGCCCGCTGCGCCGGAATTCCGACAGCACCTTGCTGACATGCACCGGGGTCAGCCCGGTGGCGTCCGCGATGTGGTGCTGGCGCAGCGGAAAATCGACTTCCAGCGGGTCGCCATGCGCCATGTCGCGTTTGATGAGGCGGTCGACCAGGCCGAGGATCAGGCGCGCGATGCGTTCGTCGGCCGTGCGGCGCCCGAGATCGACAATCAATTGATCGGCGCGCGCCTTTTCCTCGATCCAGGCCCGCGACAGCTTGTCGACCAGATCCGGGTGCGAGAACAGGATTTCGCGCAATTCGGTGCGCTTGAAGGTGCGGTAGCGCACGTCGGTGATCGCTTCCACCAGACAGTGCGGACGCGGCTCGAACAGCAAGGCGGTCGAAACGATGTCGCCCGGCAAGAGGAACGACAGGATCTGCCGGCTCCCGTCCGACAACATGATGATCGAGGCGGCCCAGCCGCCGCAAATGATCGGAACGGCATCGTGCAGGTCCTGCTCGCGGCAAATGGTGCGGCGAGCCGGAACCGTATGGTCGGTCTGCTGGATTTTATAGGGCACAGCGCTCGGGAAGGCCCATGCCGCTTCGGAAGCAGCCTGACACAGGTTGAGCTCGTAAGCCGGACACTGACCGCAGGACGGTTGCGCGGGGGTTGCGGGGCCCTGAACTTTTCTAGCGCCAAGCTGAGCTTGCATGAATTCTGGTCTCGGATTCTTCGTGTGACCGATTGTTCTTGGTGCCTTCCCATTCCATCAGCCGCGCCCCACTTCGTACAATTTATAAGCGAAGTTGTAGACGGCATACACGCAAAAGCAAATAGAGCCCGCCGAGCTCAAAGTTGAAGCCTCGGAAGATTCCAATATTGACCTAGGGTAAGCCCCCCAAAATTCACGCACTGGCCCCGGAAACCTGGACGCCGCAACAACCAATGCGAATCAGTTCCATAATTTAGGCTAGTCCAATCCAGGCTTTGGCGAAATAATTCCGTTCACATCTTACGAATATATATAGCTAAATTACAATATAATGATGGGATATTCACCCCAATTATCGGGACCGGCAATGAGCTGACCAAGCGCGGCCGGCTTCATCGGCGCCGCACAGTCATTGGCGCCACACGGTCATTGTCCGAGCATCTTTCGGTAGATTAAATTTAAAGTCCTGTTCGCCGATTCGCGAATCGGATGAACTGTTCGGATGACGTCGGCCACGCGCAAGATCAGCGACAGGCCACGGCTGGCGTCGCGGATTCCTGAGCGGCGGCTTGCGCGCGGATCGTCGACGCGGCCCTACGGAGACTGAATGGCGAGCCCGACCATCAATCTTCGCGATCTGGTGGTCCTGATCGCCGATTCGAGCTCGTACCTTTCGATGATCGCGCACGGAATCCTGCGCGGCTTCGGAACCAGCAAGGTGCTCGAGGTCAGAAGCTCGGTCAGCGTGCTGCAGACCTTGAGCGCGCAGAAGATCGACATCCTGTTGTGCGACGCACGCCTGCCGCCGCATGGCGGACTCACGCTGACGCGCGCCATCCGCCGCAAGATCGATAATGAAAACCGGATGATGCCGATTCTGATCATGACCAGCGACACGCGCGAGAACACGATCAAGCAGGCGCGCGATGCCGGCGCCAACATGGTGCTGGCGAAGCCGATGTCGCCCGCGAGCCTCTATGATCGCCTCGCCTGGATCGCGCTCACGCCGCGCCAGTTCGTCGATGCGCCGACCTATTTCGGACCCGACCGCCGCTTCAAGATCGAGGGCTATCCGGGCGGCGTCGGACGCCGCAAGGGCGACCATGAAATCGTCGTCGCCGAAGAGGCCGGCCCCGCGCTGGCGCAGGACGACATCGACAATCTGTTTAGCGCCGCTCGCTTCGGGAAAGACTGATGGCGGAAGACGGCACCTATGAAGCGCGGGTCTTCGCGGTCGAAACCCGGTTTCAGCGCATGGCGCGGCGGCCGGGCGGCGTTCCGCGCGAACAGGCGATCGAGCAGGCCTGGGCCCAGGTCGAGGAGAACAAGCCGGGCTTCGACGACTGGGTGAACAAGGAATTGCAGAGCCTCACCGACGTGGTGGCCAGCGCGCGCCCGGGCGCCAACAAGGAATGGGCCGAGATGGCCGTCGTTCATAGCCGGCGCCTGCGCGACGTCGGCACCACCATGGGTTTCGAGCTTTTGACTTTCGTTGCGGATTCGCTTTGCGACGTGCTCGACGCCATCGCGGCCGGCGCCGAATACAGCATGGAAACGATCGCCTGCCATGTCGACGCGCTGTTCCTGGCGCGCCAGCGCGCCTTTCGCGGCGTAAAGCCGGACCAGGTGCCGGAATTGACCAGCGGCCTGCGCAGGATCGTCGATCAGGTCAATACTTCGCCCGGCTAAGGGCGACTCAAAACTCGACTTCGTCCGATCCCTCGGAATAGACGGGTTCGGGCGTCAGGCTGCGCAGGTGAAACGAAAGCCGCGCCTTGAGCCCGGCCATCGAGATGCCATCGAGCAAAGGATGGCCGGTGCCGCCGGAGCGCTGCGCCCCGGCGTCCGGAGCGCTCGACGAAATACGGCCGAGCACGTCGCCCAAAGTCGCGAACTCCTGCTGCAAGCGGTCGAAATCCTGCAACGCCACCACCAGCTCGCGGTCGGCGCGGCCGGGCCGCATGGCGGTGATCTCGGTGACGCGCGACACCGCCTCTTCGAAGCCGGCCACCGACTCGCGCAATGCCACGGCAATCGCGGCCACGAAGATCTTGATGTCGTCGTCGGCGCGACACGGCTCCGCCGCGTCATCCCGCGCAAGCTCAGCCGGCACGGTCACGACAGCTTCCCCACCACCTGCTCGATCTTGCTGCGCAGGATGTCGGCGGTGAAAGGCTTGACCACGTAATTGTTGGCGCCGGCCTGCGCGGCCTTCACGACCAGCTCGCGGTCGCCGCGCCCGGTCACCAGGATGAAGGGAATGCGGCGCGCCGAGGGATGGCCGCGCACCGCGCGCAACAGGCCGAGCCCGTCCATCTCCGGCATGTTGTAGTCCGAGATGATCAGGTCGAGCGGCTGCATCGAGGCCGTATCCATGGCCTTCACGCCGTTTTCCGCCTCGTGAATATGGCGGACCCCGATCTGCTCGAGGGTCATCCGCGTCATCTGCCGGACGCTGTTCTGGTCGTCGACGACGAGAACCTTAAGCCCTGCTGCGATTGGCATTGTCGTTACTCCTTATGAAAGCCTCTCACATCGCGGAGAGAGTAGTACTCGTGAACTCAGGTCATCATGGCGGCCGGCGCCGGCTCGGCGATGGCGAAGCGGCCGGCGCCGAGAACGCCGGTCTCGCTGATCGCAAGATCGGACAGTTTCTCAACGTCGAGGATGAGGGCGACGCGGCCGTTGCCGAGAATGGTGGCGCCGGCAACGCCCGGAACGGCGCCGTAGCTCTCCTCCATGCTCTTGACCACGACCTGCTGATGGCCGCACAGCTCGTCGACGATCATGCCGAAGCGGGCGCCATCGCCGGCATCGGTGATGATCACGACGCGCTCGTCGGATTCGGCGGAGACGGGGCCGAGGTCGAGGATGTCGCCGAGATGCACCAGCGGCACGAGATTGCCGCGCAGCCGCAGCATGCCGCGCCCGCCCATCAGGTTGTGCACGTCGGCGCGCGCGGGCCGCAGGCATTCGACGATCGCCGACATCGGCAGCACATAGGTTTCGCCGCCGACCTTGATCACCATGCCGTCCATCACCGCGAGCGTGAGCGGCAGCGCCAGCGTCAGCGTCATGCCGCGGCCGCGCTCCGACTTGAGCGAGATACGGCCGCCGACATCCTGGATATTGCGGCGCACGACATCCATGCCGACGCCGCGGCCGGAAATGTCGGAAATGGTCTCGGCGGTGGAGAAGCCGGGCAGGAAGATGAGATTGTTGATCTCGTCTTCGCTGAGGTTCGCGTCGGCGCTCACCAGCCCGCGTTCGCGCGCCTTCTTGAGCACGCGCTCGGGATCGATGCCGCCGCCGTCGTCACGCACTTCCACCACGATGCGGCCGCCGCGATGCTCGGCGCTGAGCCTTATCGTGCCCTCTTCCGGCTTGCCGGCCGCCACGCGCTGCGCCGGCGCTTCGATGCCGTGATCGATCGAGTTGCGGATGATGTGGGTGAGCGGGTCGCCCAGCCGTTCGATGATCGAGCGGTCGACCTCGGTGTTCTCGCCGTGCATTTCGAGATGCACCTTCTTGCCGGTCTTGACGGCAAGCTCGCGCACCAATCGCGGCATGCGCTGGAACACCGCGCCGATCGCCTGCGCGCGCATCGACATCACGCTGTCTTTCAATTCGCGCGTATGCAGGATGACTTCCTCGAGCACCTGGGCAAGCCGGCTGCTCACGTCCTCCGGCAGATTGTGCACGATCTGCCCGAGCATGGCCTGCGATATGACCAGTTCGCCCACCATGTTGACGACGCGGTCGATCTTCTCGACCTCGACGCGCATGGTGGTGGCGGCCGCCGCTTTTGCTGCCGCGACGCGTGAGCCGGCGGCCGGCTCGGCGCCTTCCGGCGCGGGGCTTGGAGCGAGACTTGGAGCGAGACTTGGAGCAAGACTTGGAGCGAGACTTGGAGGGAGACTCGGGGCCAGACTTGGCGCCGGGTGTTCGGCCAAAGGCGCGGCCGGCGTTGCTTCGGCGATGGCCGGCATGGATGCCGCCACCGCTGCCGGCGCAGGGCTCGCGACCGGCGCCGGCATGGCTGCGGGCAACGCCGCGGGCGCGGGTTCCTGCTGCGCCGGCGTGACCGCCAGCTCGCAATCGCCGGCCACGAATTCAAACACTTCCTCGATCTGGGCGCGCGGTGCCGCGCTCTTCAGCGTGCCGGTCCAGCCGATATAGGCGCGATCGGGCTCGATCTCGGCGAGTGCGGGCAGCCGATCGGTCTCGGCGACCAGGTCGAGTTCGCCGAGCTTGCGCAGCTCGCGCAGGAGATAGAGCGGCTCATTGGCCCGCCGCAGCATGTCGGCGTGCGGACGGAATACGATGGCGTAGGTCTTTTCGCCATCGCCGCCGTCGGCGAGTTCGCTTTCCATCGGCGCATCGAAATCGTCGGCGCGGATCGGCATGAAATCGAGGCCTTCGAAATCGGCCGGCGCCGGCTCTTCGTCTTCCAGCGCGCCGTGCGAGTCCCGGCCGAGCAGGCGCTCAAGCGCCGCCTGCGACTCCTTGCCGTGGCCGGGCGGGATCGCCTCGCCCGCGCGCGTCATCGCGATCAGATCGGTCAGCACGTCATTGGCCGGCAGCAGCACGTCGACCACATCCGGCGTGGCGGCGAGCCGGCCGTCACGCATGGCATCGAGCACCGTCTCGAACACATGGGCGAATCCGATCAGGTCCTCGAAGCCGAAAATGCCGGCGCCGCCCTTGACCGAATGCACCGAGCGGAACACCGCATTGATGGTGTCGTCCGAGCCGTGGCCGGCGCGCAGGTCGGTGAGCCCGCTCTCGATCTGCTGCAGCGCCTCGCTGCACTCCTCGAAGAAGGTCTGCTTCAGTTGGTCCAACTGCGACATTGTGTTTGTCCCCGACCCCGATTCCCGCAGACTCACCGAGCGACTTTGTAAATGGTTGCGACCAGCTGCTCGGGATCGAACGGCTTGACCATCCATCCCGTCGCGCCCGCCTCGCGCGCGATATTCCGCTTCTCCAGTTCGCTTTCCGTGGTCAGCACCAGGATCGGCGTGCTCTTGTGCTCGGGCTGGGCGCGCATGTGACGGATGACGCCGTAGCCGTCCATCTTCGGCATGTTGATGTCGGTGATGACGATGTCGACCTCGTTCTTGCCGAGCACGTCGATGCCGTCGACCCCGTCGACCGCCTGCAAGACCGTAAAGCCGGCATCGAGCAGCGTGAGCCGCAGCATGTCGCGGATCGTCTTGGAATCGTCGATGGTGAGAATGCGTTTGGCGAGGCCGGCGTCCTCCTCGGGCTGCAAGGACGGCGCTTCGCGAAGCTCTTCGACCGGCGCGGCGACCGGGTCTACCGCGATGGCCTCGTCGCAGGACAGACCGAGGTCGCGGAAGGCGGCGAGGAAGGCCGGCGAAGGCCGCAGGATCGACACCCGCGCGTCGCTGCGCAGCGCGGCCAGAAGGATCTGGATGCACGGCAAGGTCAGGGTATCGACCGCGGACGCATCGATGGCGAGCCGCGATCCGGCGAGCAGGCGGTGGCGCATCGCGTCGAGCAGTCCCTCGGCCGCCGTGAGATCGAGCACGGCGCCCAATTTGAAACGATCCTCGGTTAAAGCGTCCTGAATTTCCATGTGCTGCTCGCTAATGTTCCTGCAAATGGTTCATGCGGCGTCGATCGAATGATTGGCGCGCAGCGCCCCGGCCGTGCCGCTTTCGCAGGCATCGAGAATGGCGTCGGCCATGTGCGACAGCGAAACCTGCCGGGTAACCGCGCCGCGCTCGAAGGCGACACGCGGCATGCCGTAAATCAGCGCGGAATCCTCATCCTGCCCGAGCGTCACCGCCCCGGCCTTGCGCATGGCGAGCATGCCGTCGGCGCCGTCCTTGCCCATTCCGGTGAGAATGACGCCGACCGCGGCAGGGCCGGCGACCTGCGCGGCCGAGTGAAAGAGCACATCGACCGAGGGCCGATGGCCCGACACCGGCGCGGCATCGCTCAACAGGCAGACATGGCGCGGTCCGCGGCGGCCGAGCTGCAAATGCTGCGCGCCCGGCGCGATATAGACATGGCCAGGCTCAACGGGCTGGTCATGGGTGGCCTCACACACGGTCATCGGGCATTCGCGGTTAAGGCGCTCGGCGAAGGCCGCAGTGAAGCGCGGCGGCATGTGCTGGGTAATCAGGGTCGGCGGACAGTCGGCCGGCAGGCCCATCAGCAGCGCCTTGAGCGCTTCGACCCCGCCGGTGGAGGCTCCGACCATGACGAGCTTGTCGGCGCCGGCGCGCGGGCGCGGCGCCCG
>DASZQT010000296.1:0-4161 GCA_035549515.1 Pseudolabrys sp. | reverse complement strand
GCCGACGCCGACGACCTTGCCGCGCTTGACGATGATGAACTAGCAGACGAGATCGAGGCCGCTTCGCATTCGATCCTCGGCAAAATCGAGCTCGAACCCGGGCGCGGCCTGTTCCCGCTCTCGGTCGTCAGCGCGCGCCATTTCGGCGCGCGGCGCATCGCGCTGGTCGGCGAGGCTGCCCATCTGGTGCCGCCAATCGGGGCGCAGGGCCTTAATCTCGGCCTGCGCGATGCCGCCGCCATCGGCGAACTGGCGGTGCAAGCGCAGCGCGCCGGCCGCGACATCGGCGGCGACGAGGTGCTGGCGCGCTACGACCGCATGCGGCGCGCCGATGTCGGCAGCCGCACCGTGGCGATCGATCTCCTGAACCGTGCGCTGCTGACCGACTTCCTGCCCGTGCAGGGCGTGCGCGGGATCGGACTTTATGTGCTCGACCGCATCGGTCCCTTGCGCCGCGCCGTCATGCGCGAAGGCATCGCGCCGCGCATGGCGCAGCCGAAGCTGATGCGCGGAGAAGCATTGTAACCAGCGCTTTTAGTGAAACAACAGCGGCGGCAGCGTCCCGGTCTTCACCAGCCACATCACGCTGGTGAGCGTGAGCACCGACACCAGCGTGCCGATCAGCACCGCGCTTGAGGCCTGCTCCACCCAGGTATCGTATTGGCGCGCGAACACGAACACGTTGAGCGCCGGCGGCAGCGCCGCCATCAGCACGGCGGTGTAGACCCAGAGCGGCTCGAACGGCCCGAACAGTGACAGCAGCAGAAACACCACGACCGGGTGCATCACCAGCTTCACCGCCACCAGCGGCGGAATCTCCCAGGGGATATTCTTGAGCGGACGCAGCGCCACCGTGACGCCAAGCGCGAACAACGCGCAGGGCGCCGAGGCGTTCTGTAGGAACTGCATCAGCCGGTCGAGCGCGACCGGCGGCTGGAAATGCAGCGCCGCCGAGGCCACGCCGAGCGCGCTCGCGATGATGAGCGGGTGGCCGGCGACCCGCTTGAACACTTCCACCGCGATGCCGCCGACACTCAAGGGTTTCGGCCGCGCCAACGCCATCATGAAGGGCACCAGCGTGAACAGGATGATGTTGTCGAAGCAGAAGATCAGCGCCACCGGCACCGCCGCCTGCGCGCCCAAGGTCGCCAGCGCCAGCCCCGGGCCCATATAGCCGATATTGCCGTAGCCGCCCGCGAGCCCCGCAATCGCGGACTCCCCGATATTGCCCTTGCGCATCACCATGCCGATGGCGAAGGCGACCGAGAACGCCCAGAACGTTGCGAGCGAGGTCGCGAAGATGAAATCGACGCGGGCGAGCTGCTCCAAAGGCGTCTGCGCCAGGATGCGGTAGAACAGCGCCGGCAGCGACACATAGACAATGAAGAAATTCATCCAGGCGAGCGCGGTGTCGGGGATCTGCTTGATCCTGCCGCTGGCGAAACCGATGAAGATCAGGCCGAAAAACGGCAGCGCCAGATTGAGGACTTCGATCATACGGCTTTGGTTCCGGCCGGCCCGAAACGCCGGCGGGATCGCCCATCTGGCTCCCACTTGGCGCGGCCTTTGCATTCCTCTAAACGGCGGATTGCCCTTTTGGAAGGACCGAACCCCGTGAAGCTGCCCCGCCAATTCTTCGCGCCGCTCGCCATCGGCGCGCCCGCCCCGATGCGGGACCTGCCCGTGCGGCTCGAGCGCATGATCCATTTCGTGCCGCCGCACATGGAAAAGATGCGCGCCAAGGTGCCGGAACTGGTGCGCCAGGTCGACGTGGTGCTGGGCAATCTGGAGGACGCCATTCCGGTCGAGGCCAAGGCTGCCGCCCGCTCGGGCTTCATCGAGATGGCGAAGGGTGTGGATTTCGGCGCGACCGGGCTGTGGACGCGCATCAATGCGCTCAATTCGCCCTGGGCGCTCGACGACGTGGTCGAGATCGTGGGTGCGGTCGGCCACAAGCTCGACGTCATCATGCTGCCCAAGGTCGACGGCCCCTGGGACATCCACTATCTCGACCAGTTGCTGGCGCAGCTCGAAGCCCGCCACAAAATCGAAAGGCCGATCCTGATCCACGCCATCCTGGAGACAGCGCAGGGCGTCAACAATGTCGAAGCCATCGCCACCGCCTCCCCGCGTATGCACGGCATGAGCCTGGGGCCGGCCGATCTCGCCGCCTCGCGCGCGATGAAGACGACGCGGGTCGGCGGCGGCCATCCCGACTACAAGGTTTTGGCCGACGCCGCCGGTGACGCCCCGCGCGCGGCCTATCAGCAGGACCTCTGGCACTACACAGTCGGACGCATGGTCGACGCCTGCGCCGCCGCCGGCATCAAACCGTTCTACGGCCCGTTCGGGGATTTCTCCGATCCCGCCGCCTGCGAGGTGCAATTCCGCAACGCCTTCCTGATGGGCTGCCTGGGCGCCTGGTCCCTGCACCCCTCGCAGATCGCCATCGCCAAGACCGTGTTCTCGCCCGATCCGGCGGAAGTCGCCTTCGCCAAAAAGATCCTGGCCGCCATGCCCGACGGCGCGGGCGCGGTCATGATCGACGGCAAGATGCAGGACGACGCCACCTGGAAACAGGCCAAGGTGCTGATCGATCTCGCCCGCCTGGTGGCGGCCAAGGACCCGGAAATGGGAGCACGTTATGGCTTATGACCGCCGCACTGGCATCCGTCCGGCCGATGGACTATCTGGTCACCCCATGAACAAGATGCGGACGGCCAAGTTCCAGATCGGCCAGGTGGTGAAGCACCGCCTGTTCTCCTTCCGAGGAGTCATTTTCGACATCGATCCGGAATTCAACAACACCGAGGAGTGGTGGGAGTCGATCCCGGCCGACATCCGGCCGAGCAAGGATCAGCCGTTCTATCACCTGTTCGCGGAAAACGAAGAAACCGAATACATCGCCTACGTCTCCGAGCAGAACCTTTTGCCCGACACCTCCGGCAAGCCGATCCGCCATCCCGACGTCACCGATGTTTTCGAACGGGACGACAGCGGCAATTACCGCCCGCGCAACAACCAGGTGCACTGAACGCGGCCGCCCGCGACCGGGTCCGTGAAACGCAAAGGACGCGGCCAAAGCCGCGCCCTTGCCATGTCGCGCGAACCCGCCCGGCGGATTAGAAATCTTGCCCGAAGCCGAGAAGCTGCTTCAGCTTTCCGGGAAGGATCTTGCCGGTATTGATGAGTTGCACGAAGGCGATGTAGCGCTCGCGCGCGGCCCTTTGCGCAACTCCGTACCTGCCCGGCAGCGGCCTGCGCAATTCGGTCGCGACGAGGTAGGCGAGATCCTTGAGGAGCGAGGGCACGCGGCGATCCTTGGGCATGCTGTTGGTCTCGGCCCGGCCGCTTGCCATGCTGTAATCGTAGAATTCGACCTCGGTCGTGCCGGGCTTGATAGTCGTCGTATAGGGCAGCCACTGCGAGTAGGTCGCGATCTTCTCCGTCTTCGTTCGTAACGCGGTGATATGCAGCGACGCATCGTTATAAATGTATTGCGGCGCGCACAGTTCGTCCGTGGCGAACAGAACGTAGTCGCGCCCCGCCGCGCTCGCCGATTTCAGCATCGGGATCATGTTGTGGCGGCTGCCGTAAATATCGAGGTACGGGCCCTTCAGCCATTTCTGGCTGCCGTTGTTGCCGAGGCTGACGAGCAGATTCAGCATGTCGACATGTGACGTGAGGTTCTCGCGAATCGTGCCGATATCGCCGGTGAAGCGGTTTGTCGGATCGACCACGATCAGCGGCATATGGAAGCATTCATCATACGCGGTGCACATCTTGCTGATCGGGATGCCGTGCGCGCCCACGTAATCCCCGTGATCTGAGGTGAACACGACGATCGTATTGGCGGCGATGCGCGGCGCCAATGCGTCGAGCACGGTGCCGATGTTCTGATCGACCACCGCCATCATCTGCGTGTAGCTGTCGAGGTTGCGCCGCCAATAGCTGTAAGGCGCGAGGCCGATGCCGTAGCCCGGCGCTCCCGAACCCGGATAGGGCGTGATCGAATACTTGGTCTGGCTCGTATCCTCGCTGATGCCGCCCCAGACGAATTGCGCGAAGGTGCTCACGAAGGAATGCGCCTTCGGCTTGTTATTCGTCAGGTGCGCCAAAGTTTCCCAATTCGGCGGCACCGCCGGATAGCCATAGGACGGA
>DASZQT010000295.1:0-6740 GCA_035549515.1 Pseudolabrys sp. | reverse complement strand
GGCGGCGCCCCGGCGTGCACCGCCCAACAATCACGGGCCGATCGATCCCGATCTGCCGCCCGATCAGCCGCTGGAGCCCGGTTCGGGACCGCCGCGCCAGCGCGCCGGCGCCCGCATCGCCGCCTCGGAAGCCGCGCTCGGCAGCGCCCGGCCGGCGCCGCCGACGGGCGGCAAATCGAGTTTCATCGCCGCCGCCCGCCGCGCCGCGCAAACCGCGGTGCAGGAGGCGGGCAATCGTTCGCCCGCCGCCGAGATCGCGCCCGACGAAGGCCGTGCAGGCCGGTCGCGGTCCGGCAAAATGATGAGCCGCATGAAGGCGTTGTTCATCGCCGCCAGCATCGCCGCGCTGGCAGTCGGCGCCGCGCATGTGTTGGGCGGCGTGTTCGGCTCGAAGCCCGATCTGACCGCGCTCAAGGCCGCCAAAACACTCGATCGCCATTCGGAGCAGACGACGGATTCCGCGCCCGATCTCGCCGCCAGCACGCCCAATGCGACGCAGGCTCCGTCCACGCCGCTCGCGCAAGTGCCGCCGGCCGGCAATATCGCCGGCGCGCTGCCGCCGCTCGACGTCGGCCAGAGCGGCTACAACGTCCCCTCGATGCTGAGCCCGACCCCGGTGGCGCCGCCGGCCGCCGTTCCGCCGCCGGCCGCATCCAACGACATCACGGGCTCGATCCCAGAGCCTGCCCGCACTCCCTTGACCGCCCCTCCATCCCCGGCCGCGCGGCCCTCCGGCGGTCCGGCGATCGCGATCGGCAGCGCCAAGCTGCGCAATGCCGCTGTCGCCGGCGACGCCGCCGCCGCCTATGAGGTCGCCACGCGCTATGCCGAAGGACGCGGCGTGCCGGCCAACCTGACGGAAGCCGCGCACTGGTACGAGCGCGCCGCCGCCAAGGGCCTGGCGCCCGCGCAATTCCGTTATGCCAGCCTGCTCGAAAAGGGCCAGGGCGTGAAGAAGGACCTGCCGGCCGCGCGCAAGCTCTACCTGGCCGCCGCCGCCAAGGGCAATGCCAAGTCGATGCACAATCTCGCGGTGCTCTATGCCGAAGGCGCCGAGGGCAAGCCCGATTACGCCGCCGCCGCGCAGTGGTTCACCAAGGCCGCCCAGCATGGCGTCGCCGACAGCCAGTATAATCTCGGCGTGCTGGCCGCGCGCGGGCTCGGCATGGAGAAAAGCCTGATCGACTCCTACAAGTGGTTCGCGCTCGCCGCCGCCCAGGGCGACAAGGAAGCCGCGCGCAAGCGCGACGAAGTCGGCGCCCAGCTCGATCCGCGCTCGCTCGCCGCCGCCCAACACGCGGTGAAGACCTTCGTTGCCACACCGCAGCCGCACGACGCCACCGCGGTCAAGGTGCCGTCCGGCGGCTGGGACGATCCCGCCGACAAGTCGAATGCGCAGAGCCGGGCGCGGCCGGCGCACCCGTCCGCCAGCGGCGCCTACAAAGTCGGGAAGCGGTAATAACGCCGCACCCGACATCGAAGACGGTGATCGCGCCGATATTCCCGTCTAGTATCGCCATCGCGTAACGCGTCCGAAATCACCCGCGTTGCGCCCGCGTTTCTCGTCGGCCGCAAGATGTCCGTCCGTGCGGCGTGAGGCAGGTTGCTTCGCGCCCACGGCCTCGAACCTTGGACGGTAGCCGCTTGCAGATCTATCTCCCCATTGCCGACATGCCGGTCGATATCTTCCTCGTGCTCGGCATGGGGCTCGCGGTCGGCTTCATCTCCGGCATGTTCGGCATCGGCGGCGGCTTCCTGATGACGCCGCTGCTGATCTTCATCGGCATCTCGCCGGCGGTGGCGGTGGCGAGCGTGTCGAGCCACATCGCGGCCTCATCGTTCACCGGCGCGCTCACGCATTGGCGGCGCGACGCCATCGACACCACGCTCGCCCTGATGCTGTTGGCGGCCGGAATCATCGGCACCGCCACCGGCGTCTGGCTGTTCACCATGCTGCGGGCGCTCGACCAGCTCGATCTGATGATCGGCCTGTCCTATGTGACGCTGCTCACCGTCGTCGGCGCGATGATGATCTACGAGAGCCTGCGTGCGGAGCTGCGCGCGCGCCGCGGCCTGTCGGCGACGCCGCGCCGGCCGGGCAGCCACACCTGGGTGCACGGCTTGCCGTTCAAGATGCGCTTCAAGCGTTCGCGCATCTATGTATCGGCGATTCCGATCTGGGGCATCGGTTTCAGCATCGGCTTTATCGGCGCCGTCATGGGCATCGGCGGCGGCTTCCTGCTGGTGCCGATGCTGATCTATGTCCTGCGCGTGCCGACCGCGTTGGTGATCGGCACCTCGATGGTGCTCACGCTCATCACCATGGCCTCGGCGACGGTGATGCACGCGGCCACCAACCATCTGGTCGACGCGGTGCTCGCGCTCCTGCTGATGATCGGCGGCGTCGTCGGCGCGCAATTCGGCGCGCGCACCGGACAGACCATGCGCGGCGAGCGGCTGCGCCTGCTGCTCGGGCTGCTGGTCTTCGCGGTCGGCCTGCGCTTTGCCTATGAACTGGCGGTGCGGCCGGAGGACCTTTATTCGCTGCGCCACGGCGGGGGCGGATGATGCACGCGCTCGCCCTCATCGCCGCCTTCGCGCTGACGCTGTGCTTCGCCGGTCCGGCCGCGGCCGAGCGGCTGGTGGTGTCGCTGTCGAACCATCGCATCGCGGTAACCTCGAATTTCGTCGGCGAAAACGTGGTGCTGTTCGGCACGGTCGAGCCGGACGCCGGCAGGACCTCCTTGCGTAGCGCCTACGACGTGGTGGTGACGGTGACCGGGCCGTTGCAAACCCTGCGCACGCGGCGCAAGGGGCGCGTGGCCGGCCTCTGGGTCAATGTCGCCTCGCGCGAATTCGTGAACGTGCCGTCCTACCTCGCGATCCTGAGCAACCGCCCGGTCGCCGACATCGCAAAGCCGGATGTGCTGCGCCGCCTGCAAGTGGGGCTCGACAATTTCCTGCTGCCGCAGCGCATCGGGCCGGACATCGCCGACACCGTGCGCGACGATCCATTCCGTGTCGCTTTCGTGCGGCTGCAAATGCAGCAGCGGCTTTACCGGCAATCGGATCACGCGGTGACTTTTCTCACACCGAGCGTGTTCCGCGCGACCATTGCGTTGCCGGCCAACGCGCCGACCGGCGACTACGCGATCGATGTCAAGCTGTTTGCCGGCGGCGAACCGGTGGCGCGCGCGACATCGGCGTTGGAAGTGATCAAGGCCGGCTTCGAGCAATTTGTCGCCGATGCCGCGCGCGAGCACGGGGTTGTCTACGGTTTCGCCACCGCACTGATGGCGCTTTTCATCGGCTGGCTCGCGAGCGTGGTGTTCAGGCGGGATTGAAATCCCGCCTTCAAGTGCGCGCCGCAGCGGGACGCGTGACCAGATAGATGCCGAGCGCCACCGGGGCAATGCCGATGAGATCGGCGGCTTCGAGCGGCTCGCCGAGCAGCAGCCATCCCAGCAGCATGCCGAGCGGCGGAATCATGAAGTGGTAGCTGCTCGCCGCGGTCGCACCTGACACGGCGAGAATGCGGAACCAGAGCAGATAAGCGAACACCGAGACGAAGACCACGCTGTAGCCGAACGCCGCAAGCAGGCTGACGCTCGGCACCACATCGTGGACGCTCTCAAAGCCCGCGGCGAACGGCAGCATCACCAATCCGGCGGCGAGACTCTGGACGCCATTGCCGATCCAGAAGCCGTCCTTCGGCGCGAACAGCTTGAACAGCATGGTGCCGGCGACGAACGCGAGGAGAGCGATCAATGCAAGCACAACGCCGCCGAGCTGATCGGTCCCCAGGCTCAAACGACTCTTGACCACAAAGGCAACGCCGGCGAGGCCGAGCAGAAGACCGATTACCTTGCGCCATGTCATGCGTTCGCCGAGCAGGAATACGGCAAAGACCGCGGCGACAATCGGATTGGCGCTGACGATCAATGCCCCGAGCCCGGACGACACGGTCTTCAGGGCGAGAAACCCGATGCCGAGGAACATCGCCTGGCTCACGACGCCCAGGCCGGCGAACACCAGCACATCGCGCTTGCTCAAGGTCCAGCGCACGCCGCTCACGGCGGCAAGACCCAGCATCAACAGGCCGGCCACCAGGAAACGCGCCGCCAGGAACAAGAGGGGTGGGCAATCGGCGATCGCGATCTTGCCGGCGGAAAAGGCCGAGGCCCAGAGGAAGACGAAGGTGCCGACCAGCACCGGTAGCGGGATAGAGGCGGACCGCTTGGCGGGGGCGGCAGGGCAGAGGGCGGCGTCGGACATGGCGATGTTCCTTTCGCACTGCACATAGACTTGCCTCTGCCCATTTGGAAATTAAATGATATGATGTTTTTCAGTTGAATAATGAATGGAAGCGCGCCCATGCTGGATATCGAGCTTCTGCGGAGTTTCGTCTCGGTGGTCGACGCCGGAGGCTTCACCCGGGCCGGCGAGCGCGTGCATCGCACCCAGTCCACGGTCAGCCAGCAGATCAAGCGGCTCGAGGACACGGTCGGCAAGCCGCTGCTGATCCGCAACGGCAAGCAGGCAAAGCCGACGGAAGAGGGCGAACGGCTCTTGAGCTACGCGCGGCGCATTCTGCTTCTGGAAGCGGAAGCGCGCGATGTCGTGTCCCGTCCCGGCAACGACGGCGTCTTGCGGCTCGGCATTCCGGAGGATTTCGCCATCTACCGCCTGACCGAGCTGGTCGGCACTTTGTCGCGTGTCCGCCCCGGACTGCGCCTGAATGTTCGCAGCGGCCTGAGCGTGCTGCTGCGCGATCTCATCGAGCGCAACGAACTGGACCTCGCGCTGCTCAAACGCGAGGCTGGTTCACCGGGCGGCATCGCGGCATGGCCCGAGAATCTGCACTGGGTCACCAGCCGCGAGCACGGAATCGACCTCGATACCGATCCGGTGCCGCTGGTCATGGGCGACCAAGGCTGCCTCTATCGCAACCGGATGATCCATGCGCTGGAAACGGCAGGCCGTCCGTGGCGGATCGCATTCTGGAGTCCGAACCTGTCCGGCATTCACGCCGCATTGTCCGCCGGGCTGGGCCTGAGCCTGCTGCCGGAAGGCGCGATCCTGCCTGACCAGCGTATCGTCGAGCCGGCGCGCGGCTTCCCGACCATCAGCAACACCGAGATCGCACTGGTCGCGGCGGCGAATGCCGGCCCGGCGATCCTGCGGATTGGCGAGATGCTGGTCGAGTTCTTCGGCCCGAACGGTCCGCGTGCGAATGCCGGTCAGTCCGGCAAGCAGCGCCTGGCGCTGAAGGCATAGAGCCGGTCCGCACCGAGCATATGCGCGGTGAAGGCGAGCGTGCCGAACAGATCGGCAAAGGCGGCATCGCGGATATTCAAGCCGCCGGTAAAGGCGCCGAAGGCCGGCATCACCAGCCGTGTCTTGTCGGCGGCGAAGCAGCGCCGGCTCACCGCGCGGCCGCGCTGCGCGATGCGCGCGACCGGATGCAGATGGCCGCAGATGTCGCCCTCCGCGCCGGTCGGCAGGTGGCGGAAGGTGAGACCGTTGAGCGTGAGCGATTCGTGAAACTCACCGCCGATGCCGTCGGCCGGCTCGGGATCGTGATTGCCCGTGATCCAGATCCAATCGCGACCGCGCTGCAGCGCGCGCAAGGAGTCGCGGTTGTTGTCGGTCAGCCGCGCGGGGCCGCCGCCGTCGTGGAAATTATCGCCGAGCGCGATCACTGCGCGCGGCGCATAATGTGCGATCAGGCGCGCGAGCCGCGCCAAAGTCTCGGCGGTGTCATAGGGCGGCAGCAACTGCCCGCGCGCGGCGAAGCTGGAGCCTTTTTCCAGATGCAGATCGGCGACGGCGAGCAGGCCGTGCTCGGGCCAATAGAGCGCGCCGGCCGGATCGGCGTGGAGGGTGGCGCCTGCGATAGCGACCACATGCTCCGCTCGTCCCCGCGCGCGGACTTCGGGTATACCCGATGTCCGCCACTCATCGTGCGCAAGTCGGCTAGAGCCGACTTGCGATGGGGACCCAGCCGGGCTAGTCAGCGCTGGATTCCCGCTTTCGCGGGAATGAGCGGGAGAAAAAGTCACCGCATCGCCTCCTTGATCAATTCATCCGCGGCTTCGGCCAACAGCGAATCCGAAGCCTCGCCATAGACCGTCTCGCGCCCGATCTCCAGCAGCACGGGAACCGAGAGCGGCGAGACGTGGTCCAGCGCTTTATGGACGATTCTCCCCCTGATGCGCGAGAGCATTTCGCCGACGCGCTTGACATCGAGCAGGCCGGTCGCGGCATCGGCGCGCGCGGCGCGCAACAACAGATGGTCGGGCTGGTGCTTGCGCAAGACGTCGTAGACGAGATCGGTCGAAATGGTGAGTTGGCGGCGCGATTTCTCCTCGCCGGGGAAACGCCGCTCGATCAGCCCGGCGATGATGGCGCAATTGCGGAAGGTGCGTTTCATCAGCGCTGACTCCGCGAGCCATTCCTCCAGATCGTCGCCCAGCATGTCCTCATCGAAGAGCTCTGCGAGCGACAGCGCGCCGCGCGCGATGCGCAACGCGACATCGCCGAGCCCCCACACCGCCAGCGCATATTCGTTGGCGACGAAGCCGAGCGGCTTCAAGCCGGCGCGCTCGAGCCGGCGCGTGAGCAACATGCCGAGCGTCTGATGCGCGAGCCGCCCTTCGAACGGATAGCAGACGAGATAGTGTTTCGCCGCGCGCGGAAAGGTTTCGACCAGCAGATCGCCGGCGCGCGGCAATAGCGAC
>DASZQT010000294.1:0-3386 GCA_035549515.1 Pseudolabrys sp. | reverse complement strand
GACCCCGCCGGTGGTGACGTATTGCATCGGGTCGGCCGAAGCACTCGTCATCGCGGGTCCATAGCGGTGGATTAGGCGTTCGCGCCCGAAAGGCGAAGCGCCTGAAAGGTACATCCACCGGGGGCGGCACGGAGCAAACCTAAAACACCGCGCGCGGGACGCCATGGGTTGGGCGGACTTGCGGATGCCCGTTGAAACGCCGAACCCGGCGTGGACGCGGGCACAACACTAACCTCGATGCCGCGAGGCAATCGAGGCCTGCGGGTCCGTTGGGACCCACGGCGTCCCGCGCGCCCTCGCATCTTGCGAGGGCGAGCGGCTTGTCCGCCGAAGCGCCGAGAGGCGCGAAGGCCGAAAATGCAATTCGGAATACGGCCTGCCCGGGGCCGCTAAAGAATACGGGCGATGACGCATGTCAGATTGACGTTTTGACTCGGTGATCGCGTAGCCCTGATAAGCGAAGCGCAATCCGGGGTGGTGTCGCCGCCGGCAGCGTCGTTCCCGCATTTCGCTAACGCTCATGCGGGCTACGGGCTGAAGCGTGTGGCATGGCGCGCGCGGCAGTCTCGCTTAATCCCTCCCCTGCAAGGGGAGGGTCGATCGCGCGTAAACGCGCTGATGGCAGCGCTCCTCAGCATGAGGACGCTAGACGTGCTGGCCGCCGTTGATGTGGATCTCGGCGCCGTTCACGTAAGAACTGGTTTCCGTGCAGAGCACGTAGATGATCTTGGCCACTTCATCCGGCGTGCCGAGCCGCTGCATCGGGATCTGCTCGACGATCTTCTCGGTGCCCGGCGACAAAATCGCGGTGTCGATCTCGCCCGGCGCGATCGCATTCACGCGAATGCCGAGGCGGCCGAAGTCGCTCGCCATTTCGCGCGTCAGCGAGGCGAGCGCCGCCTTCGAGGTCGCATAGGCCGCGCCCGCGAAGGGATGCACGCGCGAGCCGGCGATGGAGGTCACGTTCACCACCGCGCCCTTCGCCGCTTTCAGTTCGTCGACCAGCCCGCGCGCGAGCATGATCGGCGCGAAGAAATTGACCTGGAACACCTGGTGCCAGACGTCCATCGTGGTGCCGAGCGAGCCGAGTCTCTTGCCGCCTTCGGCCTTGGGCGAGATCGCGGCATTGTTCACCAGCGCATGCAGTTCATGCGTGTCGAGCCGGCGCTTGATCTCGTCGACTGCTTCCAGCGTATTGGCTTCGTCGGTGAGATCGACCTGGATGTGGTCTTCCGGCCCGGCGTCCCACGGGCAATTCTCCGGAAACGCATGACGCGAGCAGGTGATCACGCGCCAGCCGGCGGCCGAGAAGCGCTTCACGGTCGCATGCCCGATGCCGCGGCTCGCTCCGGTCAGGAGCAGCGTGCGGCGCGGTTGGTTGCTCTGCGAAGTGGGCATTGAAGTCCTTGCTTTGCGCTTTTCCCGTCACCCTGAGGTGCTCGGCCGAAGGCCGAGCCTCGAAGGGCGACGGCCGGAGCGGTGCCCGTCATCCTTCGAGGCTCGCTACGCTCGCACCTCAGGATGACGGATCGAGGCTTCACTTCGGAACTCAATCACTCTTTATCTTAAGGATACATCCGCGTCTTGCTCCAGGGCGCGCTTGGCGTTTCGCGCCGGAACTCGATGCGGTCGTGCAGGCGGAACGGCCGGTCCTGCCAGAACTCGATGCTCAAAGGCACGATGCGATAGCCCGACCAGTGCGGCGGGCGCGGCACCGTGCCGAGCGCGTATTTGGCGGCGTAGAGCGCGATCGCCTTTTCGAACGCGAGCCGGCTTTCGAGCGGGGAGGATTGTTTGCTCGCCCAGGCGCCGATCTGCGCCTGCTTGGCGCGCGAGGCGAAATAGGCGTCGGCTTCCGCGTCGCTCACATGCTCGACCAGCCCGCGCACGCGCACCTGCTTGTTGAGCGACTTCCAGTGAAACACCAGCGCGGCCTTCGCCTGCGCCGCGAGCTCGCGGCCCTTCTGGCTGGTCTTGTTGGTGTAGAACACGAAGCCGTTCGCGTCGGCCCCCTTCAAAAGCACCATGCGCGCGTTCGGCATGCCGTCGGCATCGACGGTCGCGAGCGTCATGGCGTTGGGATCGCGCGGCTCGGAGCCGCTCGCCTCCGCGAGCCAGGCCGCGAACAGCGCGAACGGCTCCTCCGCGGCGGTGAAATCACCACTCGTTAACCACCTCGGGTGTTGAATCGGAGCCGTATCGGACATGGTTCGGAGTGCTCGAGCGTGGCTTTCGGCGGGGGCCGTGAACTGACCCTGTTGTGCCGTCTATATAGTGGATGCGCGCGCCCGCGCCTATGGCGCCGCGCTCCGCTGGCGGCCACGCTTGCGCTTGCGCTCGGCAGCGGCGGCTGCAGCCTGTCCTATACGCTCGATTCCTATCTCGGCGGCGCCAAGTCCGACCTAACCAAGCCCGAAACCACCGGATCGATCGGGCCACCGCCGAGCGGCAAGGACGTCGGCAAGGCTGCCAACCTGCCGCCGGAGTCCGATCTCGCCTATGCGCGCGCCGCCGCTTCCGAGGTGCTGCGGCGCGGCGAGAAGGACGCGAGCCTCCCCTGGGAGAACCCGCATTCCGGCGCGCGCGGCACGGTGACGCCGATCGCCTCGGCCTACCAGCAGGACGGCCAGACCTGCCGCGACTTCCTGGCGAGCTATGTGGCGGGCGATGCCCAGGCCTGGTTGCAGGGCGAGGCCTGCCGCGAGAAAGACGGCTGGCAGGTGCGCGCGTTCAAGCCCTGGCGGAAGTCCTGACGTCGTCGTCCTGAGGCGCTCGGCGCGAATGCGCCGAGCCTCGAAGGACCTGGGCCGTCATCCTTCGAGGGCGCTTCGCGCCACCTCAGGATGACGGGGCCGGGCGCGCTTGCGCGCCGTAGCCCGTAAGGGCGAAGGCGCGTTGCATCCTTCTCGCCGGAACCCCACATTAAAGGCAATCGAGTCGCCCGCGTCCCGGCGGGCTGGGGAATTTCAAAGGAGTTCGAAAGGATGCGCGACCCCTACCAGGTTCTGGGGGTTTCCAAGACCGCGAGCGAGGCGGAGATCAAGAGCGCCTACCGCAAGCTCGCCAAGAAACTGCACCCCGACGCCAACAAGCACGATCCCAAGGCGGCCTCGCATTTTGCCGAGTTGAATGCCGCCTACGAGATCGTCGGCGACGACGACAAGCGCAAGGCCTTCGACCGCGGCGAGATCGACGCCGAGGGCAAGCCGCGTTTCCGCGGCTTCGAGGGCGCGCATCCGGGCGGTGGCGCCTGGGGTCCGGGGCCGGGCGGTGGCGGCGGCAGCCGGTTCGAGAGTTTCAGTTTCGGTCCGGACGGTTTCCAGCGCGCGGGCGGTGGCGGTGGCGGCGGCGGAGCGGGTTTCGAGGATCTCTTGCGCGGCATGTTC
>DASZQT010000293.1:0-17730 GCA_035549515.1 Pseudolabrys sp. | reverse complement strand
GTCTACCGTATCAGCTACGGCAAGGCGCATACGGCCAGCCGCTAATCAAACCTCCGATGGCCGGAGGCGCGGTGCCTCCGGCCGTTTTCATCGAGCAGCCGACAATGAAACGAATGAAATGGGTGCGGCGTCTTGCCGCCGCCGCACTGTTGATCTTTGCCGCCGAACGCGCGGCTGCCGCCGAGCCCTTCGCCGACCGCGTCGCGCCTTGTCTTGCCTGTCACGGCGAGAAGGGCACGTCGGAAAATCCGGAAGTGCCCTCGCTCGGCGGGCAGACGGCGCCATATCTCTTGATCCAGCTTTATCTCTTTCGCGAGAAGCAGCGCACCGTCGAGATCATGAACGACGTGACCAAGGATTTCACCGACGACGATTTGCGCGCGTTCTCGGATTATCTTGCGAAGCTGCCCCCACCCGCGCCGCCGGCCGACGGCGCCAATCCCGTGCGCATCCAGCGTGGGCGCGCGCTGATCACGCAGAACCGTTGCAATGCCTGTCACAATCTCGATCTGTCCGGACGCGATAACATTCCGCACATCGCCGACCAGCGCGAGGACTATCTGTTGAAGACGCTGCGCGAATACAAGAACAACACGCGGCACGGCTATGACGCCACCATGGCCGAGGTGCTGGCGCCGGTCACCGACGCTCAGATCGTCGATCTCGCCTATACGATCGCGCGGTTTCGCTAAGTCCCGGACTTGTGGCGAGCACGTTTGCCCTCGCGCGTCATTGCGAGAGCCGCGTAGCGGGTCGAAGCAATCCAGAAGCCCGATACTGCATCCTGGATTGCTTCGTCGCCCTTTCAGGGCTCCTCGCAATGACGGCGGATTAGCGCCCCTTGCGCTCGCCATTGCCGCGCCGGCGCGTCTCGACGCCCGCGAGCAGCTTCGACAGCAGTGACGTCAGCACCTTGCGTTCGCTCGCCGTCAGCACGGCGAATTCCTCCGCCAGCGCCTCGAAATGCAGCTTGATGGCGCGGTCGGCGAGCTTGCGTCCCTTTGGCGTCAGCGTCACGAGCGTGCCGCGGCGGTCGTTCGGATCGGGCCTTCGTTTCACCAGCCCCATCGCTTCCACGCGGTCGATGCGGTTGGTCATCGCGCCCGACGACAGCAGCGATTCCCGGTAGAGCGCCGTGGGGTTAAGCTCGTAAGGCGCGCCGCTGCGACGCAGCGTGACGATCAGGCTGAACGATTCGAAGGTCAGCCCGATCGGCGCCAGCCAGCGTTCGGCGTCGCCGAGCAGGTTGCCGGTCAAGCGCCAGACCCGTCCGAAAATCGCGAACGGCCAGGACTCCAGATCCGGCCGTTCGCGTTTCCACTCGGCGAGCAGGTCGTCGATCGAGTCCGAAGTCCCACCGTCCGCTGAAGCCGCCGCTGCCCGTTTTCGCGCCATGTGTTGCCCGATATCCGTCGCTCTAAGTGTCTTGACATTAAGATACTTGATGTCATGCTTTTATGCCAGCGCGGCGTGGAACGTTTCTTCCGCGATTTGGCGGGACGATGCGGGAAGCGTCCGGGACAACCGAACAAGGCGGAGCAGTTTCGTGGAAAAGTCGTTCGTGAAGGGTGAGCGGCCGCAGATGCGCGGCTATTCCTCGGCGGTGATCACCTCCAATCCGGGCAAGACCATCTGGCTCGCCGGCCATACCGGTTCGGTGCGCGACGACGGCACGTCGCTCGCGGGCGACTTCGAGGCGCAGTGCCGGCAGACCTTCGCCAATATCGCCGGCACGCTCGCCGAATGCGGCGCCAAGCTGAGCGACATGGTGACCATGACGGTGTTCCTGATCGACGCCCGTTACACCACGCGGATGACGGAGATCCGCCGCGAGATATTCGGCGACAATTTTCCCGGCAGCGCCGCGATCACGGTGACCGGCTTCGCCAATCCGTCGGCGATGATCGAGATCCAAGGCATCGCCGTCCTGCCATGACCGCATGACGCCGATGCGTGCGAGTTGCGCCGGGCGGCACCGAATTTGCTGAGAAAACACGATGGAAATCGTCGTCGACAATCTCGTCCAGATCTTCGGTGAGCCGCCCGGCGAGGTTGTCGCGCTCGATCGCGTCACGCACCGGTTTCCATCGGAACGCGTCACCTGCATCCTCGGACCGAGCGGCTGCGGCAAAAGCACGCTGGCGCAGATCGTGGGCGGCATCGAGCCGTACACGGCGGGCCAGGTGTCGATCGTCGCGTCGAATGGGGCGACGGTCGGCGATCCGCTCGGCACCTATTCGGTGATGGTGTGGCAGCACCTCAATCTGTTCCCGTGGCGGTCGGTGATCGACAACATCGCTTTCGGTTTGGAAACGGCGGGCGTCGGCAAGTCCGAGCGCTATGAACGCGCGCGCAAGCTCATCGGCACCGTGGGTCTGCGCGGTTTCGACGATCATTATCCCAAGCAGTTGTCGGGCGGCATGCGCCAGCGCGTCGCGCTGGCGCGCGCGCTGATCATGGGCCGCCCGATCATGCTGATGGACGAGCCCTTCGCCGCGCTCGACGCCCAGACCAAGATCGTCATGCAGGAGGAATTGCTGTCGCTCTACGAGCGCGAACGCAAGACCATCCTGTTCGTGACGCACGCGATCGACGAAGCCATTCTGCTCGGCGACGAAATCGTCGTCATGACGGCGCGGCCCGGTCGCATCAAGGAGGTCATCCCGGTCGATCTGCCGCGGCCACGATCGCAGGAACTCGTCAACACGCCGGAATTCGGCCGGCTGTACGATCGCGCGCTGCATCTCATCCGCGAGGAAGTGGTGAATGCCATGCGGCAACAGGAAGCATTGGTGAACTGATGGCTTCCTCCCGCAAGCGCAAGAGCACGAGCACGAGTTGGCCGCGACGCGCGCTCTACGCGGCGGCGCCTTATTTGGTCATCGCCGCGGTGCTCGGGCTCTGGCAGGCGCTGGTGATGGCCAACGATATTCCGCCGATCTATCTGCCCGCGCCGTCATCCATCCTGCAATACCTATGGCGGATGCTGGCGGACGGTTCGATTCCGTACAACCTTCTGTTGACGTTTCTGCGCATCATGGCGGGCTTCCTGGTCGCGTCCGCCGCCGGCATCGCGGTTGGCATCGCCATGGGCATGTCGCCGCTCGTCGCGCGCATCGTCGATCCCTGGATCGCCGCGCTCTATCCGCTGCCGAAGATTTCGCTCATCCCACTGCTGATCATCTGGCTGGGCACCGGCGAGGTTTACAAGATCGTCATCAGCGCGGTCACGGCGTTCTTCCCGGTCGTCATCTCGACCTTCGCCGCCATCCGCCAGGTCGATCCGGGCCTCGCCAAAGCCGCGCGCGATCTCGGCGCGACCACCGGGCAGATCCAGCGCAAGATCGTCATCCCGGCGGCACTGCCGGGGATATTCTCCGGGCTGCAACTCGGCATGGGCGTCACCATCATCCTGGTCGTCGCCGCCGAAATGATCGGCGGATCGAGCGAGGGCGGCATGGGCGATCTGTTGATCCGTGCCGGACAGGTGATGGAGACCGAGAAAGTGTTCGCCTGCCTGATCGTGCTCGCGATCTTCGGCGCGGTCATCACCAACGCGCAGAAATTTCTCGATCGTTTCATCGCACCGTGGATGGACGATACGCACTGAAACTGCCGGTCACCTTTGGAAAGCGAGATTACTCATGAAAGTGCTCAAATCGCTGTCTCTCGCCCTTGTCGGCTTCTCCCTCGTCGCGGCTTCCGCCGGAACGGCCAGTGCCGCCGACCTCATCCGTCTCGGTGAGGGCCCGTTCATCACCGGCGGCGGCTTCTTCGTGGCGCGCGCGAAGGGCTACTTCGCGAAAATGGGCATCGAGCTGCAAACCAAGTCCTACACCGACGGCGCCATGGCGGTGCCGTCGCTGCTGTCCGGCGAAATCGACATCACCGGCACCACGGCCAATGCCGCGCTGTTCAACAGCGTCGCCAAAGGGGCGCAATTGGTGCTGGTGCTCGACCACGGCAACAACAAGGTCGGCCGCGCCTACACGGCAATGAACGTCTCGATGCAGATGTACAATGCCGGCGTCAAATCGATGGCCGACTTCGCCAAGCTCAAGGGCAAGCGCATCGGCCTCGGCGCCACCGGCAGCATCAATCAGTATACGATTGCCAAGGCCTTGCAGAAGGCCGGCCTCGATCCGCGCAAGGACGTCACCTGGATCACAAACGTGCCGCAGCCCGACCTGATGAAGATGCTGGGGCAGAACGAAGTCGATGCCACCGATCTCGCCTATCAGTTCGCTTATTTCGCGCAGCAGAACAAGTGGGGTCCGATCGTCGCGGTCGACGATGAGATCGATCCCGACGGAAACATCAGCATCATCGCCGCGCGCAAGGACTTCATCAAAAATAAGCGCGACGTGCTGGTGCGCTTCGCCATGGCCTATTTGCAGGGCGTGAAGGAGTTCGATGCCGCGGCCGAGGCTCCGGACAAGCACGAGGACATCGTCAAGATCCTGGCCGAGAGCACCTTCCTCAAGAAACCAGAACTCGTGAAAGCAATCGCGCCGCACTGGTCCTACACCAGCGAAGATGGCGCGCCGAATGTGAAATCGGTGATGGCGATGCAGGACTACTGGTCGGATTACTTCCACTATGTGGAAAAGAAAGTGACGGCCGCTCAATTGTTCGACCTGTCCATCGCCAAGGAAGCCAAGGCGCGGCTCGACAAAGAGCATCCATTCAACTGACCGCTCGGGTATTTCAGCCCCGACATTGACGGCATGCCCGGCCTCGCGCCGGGCATTGTCGTTTCGCCCGCACGCATGCACATATTCGCAATCTATGAGACCGTGAACGGATCATAAGAAAAAAACCGGGCCCCAAGCGGGGCCCGGTTTGAGTATGCCGGTGTGGGGACCGGCATAGCTTCCAGAGGGGAACATTGCTACGGCGTCGGCGACTGTGGGAGGACATTCATCCGCAGCCGCAGCGTGGCCGGACTATGCAATGCATCGTTTCATCCGACAATGTGAGAGGCCGCATGACTGCCATGCCGAAAGCCGAGCCCGCACGGGCTTAAGCCCATGCATGACGCCCATACTGCCGATAGGAAAAAGCTATCGCTCGGCGGCGCGCCGAATTTAGAAATGCCAGCGTTGCGCATTCGCGACCAGGAAGTCGCGAAACACCTGAATGCGCGCCACCGATTTGAGTTCTTCCGGATAGACGAAGTAAGCATCGAGCGCGAGCGTGTCGACATCGCCGAATAGTTGCACCAGTCCGCCGTTCTCTTCCACCAGATAGTCCGGCAGCATCGCGACGCCAAGGCCGCGCTGGCAGGCGCGCAGCACGCCGAGCACGTTGTTGATGGTCAGGCTCGGCTCGCGCGGGCCCTTGCTGTCGCGACCGACCTCGAGCAGCCGTCGCCGGCTCTGCAGATGCGCCGGCACCGCGCCGCCAAGCAGAAGGATGCGATGCTTGTCGAGCTCTTCATGCGTGCGCGGCGTGCCAAAGCGCTTGAGGTAATCGGGCGACGCATAGGCATGGAAGTGCACCGAGAACAGCTTGCGCTGGATCAGATCGGGCTGCGTCGGCTGGCGCAGGCGGATCGCGACGTCGGCCTCGCGCATGGCGAGATCGAGTTCTTCGTCGGTGGTGATCAGCGTGATCTGGATGTCGGGATAGAGATCGAGGAATTCGCCAAGCCGTGGCGTGAGCCAATGCACGCCGATGCCGGGCGTGGTGGACACTTTCAATTCGCCGTTCGGTCGCTCGCGGCTGTCGGTGAGTTTGGTGCGCGCTGCTTCCAGCTTCATGAACACTTCATGCGCTGTGCGGTAGAGCAGCTCGCCCTGCTCGGTGAGGATGAGGCCACGCGCGTGGCGATGAAACAGCGATACGTGCAGCTCCGACTCGAGCGCGGAGACCTGGCGCGAGACCGCCGATTGCGACAGACCGAGCCGCTCGCCGGCGTGGGTGAACGAGCCGGCCTCCGCCGCCGCGTGGAAAACCTTCAGCTTGTCCCAATCCATCGTGTTGTTGGTCGAAGGCATGGTTACTCCGCTGCCGCTCGTTCGTGCTCGTGCGCGGCGAGGAATTTCTCCGCTTCGAGGGCCGCCATGCAGCCTTGGCCGGCGGCGGTGACGGCCTGCCGGTAGATGTCGTCGGTCACGTCGCCGGCGGCGAACACGCCGGACACCGACGTGGCGGTGGAATGGCCGGCGGTGACGATGTAGCCCGACGGCTTCATCTCGAGTTGCCCGACGAACAGTTCGGACGCCGGCTGGTGGCCGATCGCGATGAACACGCCGTCCACCGCGCGCTCGGTGACCGCGCCGGTCTTGACGTTCTTCAGCCGCACCGACCGCACTTTGAGCGGATTGTCGCTGCCGACCACGTCGTCGAGCGCCGTGTCCCAGATCACATCGATTTTGGGATGCTTGAACAGGCGGTCCTGCAGGATCTTCTCGGCGCGGAAGGAATCGCGCCGGTGCACCGCCGTCACCTTGGAGGCGAAATTGGTGAGGAACAGCGCTTCCTCGACCGCGGTATTGCCGCCGCCGACCACGATCACTTCCTTGTTGCGATAGAAGAAGCCGTCGCAGGTGGCGCAGGCCGACACGCCATAGCCCTTGAATTTCTGCTCGGACGGCAGATCGAGCCAGCGCGCCTGCGCGCCGGTGGCCACGATCAGCGCGTCGGCGAGATAAACATCGCCGGAATCGCAGGTGAGCCGGAACGGGCGCTGACCGAGTTCCGCTTTGATCACCGTGTCTGTGACGATGCGGGTGCCGACGTGGGTCGCCTGCGCCAGCATTTGCTCCATCAGCCAGGGGCCTTGGATCACATCGGCGAAGCCGGGATAGTTCTCGACATCGGTGGTGATGGTGAGCTGACCGCCGGGCTGGATGCCCTGGATGAGCACCGGTTCCAGCATGGCGCGCGCCGAATAGATCGCGGCGGTGTAGCCGGCCGGACCGGACCCGATAATCAAGACCTTCACGTGGGTGGTATTCGGCATCGCGATGCGCCCCCTGGCCGAGCGTCGTGGGAAGGGAAAGCCCCGGCCGGACGGGCGGGTTACCCGTTCTTGTGCTGCGAACGATCTATGGCTTTCGCGCCAGCTATGCAAGATACGCAACCCACCATAATCACAGCCGAGGCGGCCGGCGACCTCGCATGGCCATTTTCGCGAAATATTGTTTCGCGAAACATTATTTCGCGGTATGGATTTGGGCTCGACGTGATCCTTGGCGAACCATCGCGCTTAAGGGGGAGAAGCCGTTGCCCGCCCGTCTCGATGCCATAGACCGCAAGATTCTGAAAGAATTGCAGGACGATGGCCGCATCACCAATGTGGAACTCGCGCGCCGCGTCGGAATTTCGGCGCCGCCCTGTCTGCGCCGGGTGCGCGCGTTGGAAGAGGCGGGCTTCATAAAGGGCTACCGTGCCCTGCTCGACGAGAAGAAGCTCGGCTACGAGGTCGTGGTCTTCGCCTTCGTGCATCTTTCGAGCCAGGCCGAGGCCGACCTGTCCGCCTTCGAGGCTTTCGTGCGCGCGCAGCCTTTGGTGCGCGAGTGCTGGATGCTCTCAGGCGAGATCGATTTCGTGCTCAAATGCGTGGCGCCGGACCTGAAGACCTTTCAGGCATTTGTCGAGAAGCTGACCTCGGCGCCGCATGTGCGCAATGTGAAAACCTCGCTCACGCTGCGTCAGTCGAAGGACGCGGCCATGGTGCCGATGGAATGAGCGGCCGAGGGTTCGCCGGGCTCAAGCCGATCTGCGGTTGCTGATGTGAACGAAGTCCAGGAAAAAAGCGCGGTGTCGCTGACCAGCCAGGTCTATGCCCGGCTGCGCACCGAGATTCTCACCGGCGTGCTCAAGCCGGGCCAGAAACTGCGCATCGATGAGCTCAGGGAACAGCACAACGTCAGCGCGAGCGCGGTGCGCGAAGCGCTCAGCCTGCTCAAGGCCGATTTCCTGGTCGACCGGGTCGACCAGCGCGGCTTCTACGTCGCGCCGGTGAGCCGGTCGAATTTCGAGGAACTGTTGAACACGCGCTGCTGGCTCGAGGAGCGGGCGCTGCGCGAATCGATCCAGCACGGCGGCAAGGCCTGGGAGGAGGCGATCGTGCTCGCCGCCTACCGCGCCTCGCACACGCCCCGTTCGGACGCCTTCGACCGTCTGGTCGAGAACGACGTCTGGGAAACGCATCACAAGGCGTTCCACCAGGCGCTGCTGGCGGCCTGCGGCTCGCAACTGCTGATCCGGTTCTGCGATCAGATGTACGACCTGAACATCCGCTATCGCCGACTGGCGCGCGGGCGGCCGGCCGGCAGCCGCAATATCGATGTCGAGCACAACGCCATTATGGAGGCGACGCTGGCGCGCGAGGCCGACCGCGCCGTGGGCCTGCTGCTCGAGCACTATCGCCGGACCGGAGCGGGACTGACCGAAACGCTGCCCTGATCTGCGCGGGTGCCAATTTTGTCGATTTAATTTGACATCGATAAAAAAAGTCGATTTTTCTGCCCACGCAGCCAGCAGAGCTGCAGGAATGGACTTTGACGCGGGAAGGAGCGCCGACCATGAGTGGCCCACTCGACATCCACGCAGGCGGCAAGGAAACGCGGCTGCCGGACGATTTCCGCTGGCCGGGCGGCAAACGCATCGCCGTTTTCCCGCGCGTCTCGTTCGAATGGTGGTCGGACGACAAATGGCCGGGCATCGGCCCGATGGGCAACCCGCTCAAACCGGGCGTGCCGGACCTCAACGCCGTCGGCTGGGCCGAATACGGACATCGCCGCGGCATCTTCCGTATCCTCGAGGTGCTCAAGCGCCAGGGCGTCAAGGCGACCGTCAATGTCTCCGGCATCATGGCGGAGCGCTATCCGGAAGCCGTGCGCCAGATCGTCGAGGACGGCCATGAGGTCGTCGCCCACTCCTACACCATGGACATGATCCCCTGTTATCTCAGCGAAGACGAGGAACGGGCGAACATCAAGCACACCACCGATCTGATCGCGAAGGCGACCGGCCGCCGCCCCAAGGGATGGATCAGCCCGCGCAGCACGCCGAGCCTGCGCAGCCCGCGCCTGCTCGCCGAAGCCGGTTTCGACTGGCATGGCGACACCCTCAACGACGATCTGCCCTATCTCGTGGATTTCGGCGACCGCAACATCGTCGCCTTCCCCAACAACACCGAGGTCAACGATCTGCCGCTCTATATGCGCTACGGCAATTCGCCGCGCGTCTACCTGGAAATCTTCGAGGATTGGCTGGAGAGCGTGCGTGAGCGCGAAAGCGGTCCGGTGCGCATGGACCCGGCGATCCACACCCATGTGTTCGGCCGCCAGCCCGGCCTGTCGTTCTATGAGCGCGTGCTGGAGATCGCAAAAGCCGCCGACGACATCTGGATGGGCACGCGCTCGGAAGCCGTCGCCCACGTTCGCCGCGTTCTCGGCAAGTAACGGAGGCGCCTCGACATGCAGCTCGGCCTCGAAGGGCGCAAGGCGATCGTGTGCGCTTCCTCGATGGGGCTCGGCAAGGCCAGTGCCGTCGCGCTGGCGCGCGAAGGCTGCAGCGTCGTCATCAACGGGCGGGACGCCAAGCGCCTCGAAGAAGCCGCGGTCGACATTGCCAAAGTCGCGAAGGGCGCCATCAGCATCGCCGTCGCCGATCTGAATACCGCGCAGGGCCGGCGGCAACTCGTGGCCGCCTGTCCCGACGCCGATATTCTCATCAACAACAATGGCGGCCCGCCGCCCGGCCGCTACGATACCTGGACCGACGACGACTGGCAGGCCGCGCTCGAATCCAACCTGCTCGCGCCCATTTCCCTGATCAAGGCGTTGCTGCCGGGCATGCGCAAACGCAAGTTCGGCCGTATCGTCAACATCACCTCGGCGCGCGTGAAGACGCCGACCGCGCGCATGGGCTTGTCGGCCTCGGCGCGCGCGGGATTGACCGCCTTCTGCAAGGGCCTTTCGGTCGACGTGGCCGGCGACAATGTCACCATCAACAATCTGCTGCCGGAACGCATCGCCACCGAGCGGCATCGCTTCATGGTGGCCGAGATGGTCGAGCGCGACGGCATCACGGCGGAACAGGCGGAAATCCGCATTGCCGAGGGCCTGCCGTCCAAACGGCTCGGCAAGGCGACCGAGGTCGGCGATGCCTGTGCTTATTTATGCAGCGAGCAGGCCGGCTACATCACCGGGCAAAACTTGCAGCTCGATGGCGGCTCCTATCGGGGGCTGATCTAACGGCGGCGAAGGCCGCTCACGAAGTATTGGAGGAACGCGTGCGGTTGGTGACTTTCAGCGACGGGCAAAACGGCGAAAAGATCGGCGTTCTCGCCGGCGATAACGGCATCATCGACATCGGCCGCGCCGCGCAGGCGCTCGGCATCGCGCTTCCGTTCCGCGCCGACGATATGATCGATCTGATCGCCACCGGCCGGCCGGGGGCCGACGCAATCGCCGCTATCCTCGCGCGCAAGCCGGCGCCGCATCACACGCTTTCCGACGTCACGTTGCGCGCGCCGATCCCGCGCCCGCGGAAGAACATCTTCTGCGTCGGCTGGAACTACCTCGAGCATTTCGAGGAGGGCGCCAAGACCCGCACCAATGTGACCGAGCTTCCCGCTTTTCCGACCTTTTTCACCAAGACTCCGACCTGCGCCAATGCGCCCTATGGCGACATCACCACGCATGACGGTCTCACCGACAAGCTCGACTGGGAAGCCGAGTTGGCGCTGGTGATCGGCCGCAAGGGCAAGAATATCGCCGAGGCCGATGCCATGGATCATGTGTTCGGCTACATGGTCGCCAATGACGTCACCGCGCGCGAAATTCAGCGCCGGCACGGCCAGCAGTGGTTCAAGGGCAAGAGCCTCGACGGCTATTGCCCGATGGGGCCTTGGATTACCACACGCGACGAAGTTCCCGACGCGGAAAGCCTGTCGATCGCGTGCAGCGTGAACGGCGCGACCAAGCAAAGTTCCAACACACGTCATCTCTATTTCAAGATTCCACGCATCATTGCCGAGCTGTCGGCTGGATTGACGCTCGAGCCGGGCGACATTGTATTGACCGGCACGCCGCACGGCGTCGGGCATGCGCGCACGCCGCCGGAATTCATGGCGGTTGGCGATGTTCTGGAGACGGAGATCATGGGGCTCGGGCGGCTGCGCAACGCCGTGCGGGCCTGAACGAGAATTCAAATAATACCGGAGGAAGCAATGCGCCAAACCAAGAAGGCCAAGACCGTTAGCCGAATCCTTTTTTCGCTGCTGGCGTTCGCGTTCGCCGGCACCGCTCCGAGCCTCGCGCAATCCTATCCCGACCACCCGGTGCGGCTGGTGGTGCCGTTCGCGCCGAGCGGGCCGAACGATTATCTCGGGCGGCTGATCGGCGACAAGCTGGGGGCGCTCTGGAACCAGTCGGTCGTCATCGACAACCGCGGCGGCGGCGCCACCGTCATCGGCACCGACGTCGCCGCCAAGTCCCCCGCCGACGGCTACACGCTGGTCATGGTGTCGACCTCGACCGCGGTCAATCCCGCGCTGCGCAAGCGACTGCCCTACAATACTTTGAAGGACTTCGTGCCGGTGGTCGAGCTTGCCACGTCGGCCGGCATTCTCGTCGTCCATCCGGACTCGCCGTTTAAAACCGTCGCCGACATTTTGAAGGACGCGAAGGCGCATCCGGGCGCCCTGACTTACGGTTCGGGCGGCATTGGTACCGCCACCCATCTCTCCGGCGAGTTGCTCTCGATCATGGGCGGCGTGAAGATGACGCATATTCCTTATCGCGGCGCCGGTCCCGCGATGGTCGATATGCTCGCCAACCGCATCAGCATGACCTTCGGCGCCGTGCAGCCGACCTTGAACTATGTGCAGGCCGGCAAGCTGCGTGCCGTCGCGGTGAGCTCGCTCAAGCGCGAGCCGTGGTTGCCGGATGTGCCAACCATCGCCGAGACGCTGCCGGGCTTCGAGGCGGTCGGCTTCTGGGGCATCTTCGCGCCGGCCGGCACGCCGCCGCAGATCGTTGCCAAAATCAATGCCGACGTGAACCGTGTTCTCGCCGACCCCGAGGTGCAGAAGCAACTCGCAAAACAAGGTTTTGAACCCGTCGGCGGCAGCAGCGAAGCCTTCGGCAAGCACTTCAAGGCCGAGATGGATAAATGGGGCGGTGTCATCGCGCAGGCCGGTATCAAAAAGGTGGATTAGGCGGAACTTGGCGCTGGCCGGCCCCGCCGGGGCCGGCTCGCGACCAACTAATGGGCTACCGAGGAGCGCGTAGCTGGGATGCGTCCTTTCGTGTTGCGAACCGCTCGCACCTGACGCAATTTGCGGCCTCGTCTTCTCAGCGACCGATCTCACGTGGCAGTTCCCGACAGCCGACCTTCGCTTCTTTCCCTGTTCTTGGTGTTTTTTCGCATCGGGCTGTTCAGCTTCGGCGGCGGTCTGAGCGGCTGGGTGTTCCGCGAAGTCGTGCTGCTGCGCGGCTGGCTCGACGAAGACGAGTTCATGTCGGGGCTCGCCATGAGCCAGATTCTCCCCGGCGCCAACATCACCAATCTATCGGTCTATGTCGGGCAGAAGCTGTATGGCGTGGCGGGCGCCGCGACGGCGTTCTTCGCGCTCTTGTGCGGTCCGTTCTTTGCGGTGATCGGGCTTGCCAGCGTCTACAGCGCGATCAGCGGATTGCCCTTCGTCGAGACCGCCATGACCGGCATCGCGGCGGCGGCCATCGGCCTGCTGCTCATCGTGGCGTTCCGCGGTGTGCGCCGCGCCTCGCGCAACCTGGCCTCGCTCGCCGCGCTGTTGGCGACCTTCGTCGGCGTCGCCTTCCTGCATGTGTCGCTGCTGCTGGTGGTGGCGATCGTCGGGCCCTTATCGGTATGGGCGGCCTGGAGGAGGAGCAGCACCGATGAAGGATGATACGACGCTCGCGCTGCTCTTGGTGTTCGTGCCGTTCTCGCTGGTGTCGATCGGCGGCGGCACCAGCGTGCTGGCCGGCATCCATCATCAGGCGGTCGACCTGCATCATTGGGTCAGCGCGCGCGAGTTCGTCGATCTGTTCGCCATCGCGCGCGCCGCGCCCGGGCCGGGCTCGATGCTGACCACGCTGATCGGTTGGCATATCGCCGGCTGGTGGGGCGCGGTGGTCGCGACGCTCGCTCTGTTCCTGCCGTCGTCGATGGTTTGCTATGGCGTTGCGCTAATGTGGCGCCGCCATCGCGGCAAGCGCTGGCACACCGCGCTCGAGCAAGGGCTTGCTCCGATCGGCATCGGCCTGGTGCTTGCCGGTGCGATGACCGTGCTGCAGATCGGCCACGGCGGCCCCATGGCCTGGGCGGTGGCGTTCGGCTCGGCCGGGCTCATGTCCTGGCAGCCGCGCCTGCACCCGCTTTTGATCTTTGCGCTCGGCGGCGGCGTCTTCGTCGCCGCGCGCATGTTCGGCCTGGTGCAGCCCGCTTAGCCCAGCACCGTGATCGTGCCTTGCTCGGGATCGATCTCCACCTCGGCGCCGTTGGCGATCGCCTTGGTGATGTCCTCGTCGAAGCCCGCGAGCATCGGCAGATGCGCGAGCGCCGCGCCCTGCGCCAGGATCGGATTGACGCTGTTGAACACGAAGGCGAGCGGCGCAAGTCCGCGCGAATTCATCTCGTGCAGCATCCAGGCGCTGGCGACGCCGCCCTTCGCGGTTTCCACCACCAGGATCTTCCCGACATAGGACTGGCCGGCCAGCTTATGGCTCGGGCGCGAGAAGATGCCTTTGATGCGATCGAGATCGTAGCGCGCCGAAAATCCGTCGCTCGCCACCAGCGCGGTGCCGCGCACGCGGCGACCCATCGCGTGGCGCGCCTTGAAGACCTTGCCCTTGGCACTCATTGCATGCTCCCCGAGACAGCGGCCTCGACGCAGGACTCCATCGTGCCCAGCATGGGCTGATAGCCGTAGCCGCCCAGGATGTTGACCAGTTTGGCGCTATTGGTGACGAGACGCTTCCAGCCTTTTGCCTCCGCGATCTCGCGCGCATAGGACTGATAGAAGCACATGCCCGAGAGCACGGTGCCGCCGGCGCTCTCGATGCGCGCGGTGTAGCCCATGCGGTCGGCGTCGGGCTTCACCTGCGGCGAGGTCACGGCCAGGAGCGGTACGGTAAAGCTGCGATTGTCGCACAGCGCGGCGAGATCGCGCAGCTCGTAAAGGCTGAGCTGCGGCGCCGAGAACACCACGACGTCGATCTTGCCGTCCTGGCGATAGGCGGCCTGCAGCGCCTTCACCTCGTCGCGGCCGATGCGATGGCTGGGCAATCCGGGCGGCGCGATGTCGGCGAGCCGATCGGCTTCCGGCGTCACGCCGACCATGTGGAACAGCGCGATCGAGCCGAAGCTCGCCATGGCCGCGCCGAAATGCTTGAGCTGGTCGGAGCGCGGCGCGCCTTCGATACCCTCGATCACCGGCACTGCCCAATAATTGCCGGCGACGCGGCCGATCAGTGCGCCGAGCGCGCCCCAGTCATTGAGTGTCTCCGGAGTGAAATCGGCGCGGATATGCACGGTCGACTGCCGCTGCTCCGGCAGATGAAAACCGTAGCGCGGCGTGCGGCCGGTCAGGCCGGCCGACAGCGCCGACGGACCGCCTTCGAAGTTGGAAAGCGCCCCGCACACCGAGTTCGAATAGATCACCACGCCGGTATCGCCGAAGGCGACGTGTTCGTTGCGGATCGGCGCCTGCACCGTCTGATAGTTGATGCAGGTGTCGGTCATGCTGACGCCGAGCTTGACGAAGGCGTCGATGGCGCGCCGTTCGAGCGCGACCATGCTGCTGGTCTGCCCGAGAAACGCGGCCTTGGCGAAATCGGTGCCACGCGGATCGGTGATGGTGGGAATGCAGACGCCGGTGCGGCCCTCGCGATTGGCGGCGAGCCCTTCCAGCCATTGCACGCCGGCTTCGCCGAGGCTTTCGGTGTCGGCCATGATGTGGGCCTGTGTCACCGGCACGAAATCCTCCGCGCCGAAAAACTCGCCCACCATGATCTGATGCTGCAACGCCTCACGCGCGACCGGGCCGAATTTGCCCGCCAGCATGTCCTGTTCTTCGTCGTTCAGTTTCATGGCCGTCATTACTCGATCGTCGCTCCCGAATCGCGCACCGCTTTGCCCCATTTCGCGATCTCGGCTTGTTGGAATTCGCCGAACGCCGCGAGCTTGCGCACCGTCGGAACGACGCCGAGCGGAGACAGCCGGTCGTGGAAAATCTTGCCGTTCACGATCTGCTCGGAAGCGTCGGCCAGCGTCTTGGCTTCCGCGGCCGGCAGACCGGCGGGCGCGAACACGCCCCACCAAGCGGTGGATTCGAAGCCCGGATAGCCCGACTCGGCAATGGTCGGCACATCCGGCGCGACCGGCGAGCGCGCCGCGCTGCTGACGGCGAGCGCGCGCAGATTGCCGGCACGCACATTCGACAGCACCGATTGCAGCGGATCGAACATCAGTTGGATCTGCCCGGCGAGCAGGTCGGTCACCGCCGGCGCGCTGCCCTTGTAGGGTACGTGGCGGATGTCGATGCCGGCGGCCGCCTTGAACATCTCGGCGGTGAGATGGCCGGGCGAGCCGTTGCCGGCGGTACCGAAATTGAGCTTGCCCGGCTGCTTCTTCGCCAGCGCCACCAGTTCGGCGAGGCTTTTCACCGGCACCGACGGATGCGTTACGACGGCGACCGGCGCCGCCGCCACCTGCGCGATCGGCGTGAAGTCCTTCACCGCGTCATAGGGCAGCTTCTTGTAGAGCGAAGCATTGATAGCGTTGGTGCCGACGGTCGCCATCAGCAGCGTGTAGCCGTCGGGCGCGGATTTTGCGACCACATTGGCACCGACCGAGCCGCCGGCGCCGCCGCGGTTGTCGATCACCACCGTGGTCTTGAGCGCCTCGCCGAGGAATTGCGCGAACGGCCGCGCCACGATGTCGGTCGGTCCGCCGGCGGGAAACGGCACGATCATGCGGATCGGCCGCGACGGATAAGTCTCACCCCATGCGACTCGGGAAGCAACCGGCAGCGCGGCCATGCTGGCGGCCCATTGCAAGAACTGACGACGCGGAAATCTCATCGCGAATCCTCCGTGAATTTATTGTTCTATCCAGCGCGGCCGCACTGTTCAGCTTTATCGAGTCATTTGCAATGGCGCAGGCGCGTGAATGCAAATCCGCGCCGTATGACAGCGACGCGGATGTGCAGAGCGGAGTGGGTTGTGGCTCACGTAATGAGAATGCGTGGCTGACGCATCGACTGAAAGGTGTGGCGCAGGATTTTGTCGCGTCAGCCGGCGCGACGCCGCGTTGCGGCGCCGGCTTCAGCGCCACTCCACCTTCTTGATCTCATAGGCCTTGGCGCCACCCGGCGCGTTGACCTCGACCGAAGCGCCCTTGACCTTGCCGATCAGCGCGCGCGCAAGCGGCGAGGCGATCGAGATCTTGCCCGCCTTGGCATTGGCCTCCGGCTCGCCAACGATCTGCCACACCTTCTTCTCTTCGGTGTCCTCGTCGATCAGCGTCACGGTGGCGCCGAACTTGATGGTGTCGCCCGACAGCTTGGAGACGTCGATCACGTCGGCGCGCGCGAGCTTGTCCTCGAGCTCGGCAATGGCGCCCTCGTTGAGCGATTGCTGCTCCTTGGCGGCGTGATACTCGGCGTTCTCCGACAGGTCGCCATGCGAGCGCGCCTCGGTGATCTGCTGGATGATGCGGGGCCGCTCGATCTGCTGGCGGTGCTTGAGTTCGCCCTCCAGCACGGCATAGCCGGCGGCCGTCATCGGGATCTTTTCCATCGTCTCATCTCCTCCTGGCGGACGAGCTTGTGCCGCGCCGCCAAGGCTTCCTTTTTTGAATGGGGTCACCCATCCGCAATAAAACTCCAGCCGCGGGGTTCCGCAGCGGAGTCATTTCCACGCAGCCGGTCAAAAAAACCCAAATCGCGGCCGGTTTCACCCTTGCCGCGACCGTGGACTTGCCAGGCCAAACTCGCACCGCCGCCTGAGCCCCGAGGCCGGAACCGTGTCAGTTCCGCCCGTTATTGTAGCTTTGCAGCGCGCGAACCTCGAGGTCGCCCCCGAGATAGGCTTTTATGCCCTGCGCCGCAGCGACGGCACCCGAAAGTGTGGTGTAGTACGGCACTTTATGCAAGAGGGCCGCGTGGCGCAGCGACCGGCTGTCGGCCAGCGCCGTGGCCCCCTCAGTGGTATTGAAAACGAGCTGCACCCCGCCATTCTTGATGGCGTCTACGATGTGGGGGCGGCCTTCCAATACCTTGTTGATCTTAGTCGCCGGCACCCCCTGTTCCGCCAGGTAGCGCTGGGTCCCCGAGGTGGCGATGGTCTTGAAACCAAGCGAAGCCAACAGCTTCACCGCCGGCAGGATGCGCGGCTTGTCGGCGTCGCGCACCGACACAAATACGGTGCCCGAGCGCGGCAGGCTGGTGCCGGAGCCGATCTGGCTCTTGGCGAAGGCGATGTCGAACGAGCCGTCGATGCCCATCACCTCGCCGGTCGATTTCATCTCCGGGCCCAGCACGGTGTCGACCCCGGGGAAGCGGGCGAAGGGGAACACGGCCTCCTTCACCGCGCGATGGTTGAAGGCCGGCGGGGTCAGCCTGAAGCTCGACAGCTTCTCGCCGGCCATGACGCGGGCCGCGATTTTGGCAACCGGCAGGCCGATCACCTTGGCGACGAAGGGCACCGTGCGCGAGGCGCGCGGATTGACCTCCAGCACATAGAT
>DASZQT010000292.1:0-6165 GCA_035549515.1 Pseudolabrys sp. | reverse complement strand
TTCGCCTTCCGCACAACGATGCTCCAGTGGTCGCCCTCTTTCGTGACACCCACCAGTTCGTGTTTCACCTTTTTCACCCATTCCGGGATGTCGCTGGCCGAGCCCTTGTCGCTCGACAGCACCTCGATCTCGTCACCGATCTCGACCAGCTTGAGCGTCGCGATCAGCTCCATCAGCGGCCCCGGGCAGAAAGCGCCGCGGGCGTCGATTGTCTGTCTCGTACTCATTTTGTTCGCACGTGCCTCTCGTTCCTTGCCCCGTCTTCAAAGCGTGATGAGCGCCGTCACAGCGTGATGAACTGGCCGGTCTCGGCGTCCGACAGAAATTTGGTGAGGCCGAGCGCGCCGTCGAACATGTCGTCCTCCAGCCGATCCATCTCCCAGGCGAGCACGTCGAGCGCCATCGAGCAAGCCCACAGCTTGAGGCTGCCGAGCTCGCGCCCCTGCCGGAACAGCACCATGGGATCGGGCGCGCGCTTTTCGGTGAGCAGTTTGGAAAAGGTGCCGCCATGATAGCGCTCGGCCGCCGGCGCATCCTTGGCGAAGGCGACCACGGCATTCATGCTCACGAACACTTCGACCGCGCGGTCGGAGACGGCGGCGACCGAGGCAATCATGGCCGCCATTTGCAGCTTTTCGTGCTCGCCCGAGCAGAGCAGGATGTAGAGCGGCTTGCTTTCCATCGTTTCCTTCTCCGCGCTCGCGGCTTACGCCGTGCGCTTGATCAGGAATTCGAAAACCTTGCCGTCGGCCTTCGACTCGACGAGGTCGTTGCCGGTGGTGCGGCAGAATGCCTCGAAATCCTTCACCGCGCCGGGATCGGTCGCGATCACCTGCAGCGTGCCGCCGACCGGCACTTCCTTGAGCGCCTTCTTGGCGCGCAGGATCGGCAGCGGGCAGTTCAGCCCCTTGGCGTCGAGAACTTGGTCAGCCATGACGTCTCCTTGAGTGTCCTTGAAAGCGTTACGCTTGCATTTAGATGAACAGGTTGATGTCGCTCTTGGTCGCGGTCTCGATATAGGTGGCCGCGCCGCCGAGCACAGGGCCGTCGATCATGTCGTCGCGGCTATATTCGAACAGGTCCATGGTCATCTGGCAGGCGATCATCTTGACGTCGGCCTCGAGCGCCATGTCGCGCAGCTCCTCGATCGAGGCCACGCCTTTTTTCTTGATGAGATTTTTCATCATCGCTGTGGCGGCAGCGTCCACGCCCGGAACGGCCGAGACGAGATTGGGCATGCCGATATGCATGCCGAACATCGGCATCTCCATCGCCGGATTGCCGAGCGTGGTGACTTTCAGGTCGAGCTTCTTCTTCAGGAGCGTGAGGCCGTAGAAGGTGAAGAACATCGTCACTTCGAGGCCCATGGCGGCCGCCGTGGTCGCCAGGATGAAGGGCGGATAGGCCCAGTCCAGCGACCCTTTGGTGACGATCATCGACATGCTTTTGGTATTGGTATCGCCGCTCATCGTTCCACCCCCGTTTACAGCTATGGCGCGCGCGACCCGCGCACCGCTCCCGTTACGCCGGCGCGCAGCCGGCGAAATTGTCCGCCGTCATCTTGGCTTCGTAAGGTGCGGCCACCGTGGCGCCGGGCACCAGGCTCGGCTTGGCAGCCGCCCAATCCTTCGGCTTCACCTTGACCATCCAGCCCGCGCCGTAAGGCTCGGCATTGGCGAGCTTGGGCGAGCCGGTCAGCTCGGCATTGACCTCGACCACTTCGGCGTCGAACGCGATCTTGGCGGGGCCGACCCATTTGCCGGATTCGACGGTGGCGCAGGATTTGCCGGCATCGACCGAGCGGCCCGCCTTCTTGGCGGTGAAGGCGACGAGTTGGCCGGCCATCGCGGCGGCCACCGCGGTCATGCCGAGCGTGACGGTGCCGTCGGCGTTCTCGCGGTACCAGATATTGTTCTCGACGTCGTAGAGCAGATCGTCGGGAAGGTTGCAGCCACGGACTGTCGGCATGGGTCCTCCTTATTGTCGAACTGTTTCGGCGGGCGACGCCGCGGTTTCATTCTGGCGCAGCGGCTTGGAAGCACAGCAGAACTCGCCAAGCCCCACCACTTCCAATTTGCCGCCGACGAACAGCGTCAAATGGCGCGCCACCATAGCACCGAGGCGCAGCCTTCGGGCGGTGTCGGCATGCGCAGGCTCGAGCCGCACCAGATTGTGGTGATAGACCAGCTCGCGGCAGGTCTCGCGGCAGGCATTGAAGCTCGGCTCGCCGCGCGCACCCTGGCGATGCAGTGCGAGCAAGCGGAAGCCTTCCACCGTCTGCGCCGTCGGCGTCTCGCCGCGCGAGGCCACCCAGGCTTCCAGCACGCTCTCGCCGAGCGCCAGCAATTCATCGGCGTATTGTGGGGCCGCCGCCACAAGCGCCTCGTCCGGCATCGCCACGATGGCGTCGAGCCGCGCGGCGATGTCGTCGAAGCTCATGCTGCGGGCGTCGCCCATCAGTACAGTCCCTTCTCGCGCAGCAGGTCCATCGAATCCGAGAAGTTCTCCTGCACGCCGACCTTGCGCGCCGACAGGCCGAGCGCCATGCCGAGCAACTGCGTGAAATACAGGATCTTCACCGTGGTCTTGCGGCCGAACACCTTCTCCGCGCGGGCCTGATGCATTTCGAGGCCGGTGTGGCAGGTCGGGCATTCGGTGGCGATCACGTCGGCGCCGCAGGCTTCCGCAGTGGTGAGCAGGTTGAGCACCAGCTTGGTCGAGGTGTCGCTGTCCGACAGCGTATGCGCGCCGCCGCAGCAGGCGGTCTTGAGCGGATACTCGACATTCTCCGCACCGGCCGCCGCCAGCAGGTCATCCATGAAATGCGGCTTCGATGTCGATTCCGAGCCCGGCCCCTTGTCCTTTTCCGGGAAGATGTGACGGGGCCGCGTGTACATGCAGCCATAGTAGTTGGCGATCTTGAGACCTTTCAGCGAGTTCTTCACCCGCTTCTTCAGGCCTTCCTCGCCGATCCCTTGCTTGATCCAGTCGAGCGCGTGGATGGTCTCGACTTGGCCGGCCTCGTAGGTCTTGTGGCCGGCCTTGCGCGACAGCCGGTCGGTGATCTCACGCGAGGCTTCGTCATGCGCGAGGTCGTATTCGGCCTTCTTGAGATTGTGATAGCAGCCGTTGCACGGCGCCATCACGGTCTTGAACCCCATGTCCTCGGCGATCGAAAGATTGCGCGCCGAGAGGTAGGTCTGCAGCTTGGGGTCGACGTTCTTGACCTCCATGGCGCCGCAGCAGTTCCAGTTCTTCAATTCGGTGATCTCGAGGCCGAGCGCCTTGCCGACTTCCTTGGTGGAGCGGTTATAGGCATGCCCGGTGCCTTCGAGCGCACAGCCCGGATAATAGGCGACCTTGTCGTACTTGCCGCTCATCACTCGGCTCCTTGCGCGTCGAGGTGCAGCGCCTTGCGGGCGGCCGCCTCGCGCTCATGCACATATTCGTCGATTGCGGCCTGCGCCTTGCCCCAGCCGCGTGTGCGCGGGCGGAACAGCGTGGCGAGACCGAGCTTCATCATGAGGGCGACCGGCAGCCGCATCAGCAGGCTGCGCACCATCGCAATGAGCCAGTCCTGCATCAGCGGCTGCTTGGTCCGCGCGAAGAACTCGCGCAGCACGCGGCCGTCCTCGATCTTGCCGGTGGCAAAGACCTGCTCGGAGAAAGCCTCGTCGAAGATCATCGACGGCTTCTTCTCGGTGTGGCCCTTGAGCTCCAGCCAATGCGCGGTCGCCTTCATCACGCCTTCCGGATTGACGTCGCGCGGGCAGGCATAGGTGCATTTGTTGCAGGACACGCACTGCCAGATGATGTCCTTGTCGCGCAGGAGCTCGCTCTCGAAGCCCATGCGGATCAGGTAAATCCAATAGCGCGGGTTGAAGTCCGGATTGATCGCGTTGACCGTGCAGGCATTGGTGCAGGAGCCGCATTGCCAGCAGCGATGGATATATTCGCCGCCCGGCAGCGCGGCGATCTCCTCCTGCATCTCTTCATTATAGTCGGTGACGGCCCGCGACTTGATGAACGTGCTCCAATGCCCGGAGACGTCGACGCCCTCGATTTCGAGATGCTCGTGGGTGACGAGGTTCTCGGGACGGATCAGCGATTTTTCGTGAATCGGCATGGTCGCTCCTTCACGAGCTCAAACGGCGCGGCTCGCCCAGCACATAGGCTTCGCCGTCGATCAGCTTGAGGCGCGTGCGGCCGGATTCGGTGTCGACCGCATCGAGGCCGAGCAGGCGGCGCGTATGCGCCATCGCATCGACCTTGGCGGGGCCGCAGAAATCCGCGTGCAGATACTGGCCGCCTTTGTCGTTGATGTAGGCGGCATAAATGTGGGCGCAAAGCAGGTCGACATAATACGGCAGGTCGCGGAACGCGCCGTTGCTCTGCAGGAAGCCTTCCAGCTCCTCGCGCAGCGTAACGAAAGTGGCGAAGCCGTCCGGCACCGCGATGGTGCCCGGCTCGCGGTCGTCGGCGGTGTGCCAGATTTCACGGATCACGCCGGTATTCACGCGCGCGTCCCACATCCAGCGCGTCATCAGCGGATAGCGGTCGGGCGCGGTGAAGTGCAGCACTTCGGCGGCGAGATCGCGCACCCAGCGGTGTTCGCGGTCGGCCGGGAAACTCGTCACGAACTCGGCCATACGACGGTCGGCGGTCGACACATCCGACCAGCCATTGAGCAGCGCCTCCAGGCGGCTGCGCATAGCGGCAAAGCCGTTCTTGCCGAGCCACGCGCCGATGCGCCGGCGCACCGGCGTGATGAAGGCGGCGAGATCGTAGAATTCCGGCTCGGTCAGCTCGCGCACCCTGCCCTTGCCGAGCACTTCCTCGAACAGCGAGGCCTTGAGCGCCAGCGCGCCGACATAGCGCTCGACGCCGCCGCTCTCGTCCGCCGACTCGACCAGATTCTCGAACGCACGCCGCAGCCGTGGGCCCGACAGGTCGAGCACCGGCCGCGCCGGAGCCGGCGCCGCCGTCTTGGACTCCGTCTTGTGCTTATGGCTGGCGAGCGGCCACATCACTCGGCGGCCTCCGTGATCGGTCCGCGCACGCAGTTGAGCGCCGCCATCGCGGCCGACTGGCCTTGCGCGATCGAGTCGTCGATGGTCTCGGGGCCGGTCGCCGCGCCGGCGACGAACACGCCCGCGCGCGAGGTGGCCGACATATTGGAATAGGTCGGCGCCTTCTCGATGTGGCCGTGCTTCTGCAGCTTGACGTCGAACACCGCCGAGATCGTCATGTTGTCGACGTTGGGGTCCATGCCGATCGCGTGCACCACCATGTCGAACGGGATCGAGATCGGGCGCTTGACCAGCGTGTCCTCGCCCTTCACCAGGAGCCGCTTGCCGTCCGAGGTGACTTCGGCGATACGCGCCTTGATGTACTTGACCTTGTAGGTCTCCTGGCTTTCCCAGTAGTAGAGGTCCTCGTACAGGCCGAAGGTGCGGATATCCATGTAGTAGATATAGACGTTCGACTTCGGCAGATGCTCGCGGATTTCCATCGCGAGGTTCGAAGAGACCGTGCAGCAGATCTTCGAGCACCATTCGCGGCCGATCTGGCGGTCGCGCGAACCGACGCACAGAAGGATCGCGACGCGCTCGGGCTCGCGCCCGTCGGACGGACAGCGCACGCCCTTGCCCGACGACAGCATCTGCTCGACCTGCGTGGTGGTGACCACGTCCGGATAAGTGCCGAAGCCCCATTCCGGCTTGTTGACCGAGTCGAAGTGCGTGAAGCCGGTGGTGAGGATGGCGGAGCCCACCTCGACCGTCGAGCCGTCCGACAGCGTGGCGCGGAAGTCGCCCGGCCCGCCGGTGAAGCTCTTCACCGTCGTGTTCTTCCGCACATCGACGAGCTTGTTGCCCTCGACGCGGGCAACCATGCCGCCGATGGCGTCCTTGGCCCATTCGCCCGACGGCACCAGCTTGGCGTAGCCCGACAAGATCGGCGAGCCGCCCAGCCTATCGGCTTTCTCGACCAGCACCACGCGCTGGCCGGCGCCCGCCAGCGCCTGCGCGGCCGAAAGCCCGGCGGGACCGCCGCCAACAATCAGAACAGGACGAGTCATTCTTGCGCTCCAGCTCCCGGCAGCGCGGCGACCGGCTTCGGCTTGACGTAGCCGGGACCGGAGGTGATCGCGCGCTTGGGGTCGTA